>CALLUO010000001.1 GCA_938010425.1 uncultured Elioraea sp.
GCCGCCGGCACATGCACGTACATGATGCGCACCGTATCGCCCTGCTGCCAGTCGCGCGGCGCGAAGACGAGGCCCCAGACGAGGCCGGCGGCGCACGCGACCAGCGCCGCCGCTGCGAGCCACGGCAAAAGCGCGCCGGAAAGGCGCATGAAGCGTCCCGGATTGGCGAAGCGGTGCAACGACCGGCCAGGGAGGGGGGCAGCGTTTCCAACCATTGCCGCTGATGATATGGGCGCTTTGCCCAGGTTTGAAGCATAAGCCGGCGTGGGCAGGCTGAGAGGAGACGCGATGCACTTCACCATCCGCTGCACCGACAAGCCCGACAAACTCGCTCTCCGCCTCGCCACCCGCCCCGACCATCTCGCCTACCTGCAGCGCAACCTGGACAAGCTCGTGCTCGTCGGGCCGGTGCTGGACGAGGAAGGGCTGCCCAAAGGCTCGTTTTTCGTCGTCGACGTCGCTGACCGGGCGGAGGCCGAACGGCTTGCGGCCGAGGACCCCTATGCCAAGGCGGGGCTGTTCGCGCGCGTTGAGATCGACCTCATTCGAGTGGTGTTCAAAGACGGGGCGCATATCGCCGACTAAACGAGGGGCGGGCGGAAAGCGGTGCGATGGCCTACTGGCTGGTGAAATCCGAACCCGACGCCTTCTCCTGGGACCAGCAGATGGCGGCAGGGGTGGAGCCCTGGACGGGTGTGCGCAACCACCTCGCCAAACGGCACCTGATGGCGATGCGGGTGGGCGATCGTGCGCTTTTCTACCACTCCAACATCGGCAAGGCGGTGGTGGGTGTGGTCGAGGTCGTGCGCGAAGCCTATCCCGACCCCACGGCAGAGCCGGGCTCGCCGTGGGTCGCGGTGGATATGAAGACGGTGGGCCCCTTCCCCCGCCCGGTCACGCTGGCCGAGATGAAGGTCTCACCCCGGCTCGAGGGCCTAGCCTTGCTGCGCCAGCCTCGGCTTTCCGTGATGCCCGTCTCGCCGGAGCATTGGCGGACGATCTGTGCGATGGGTGGCTTCAAGGCATGAGCGAGGGGGCCAGAGAGGCGCAGGGCACGGCCGGAGCGGAGCCGGGCTGGCGCGCGCTCTGCCCGCTTGCCGCGATCCCGCCCGACGGGGCGAAAGGCTTCCCGCCTGACCCCGGCCGGTTCAGCGGTATCTTTGCCGTCCGCCGGGGCGAGAGCGTGTTCGTTTACCTCAACGCCTGCCCGCATCTCGGAGTGTCGCTCGACATCGTGCCTGACCGTTTCCTCGCCCCGGGTGGCGAGCGCATCCGCTGCCAGACGCACGGGGCCGAGTTCCGCATCGAGGATGGGTTCTGCCTGAAGGGCCCCTGTGCGGGGGCGAGCCTTACCGCGGTGCCATCGCGCGTCGAACAGGGCGTGGTGTGGATCGGCCCGGTGCCGGACTAGCCGCGCCTGACGGAGAGAAAACGGGCGACGAGCTTCGGCAGGGCGTCGATCGCGTAACCGCCCTCCTAAACGATCTCGCTCGGCAAGCCGACCGCGGAAACCACCTCGGCGGCGCGGGCGAACCCGTCCGCGGAGACCGTGAGGAAACCGAGCGGTTCACCGACCCAGGCGTCGAACCCCAGGGCGAGGACGAGGGCGTCTGCGCCGAAGCGGCGTACCGCCGCGACCCCCTCGTCCAGCGCGGCCAGCCAGGCGTCATCCCCTGCCCCGCGCGGCAGGGGCAGGTTCAGGTTGGCCCCTTCGCCGGGGCCTTCCCCCCGTTCGTCTCCATGGCCGACGAACCAGGGGTAAAAGTGCCGCGGGTCGCCGTGGATGGAGACCGTGAGCACATCGCCGCGCCGCCAGAAGATCCCTTGCGTGCCGTTGCCATGGTGCACGTCGAGGTCGAGGATCGCGACGCGTGACGCACCGGCGCGGCGCAGGGTTTCTGCTGCCAGAGCGGCGTTGTTCAGGTAGCAATGCCCGCCGGCGCGCCCGGCATAGGCGTGATGGCCGGTCGGGCAGCAGAGCGCCTGGGCAGCGCGCGCCCGGCTCGCAACAGTGTCGGTCGCAGCCCATGTGGCCCCGGCCAAAGCAAGCGCGGAAGCCCAGGTCTTTGGGCCGATCGCGCACGCCCTCGGCTAAGGCCTCGGCCCGCGCGGGGGTTCCAAGCAGGGCACGACGCGGCCAAAGCGGAGGAAGAATTGCGGGTTGTGCCGCCGCTGATCGGGGTGGAAGAAGGCTTCTATGCGGGCATGTGTGCCTTGCCCCGCCCTCACCGTCGATCGCATCGACAACAGGGTGCTGTGCCGCAAGGGCGAAGACCCATCCCTGCCGACAATCGTTATGGGCAGCCACCTCGACACGCAACCGACGGGAGGCAAGTTCGATGGCGTGCCCAGCGTGCCTGCTGGGCTCGAAGTGCTGCGCGCCATGCACAAGGCGGGGGTGCGCACCAAGGCGCCGGTGGTGTTGGTGAACTGGACGAACGAGGAAGGCGCACGCTTCTCGCCGCCGATGATGGGCTCCGGCGTCGCGGTCGGCGTGTTCACCGAAGAGGAGGTGCTTGCCAAGCGCGACCCTGAGGGCCGCGTGTTCGGCGAGGAGCTCGCGCGCATCGGTTGGCGCGGAGAGGCCGACCCCGCTTGGGCGAAATCGCTTGGCGGCTACATCGAGCTGCACATCGATCAGGGGCCGGTGCTGGAGGCGGAGGGGAAGGTGATCGGCGCAGTGACCAGCGCTTCGGGCCAGGCCTGGTTTGACGTTGACGGTGCAGGGGGCAGAGGCGCATCGGCGTGTTGGCCGGTACCACCGCCGAGCGGCTTCTGCGCGAGTTCAGCGCGCGCGGCGAACTCACCGCCCAGATCGTCGAGGCGGCAACGCATCAGGACGGGCTAGGTGCACTGTCCGCAGGCCTGATCAACGCCTCTGCGGCTGACCTCGAGATCCTGGTCAGTTAGCGGGCTCAGGCCTCCGACCTGGCAGGGCTTGCCATCTCCGACCGCGTTTTCGGTCTTGCGATTGATGATGCCATGGCGGTGCGGCCCGGGGCGCGGGAGCTGCGCGTGCTGGCTGACCGCCTGATCGCCGAAGCGGCACGGTCGGGAGAGCTTCAGCGCCTCGCTGCCCGCCAATTCCCAGGGCGAGATCCGGGCGAGGCCTCCTTTGCGCTCCTCTTGTTCAACGCCCTGCCCGAGTGATGTCACCCGCAATCGTCATCAACGCGCCATGGCGGCAGCCAGACGGGTTGGGCTAATCACCCGCGCATGTTGCAGCGCGAAAGACCATCCATGAAGCCGAGCCAGGCCATCAACCGAACCTATGACGAAATCGCCGTCGGCGAGTCTGCCTCCGAGGTCAAGACCATCACCGCCGACGACCTCGTGCTGTTCGCGCATGCCTCCGGCAACCTCAACCCGATCCACTTGCCGGGCAAGCAAGGCGAAGGCGACGACGAGGAGGCGGTGGCGCCAGGGATGCTGGTTGCTTCGCTGTTCTCCTCTGTGCTTGGCAACAAGCTTCCCGGCCCCGGCACACTGTATCGTCGCCAAACTGTGCACTTTGCTGCGCGCGCCAAGGCCGGCGATACGCTGACGGTGACGATGACGGCGAAGCTGAAACTCGCCGACAATGTCGTCGTGTTCGATGGGCGGGTGGTGAACCAGGACGGCGTCGTCATCGCGGAAGGCGAGGCAGAGGTAATCGCGCCCACCAAGCGCATGACGCTTGACGACGCCGCCTTGCCCATTCTCGCTTTGCGTCGGCAGTTCAAGTTCGACCGGCTGATCGACGCTTGTGCAGGCCTGGCACCGCTGCCCACCGCGGTCGTTCATCCGTGCGATCAAGCGTCGCTCGCTGGGGCGATGGAGGCGGCGAAGGCCGGGCTGATCGTTCCCGTCTTGGTGGGCCCGCGGGCGCGCATCGAAAAGGCGGCCGCCGAGCACGGCATCGACATCAGGGCAGTGGAGATCGTGGAGACACCGCACAGCCACGCCTCGGCCGAACGCGGTGTCGCTTTGGTGCACGAGGGCCGGGTGCGTGCGCTGATGAAGGGGGCGCTGCATTCCGACGAGATCCTGCACGAAGTGGTCAAGCGCGACGGCGGGTTGCGCACCAAGCGCCGCATTAGCCATGCCTTCGTACTCGACGCGCCGGGGATCAACCACCTGCTGATTGTCACCGACGCCGCCATCAACATCCTGCCCGATCTGCTGACCAAGGCCGACATCGTGCAAAACGCGATCGACCTTGCGCGCGCGATCGGTATCGAGAAGCCAAAAGTGGCGGTGATGAGCGCGGTGGAGACCGTCAACCCCGCTATCCCCTCTTCGGTCGAGGCGGCCGCCCTCTCCAAGATGGCCGAACGCGGGCAGATTACGGGCGGCGTGGTGGATGGCCCGCTCGCCATGGACAATGCGATCGACCTCGATGCGGCGCGCACGAAGGGCATCACCTCGGTCGTCGCCGGGCGCGCCGAGGTGCTGGTGGTGCCGAACCTCGAGGCCGGCAACATGCTGGCGAAAAACCTCACCTTTGTCGCCCGCGCCGATGCGGCCGGCCTTGTGCTTGGTGCGCGCGTGCCGGTGATGCTGACCAGCCGGGCTGACGATGCCCGTGCGCGCATGGCCTCTGCCGCGCTTGCCGTGCTGTTCGAGCATTGGCAAACGACCGGCGCATCGGCAGTCAAAGCCCGTTGATCCGCGCCCTGATCGTTGCCCGGGCGTGTCGTTGCGGGGTCGCGCCGCCCGCGCGCCTGCTCAGCGGTTCATCAGGAGCGTCACGTCGGCGTGCTCAAGCACATGCCGGGTCACACCGCCGAGGATGAGCTGGCGTAGGCGGGAGTGGCTGTAGGCGCCCATGATCAACAGGTCGGCCTCGAACTCGGCGGCAGCAGCGAGCAGGCCCGCACCAACGGCGCCGCCCGCAGAGCCGATCGGCTTGAAAGCGCGGGCCTCGGCGCTCACCCCGTGCCAGGCGAGGTAGTCGATCAGCCCTGTCACATCAGGGCCTCGCCGCTGATACTCCTCGGCATGCAGCACGCGCACGGCTTCCGCGCGCTCGATCCAGGCGAGCCCGGCGGCGACCGCGGCAGAGGATTCGGCGGTGCCGTTCCAGGCGATCGCCACCCGCCGGCCGATTGTCTCCGGGGCGGTGCGGCGTGACACCATCACCGGCCGACCAGAATCGAACAGAACCGCGTGCAGGGTATCAGACGTCGAGACGTCGTCACCCGCTTCCGGGTGGGCGATTAAGACGATGTCGGCAAGCCGCGCCTGCTGCGCCACCACCTCCTCCTCGCGACCGACCACGATTGCGAAGGAGGCGGTCACGGAGCCAGCTGAAAAAGCCTGGTCAGGGTCGGACACCAGCGGCACGTTGTGCTGGTCGACGAAGCGGGAGAAGAGCGCCTCGGCCTTGCGCGCACGCTCCGCCGCCTCGCGTTCGGTGGCACTCATCATCTCCTCGATCATCGCCCCAGACAGGCCCTCTCCGGCGAGGGGAGCGATGTCGCGAGGGTCCAGGCGCACATGTAGCCCCTGCACATGCGCCCGCCAGATCCGGGCAGCGAGGAAGGCGGTGGCAAGGGCGGCTTCGCCGGCGGCGGTGCCGATCACCGGGAGGAGGAGCTTGCGGTAGGCCATGCGGACGTCTCCACGGAGAGTGCGCGGGCCTCTCTAGCACGCCCGCTGCAGCCAATTTACGGTTTCGGGAGGAGGGTTCGGGCGCGGGCGGCCAGGTTGGGTTCGGCTGCATTGAGTCGGGTCCAGGAAATCGGCCCAGGGTCCTGCGTCAGGGCGGCGCGCAGCACGGCTGCGTCAGCATCCGAGGCGTCGCCGACTCGGGCGGCAAGCCGCGCCTCAAGCACCGCGGGCGGCGCCTCAAGCCAAACCCCGATAAAGGGGGCCTCGCCGCGCGCTGACTCGATCGCCTCCCTCTCCTCGGGGCGGAGGAAGACCGCATCGGCGATCGCGGCGTGGCCGGCGGAGACCGTTTCGCCAGCGAGGCGGACCAGTTCCGCGTAGACCGCGCGCGAGGCCTCCGCCGTGTAGGCCTCAGGGCCCAGGCGGTCCTCCGGGGCACAGCCGGCGAGGCGCTTGCGGATCTCATCTGAGCGCAAGATGAGGGCTCCGGGAGAGGGGCCGAGGTCGGGGGCGAGGGCGCGGGCAAGGGTGGATTTTCCCGTGCCTTGCAATCCGCCGATGGCGACCAGCAGAGGCGGAAGCGGGGCGAGGACGGCAACCGCCCGGGAAAGGTAGTCTTGCGCTTCGGCCGCGCGGCCCATCCGCGCAGCGACGTGGGCGCGGATCATCGCGCGCGAGGAGAGCCACACCGGCAGGCCGCGTACCAGCGCCGCATCGCCCGTGCGCGCCACATAGCGGTTCAACACCCGGTTTGCCGCCGCCCGGCCGACCCGCCTCTCAACATCCATCAGCAGGAAAGCGAGGTCGTAGCCGAGATCGATGGTGGCGAGCGCCTCGTCGAACTCGAGCGCATCGAACGGCACAACGCGACCCTGCCAAAGGCAGAGATTGGCCAGATGCAGATCACCATGGGTGCGGCGGACGAAGCCCCCTGAGGCGCGGGCCGCGAACCATGGGGCGAGGCGACGGTGCCAGGCATCCGCCCGCTCCTCCCAAGCCGCGACCTGGGCTTCGGGCAGCCCCGCCTCGCGCGCGGCCAGGGCGTTGCCGGCGATCACCTGCGCCATCGCCGCTGCGGCGTCGATGCAGAGGGCGGGGGGGAGTGCGCCATGCATCGCTGCCACCGCATCGCCAATCGAGTCCAGCAAGCCGGGGGTAAGCGCGCCGCGTTCCGCCACGCGATCGAGGAAGTCGGCGTCTGGAACGCGCGCCATCTCCACCGCCCACTCGACCACCTCGCCCTCCTCGCCCTCCTCGCCGAGAGCAAGCGTGCCGTCCGGGCGGCGGATGATGGCGACAACGCCACGATAGAGCCCGGGCGCGTGCGGGGCATTCAGCACGACCTCGCGCCGGCAGAACTCTTCCCGCGCAGCGAGGGTCGAGAAGTCGAGAAAGGAGAGGCGCACCGGCCTCTTCACCTTCCAGACGCGATCCTGGCCCACAAACACGCGCGAGATGTGGGTCTCGATCGGCGGCCGGCCGGTGAGCGCGGCGAGGAAGCCCGCGACGTCCGCCTCGTCGCGCGTGGCATCGGTCACGGGTAGAGGAGTTCTGTCCGCCACGGCTCTTCCTCCGAGTCGCGGCGATAGACCAGCCTCTCGTGCAGCCGGAAGGGGCGGTCGCGCCAGAACTCGATGACGCGGGGCGAGAGGCGGAAGCCCGACCAGTGCGGCGGGCGAGGGATGTCGCCAGCGCCGAACTTAATGGTCCATTCCGCGACCGCCTTCTCCAGAGCCCAGCGCCCCTCGAGCGGGCGGGACTGTTTTGAGGCCCAGGCGCCGATGCGCGAACCGCGGGGGCGAGAGGCGAAATAGGCGTCCGCTTCTGCGTCGGAGACGAGGGAGACGGGGCCTTCGACTCGCACTGACCGGAGCAGGGATTTCCAGTGAAAGCAAAGCGCGGCGTGGGGGTTGGCGGAAAGCTCCCTCCCCTTGCGGCTTTCGAGGTTGGTGTAGAAGACGAAACCGCGTTGATCCGCACCCTTTAACAGCACCATGCGCGCCGACGGCTTGCTGTCCAAGCTCGCGGTGGCGAGGCAGCAGGCGTTGGGGTCATTCGGTTCGGTCTTCTCCGCCTCCGCCAACCAAGCGGCGAAGCGCGCGAAGGGATCTTCTACGTCGGACACGCAGATCGACTCCGTCAGTTTTTGGCGTAGTTGACGGTCATGGGCCTGGCTTTTGAGCCTGTCTAGCCCCCTTGCCGCGGTGCGCGGTCGCGTGCCACCTAGGCGATCTGTTACAGAGGGCAGGGCGGGCATGGACGAAGCCGCAACGGTGGAGCGGGGCTTGCGCGCGGGCGGGCTGATGAGCGGGCGGCGCGGCCTGATCATGGGGGTGGCGAACGATCGCTCCATCGCCTGGGGTATTGCCTCCGCCTGTGCGGCGCATGGCGCGAGCCTTGCCTTCACCTACCAAGGGGAAGCGTTGCAGAAGCGGGTGGGGCCTCTCGCTGCGTCGGTCGGTTCCGACCTCGTGCTGCCTTGCGACGTGACCGACGAGCCCTCGATCGATGCGGTGTTTGACGTGTTGCGCGACCGTTGGGGCGGGCTTGATTTCCTCGTCCACGCCATCGCTTGGTCGGACAAAGAGCAGCTGAAGGGCCGCTACCTCGACACAACGCGCGACAACTTTTTGAAGAGCCTCGATATTTCCTGCTGGTCCTTCACCGCGGTCTGCCAGCGTGCGGTGCCGCTGATGGGGGCGGGCGCGTCAATCCTCACCCTCACCTACCTAGGCGCGGAGAGGGTGACGCCCCATTACAACGTGATGGGGGTGGCCAAGGCCGCGCTCGAGGCCTCGGTGCGCTACCTCGCCGCCGATCTCGGGCCTTTGGGCATCCGGGTGAACGCGATCAGCGCGGGGCCGATCAAGACGCTCGCCGCCTCCGGCATTGGAGATTTCCGCTACATCCTGAAGTGGAACCAGTACAACAGCCCGCTGAGGCGCAATGTCACCATCGAGGATGTTGGAGGGGCGGCCGTCTATCTCCTCTCCGACCTCGCGTCCGGGGTGACAGGCGAGGTGCACCACGTTGATTGCGGTTATCACGTGGTCGGCATGAAGGCGGTCGACGCGCCGGACATCAGCACGGTCTGACCCTCGCGCGGTGTTCAACAGTTTCGGGCGCATCTTCCGCTTCACCTCCTTCGGCGAAAGCCACGGACCTGCCATCGGCTGCGTGGTGGACGGCGTGCCGCCCCGACTGACGCTGACCGAAGACGATATCCAACCCTTTCTCGACCGGCGCCGACCTGGCCAGTCCAAGTTCGTCACCCAAAGGCAGGAGCCTGATCGGGTGCGAATCCTATCCGGGACCTATCGGGGGCTGACGACGGGGCATCCAATCGCGCTCGTCATCGACAATATCGATGCGCGTTCGAAGGATTATGATGCGATCGCGGATCGTTTCCGCCCAGGCCACGCCGACCTCACCCACTGGCTGAAATACGGCATCCGGGACCCGCGCGGCGGTGGGCGCAGCTCCGCCCGCGAAACGGCGGTCCGCGTCGCCGCAGGCGCAGTTGCGCGCAAGGTGTTGGGCGAGGGTGTCGTCATCCGCGGCGCGCTGGTGCAGCTGGGGCCTTGGGCGATTGACCGCGCGCGCTGGGACTGGGCGGAAGTGGAGCGAAACCCCTTTTTCTGCCCGGACGCGGTGGCGGCAGCGGAATGGGAGGAGCGGCTTGCCGAGGTGCGCAAGCGAGGCTCCTCGGTCGGTGCGATCGTCGAGGTGGTGGCGGAAGGGGTTCCGCCGGGGCTGGGCGATCCGGTCTATGCCAAGCTCGATGCCGACCTCGCCAGCGCGATGATGGGCATCAACGCGGTGAAGGGGGTGGAGATCGGTGCCGGCTTCGCCGCCGCTGCCCTGTCGGGCGAAGAGAACGCGGACGCGATGCGCATCGCGGAGTCACCTGACGGGTCGCGGCGTGTGGTGTTCAGCTCCAACCACGCGGGTGGCGTGCTGGGCGGCATCTCCACGGGCCAACCCATCATCGTGCGCTTCGCGGTCAAGCCCACCTCCTCCATCCTCACCCCCGTGCCGGGCGTAACGGCGGAGGGCGAGGAGGTGGAGATCACCACCCGCGGCCGGCACGACCCCTGTGTCGGCATTCGCGCGGTGCCGGTGGGAGAGGCGATGATGGCCTGTGTGCTGGCGGATGCCTGGCTGCGTCGCCGCGCGCTTACCCCAGACGCGCCAGGGGCGCCGATCCTGCCGCGCCCCTGAGCGGCCACGCTGCAGCGCAGTTTGCTTCGCAATCTGCAGTCACGCCCGTTTGAGTGTCCGAACGATCAGCACGCCACGACAGTGCGCGAGGAGACCGATTTCGCCATGTCGCTCGCACCTCTACACGGGATGAGCTCGCCTGACCTCGTGCGTCGGGCGGCCGAGGCGTTCATCGCCATCGCTGGGCGGGAGGCTTGGCAGCGCCGCATCGCCCAGCTCGAGGAGCAGATCAAGGCGCAGCGCATCGCCGGCCGCATCGCGCGGCAACGGCATGCCCTGGAACTCGCGCTCGATCGCTTGGCGGCTAGTGAACCAGCATCGCTGACCGCCGCTGAACGCGCTGTGGCTGCGCTCGCCGCAGAAGCAGTGGCGGTGCGGCAGCAGCTTTCCCCTGCCGGTTGCACCCGGTTTGACGAACGGCTCGCCGAGGCGCTCTCCGGCGATGGCACCTTGGTGCCACTCTTCCACCTGCTACGCACGGCCGCCCGGCAACGCCAGGCCGGATTTGAGGTTCGCTTCTCCGGCTTCGAGGACGGTACGAGCTACGACCTTTTGCTCGCCCGCGAGGGCCGGGAGGCTGAGGTGGTGTGCGCCGTGTTCTCGGCTGACGAGGGGCGATGGGTGCATCGACGCGATTGGTTCGCCCTGGTGGATCGCATCAACCCGGACCTGCAGGCTTGGCTTGCCGCCCACCCGGGTCGCTACCTCCTGAAGGTGACCCTGCCCGAGGGTCTGGATTCGACGCGCAACCTCGCCGCCGTGCAGGCGCGCATCGGCGCCCTGCTCGCCGAGGAGCGCAAGGCCGACTTCAGCGAGACCGCCCTGCTGCGCCTCGACCCCCTGCTGGTGGCTCAGGCCGAAGCCGGGCACCGCGCGCTGGTCGAGCGGCTGAAAGCCCAGTTCGGCGAAGAAACCCATTTCGCGGTCGCCGCCGGCGAAGGCTCTGTGGTCGTGCTCGCCGCTCGTGCCTCGCGCCCCAACGAGATCGCCGCTGTTCTGCAGAGGCGTCTCGCCGACCTTCCCTCCCGCTTGTCCGGCACGCGGCCGGGCATCCTCGCCGTGTTTGTCGAGGACACCGAGCCCGCCGAGTGGCGAGCCTTGCGCGAGCGTCTCGAACTTGAAGCGGCAGCGCGCAACTTTCTTACTGCGCCGGAAGCGCGAGCGGTGATCGCCGTCTCCTGCGCCTCGCGCTTCGAACTCCTGGGCCAGGGCGAGCCGCTGGCGGCGAAGGCTGGAGAGGTTCGCTTCCGCAACCCCTCTCACCCGAAGGCGAAGGACGCGGCCCTTCTGCCCGCGGTGGAAAGCCGGGTTTGAAGCCGAACCGCTCCCGCGTCAGCGGCGGCTGACTGCCCAGCGCACGGCCGGTCCCGGACACCAGGGGCAAAAGAGCGCCTGCGCGCAGGACCACCGCGTGCCACAGGGCGGCCAGAACATGAACGGCGACAGCAACCACGAGCAAGTCAGCGAGCGTCTCGTGCACCTCGTCCCAAATCCGTCCGCCGAGCGGAACGAAGGGCGGGGCGAGCCTGATCTGCCCAACCAGCATCACCGACCTTCCGCGGGCCCAGCGATCGAACAGGCCAGTAAGCGGCAAGGCGATGGTCAGAAGAAGCAAGGCCCAGTGCATCGCCCGCGCCGCCCGGCGCATCCAGGCCTGGCCCTCCGCTGCGGACGGAGCTGAAACCGCCCAGTCGGTGTGGTCGCGGTGGGGCGCGGCGGGAGTTCCCCGTTGTCCTTGCACGCGTCGGCACGGGATTAAACCGGCGCTTAAGCAGCCGGTCAGCTTTGGTTCAGCGACGCCGCACGGCCAGAGAGGCGAGAGGTCGCAACTCTGCAGGCCAAGGCTGGCGGCGCGCTCAACCGAACAGGACCTCGCTCGCCCGCCGCGCGATCGGTCCGCGCGGCTGGACTTCATCTCCGCCGACGGTGTGGCTGCCGTCAGAGGCGCCACCGCTGACGGGTGCGGCTGCGACGGCAAGGCTGGTCTTCCCCGGACGCTGCGAGACGCATGAGGCGGCGTGGCCTATCACGGTAACCTTGCGGTGTCTTGATCGGTTCTGAGCCCCTGGTCGGCAGCAGGACCAGTCGCGAGGACGGGGAGAGTGTTGCTCACGCCAAACCACCGCTCCACCGTGCGCGAAAGGGCTGCCCTCCCGTTCCCTTAGAAGCGTTGGAATAAAACTCCCTGCTTCAGCATGCCCTTCCCGAGTGACGAACTGCCTCGTCCGTGACCAAGCGAACCCCCATCCTCGTCATCAAGCACGGCGCGCTCGGCGACCTGATCCAGGCCTTCGGGCCCTTCGCTGCCATTCGCGCCCAGCACCCGGACGCGCGCCTCGACCTCCTCACCACGCCCCCGTTCGCGCCGCTGATGCGCCGCGCGCCCTGGTTTGACCGCGTGCTGGAAGATCCCCGCGCCCCGGCCTGGAATTTCCCGATGACCCTTCGCCTCGCGCAGAGCCTCGCCCGCGAGGGCTACGCCCGCGTCTACGATCTGCAGACCTCCGCCCGCTCTTCTCGTCTTTTCCACCTGATACGCCTGTTCGGCGCGCGGCCCGAATGGTCCGGTATCGCCCGCGGATGCTCGCACCCGCACGCCAACCCGAACCGCGACCGCATGCACACGCTCGATCGCCAACGCGACCAGCTCGCCGCTGCCGGTCTTGCTGCCTTCCCCCCGCCCGACCTCGCTTGGCTGGATGCCGACGTCACCCGCTTCGCCCCGCCCGCCCGCTTCGCTCTGCTCGTTCCAGGCGCCTCACCGCACCGGCCGGAGAAGCGTTGGCCCGCTCAGCACTACGCCGCGCTCGCTTCTGCGATCGCCGCGCAAGGTGCCACCCCGCTTATCGTCGGCACGGCACGCGAAGCGCCGCTTGCCGCCACCATCCGCGGCTCGTGCCCCGCCGCGTTCGACCTCACCGGCCGCACCACGCTCTTTGATCTCGCCGCCCTCGCCAGGCGCGCCCTGTTTGCGGTGGGCAACGATACTGGGCCGATGCACTTGATCGCCGCTCTTGGGCGCCCAGCCGTTGTGCTGTTTTCCGCTGCCTCCGACCCCGCGCTGTGTGCCCCGCGCGGGCCCAAGGTGCGCATCTTGCGCGACGCTGAGCTGCGCAATCTTGCGCCCGAAACCGTGTACGCTGCGCTGGCTGGCCTTGACGTTGTGCCGCAGCCGTCCCCATAGACCGCGTGCAAGCGAGGACTTACGCGAGCCCATGCCCACCATCACGCTCCCCGACGGGTCTACCCGCCGCTTCGAGGCGGCGGTGACGGGCGCCGAGATCGCCGCTGCCATCGGGCCGGGGCTCGCCAAAGCTGCCCTCGCGATCGAAGTGGATGGCACGCTTTGGGACCTTTCGCGCCCGATCGAGCGGGATGCACGCGTGCGAATCATCACGCGGAAAGACCCTGAGGCGCTCGACTTAATCCGCCACGATTGTGCGCATGTGCTGGCAGAGGCGGTGCAGGCTCTTTTTCCCGGCGCACAGGTAACGATCGGGCCGCCGATCGAGAACGGGTTTTATTACGACTTCGCTTACGAACGTCCCTTCACGCCAGAGGATTTCCCGGCCATCGAGGCAAAGATGCGCGAGATCATCGCCCGTGGCGCGCCCTTCGAGCGCATCGTCACCACGCGCCACGAGGCGATGGCCCTCTTCGAATCGAAGGGGGAAAAATACAAGGTCGAACTGATCCAGGACTTGCCACAGGGCGAGACGATCACTCTCTACCGCCAGGGCGAGTGGGTCGATCTGTGCCGCGGCCCGCACGGACCTTCCACAGCGCACATTGGCGATGCCTTTAAGCTGATGAAGGTTGCGGGCGCCTATTGGCGGGGTGATCATCGCAACGCGATGCTGTCGCGCATCTACGGCACGGCATGGCGCGATCGCAACGAACTTGACGCGTATCTCCATCGCTTGGAGGAGGCAGAGCGGCGGGATCATCGCAAGCTCGGCGAACAGATGGATCTCTTCCATTTCCAGCCCGAGGCGCCTGGGGCGGTGTTCTGGCATCCGCGTGGCTGGAAACTCTTCTCCACGCTGCTTGAGTATATGCGCAGGCGACAGGAAGCCGCCGGTTATCTCGAGATCAACACCCCAGACATCATGGACCGCAGTTTGTGGGAACGGTCAGGGCATTGGGACAAGTTCCGCGATGCGATGTATCTGACCGAGGCGAAGGAGGAGCGGGTTTTCGCTCTCAAGCCCATGAACTGCCCGGGCGGCATCCAGGTGTTTCGCCATGGTCTGCGCAGCTACCGGGAATTGCCACTGAAGTTCGGCGAGTTCGGCAAGGTGCACCGTTTCGAACCTTCCGGTGCCTTGCATGGGCTGATGCGCGTGCGTGCCTTCACCCAGGACGATGCGCACATCTTCTGTACCGAGGATCAGATTGAAGCCGAGAGCGTGAAGGTGATTGACCTCTGCCTCTCGGTCTACCGCGATTTCGGCTTTGACCAGGTGCACGTGAAACTCTCTGACCGGCCGGCAAAGCGCGTCGGATCGGACGCGATTTGGGACCGTGCGGAGGAAGCGCTGCGCGGCGCGCTGCGGGCCGCCGGCATCACCGACTACACCGTCAATACGGGCGAAGGCGCCTTTTACGGTCCGAAACTGGAGTTCGTCCTGCGCGATGCGATCGGACGGGATTGGCAATGCGGCACGCTGCAGGTTGACTTCAACATGCCGGCCGCCCTCGGCGCTTACTACATTGGTGAGGATGGCCAGAAGCACGTGCCGGTCATGCTACACCGCGCTCTGTTCGGCAGTCTGGAACGCTTTATGGGCATCCTGCTCGAGCATTGCGCTGGCTGGCTTCCATTCTGGCTTGCCCCCGTTCAAGTGGTCGTTGCCAGCATTGTCGACGATGCTGGGGCGGCGGTCCGCCAGGCGGCCCAGGCGCTTCGCCGCTACGGGTTGAGGGCTGAGGTCGACCTACGCAACGAGAAGATCAACCGCAAGATCGTCGACCACATCGAGGCGAAGGTGCCCTATCTGGCGATCATCGGCCGACGCGAGGCGGATGCCGGGACGATCGTCCTGCGCCGCTTGCCCGGCCCTGACCAGGAGACGCTGCCTGTTGAGGTCGCCGTGAAGCGCTTGGCCGCTGAAGCCACACCGCCTGACCTGCGCGGCGCTGCCGCCGAACCGGTTGAAGCGGCGGCCTGATCGCCCCATTCTTGCAGTGTGTTGTAACGAAAACGGAGGTTTCCGCCATCCCACCGCGTCCGACCACCCTGGCGCCGCCAACCCGAGAGGGGCCGCGCGTCAACGAAGAGATCCGAATCCCCCAGGTCCGTCTGATCGGACCGGACGGCGAGATGATCGGCGTTGTGCCTACCCGCGAGGCGCTCTGGCGAGCGCGTGAAGCGGGGCTTGACTTGGTTGAGATCTCGCCAAATGCCGACCCTCCCGTCTGCAAGATCCTCGACTTCGGCAAATACAAGTACGAGCAGCAGAAAAAGAAGAGCGAAGCCCGCAAAAAGCAGAAGGTCGTCGAGGTCAAGGAGATCAAGATCCGCCCGAATATTGACGACCATGACTATGATGTGAAGATGCGGCAGGCCAAGGGCTTCATCCAGGAAGGGGACAAGGTCAAAGTCACACTGCGATTCCGCGGTCGCGAGCTTGCCCACATCGACCTCGGCATGAAGGTGCTGGAACGGGTGAAGAACGAGCTCGACCCGATCGCCAAGGTCGAGCAGATGCCGCGGATGGAGAACAAGCAGATGATTATGGTGCTGACCCCGCGCTGAGGGGGCGGCACGTCAAGAGGCAGCGAAGGCAGCGCGGCGCGCGGCCAAAGCTCGTCACGCCCTGCGTCGCGCCCGGCCCTGCTCGATGGCGGCGCGCACCTCGGGGTCCTCGCGCATCAGCGCGGCCAGTCGCTCGCGCCGATCCCCGTGCGAGGGGTGGGTGGAGAGGAAACTCACCCCGCTTCCCCTGCCGTGCTGCGCCTCCATGCGGTCCCAGAACCGGCTCGCCGCCTGCGGCTCGTAGCCCGCGCGGGCGGCATAGATCAGCCCAAGCCGGTCGGCCTCGTATTCGTGGCTGCGCGAAAACGCCGCTCCGCCGAGTGCCGCCCCCAGCCCAAGCGCCGCCCCAATCGCCGGCGAATAAGCCCGGGTGCCACGGTTCACCGCCGCCGCCGTGCCCAGCACCGCCACCCCAATGGAGAGGGCAAGCTGCTGGCTCACCCGTTCCTGCGCATGCCGCCCGGCGAGGTGCCCCATCTCGTGGCCCATGATGATCGCCAATTCGTCCTGGTTGCCGCCGACGAAACCCCACATCCCGTCATAGTAGCCGGAGTAGCCATTGGGCAGGACGAAGGCATTGACCTGCCGATCGGCGAGAAGTTCGGGGCGGAACCCTCGGCGAGGCTGCGGCGCGCCCTCGACGGCGGAAAGATTGCCCGCCATGCGCTCGAGGCCCCTCTGCCGTGCAGGATCGCGCAGCGGCCCGCCTGCGCGGCGACGGATGTCGGCCTCCGCCATGTCCGACATCCGCTCGAGCTCCTCGTCGTCGATGAGGATGAGCTGCGACCGACCGAGCTGTTCGTTCTGCGCGCAGCCGCCGAGGGGAAGCCCCAAGGCCAGTGCCGTGAGCACGCCGGCGCCGGCTTGCAGGATCGCCTGCCGGCGGTGCAGATAGGCGGGGGACGCCAAACCCGGGACCGTTTCGCGCGGCATCGCGGTTCTCCCTCTGCTGTCGCCGTCTGCTACGGCTGAAGTTAGCACAGACACACGTGTCGACACGCCCCTTCTGCCCCTTACCGTTGATCGGGCTTTGCCAGCGGTGAGCGCGCTGCGCTTGGACCGCCCCCTGCTGGTGCTGCTGCTCTTCGGCTTCTCGGCTGGGCTGCCGCTGCCACTCACTGGCTTCACGCTGCGGCAGTGGTTTGCCGAGGCCGGCGTGTCGCTCAGCGCGATTGGGCTCACCGCGCTGATCGGCCTCGCCTACACGCTGAAATTCCTTTGGGCCCCGCTTCTCGATCACGCTCGCCCGCCACTGGCGCGGCTTGGTCGCCGTCGCGGCTGGCTTGCCCCCGTCCAAGTCGCGCTCGCAGCCGCGATCCTCGCTCTGGGCTTGACCGACCCCGCTCGAGATGCCCAAGCGACCGTGCTGGTCGCCATTACCGTTGCTGTCCTTTCAGCGACGCAGGACATCGCCATCGACGCCTTCCGCATCGAAAGCCTGCCGCCCGAACGCCAAGGGCTCGGGCTTGCCGCCTATGTCTGGGGCTACCGCATCGCTCTGCTGGCGGCGAACGCAGGCGCGCTGGGGATTGTTGAGCTCGCCGGCTGGAGGGCGGCCTTTGCCGCGATGGCGGGGCTGATGGCCGTGGGCCTAGTCACCACCTTGGTCCTTGCCCGCGAACCCCTGCCTCCCGGCACACCGCCCCCTTCCTCCTGGGGTGCCCGGCTCCGGTTTGCCGTGATCGACCCGTTCCGAGACCTCCTCCTTCGCCCGGGCTGGCCTCTGATCCTTGGCTTCGTCGCCCTTTTTAAACTCGGCGAGGCGCTGGCCGGGATCATGACCGCGCCCTTTTACCGCGCCCTCGGCTTTTCGCGGCTTGATGTTGCGGCGGTGTCGGGCGTGTTTGGCATGGCAGCGACGCTTATCGGTGTCACGCTTGGCGGGATCTTGGTGGCGAGGATCGGGGTTGGGAGGGCGCTCATCGCGACGGGACTTAGCCAGATGCTCTCCAACCTCATGTACGTGGCCCTGGCCGAGGCGGGACGGTCCGTTCCCTTGCTTTGGGCCCAGGTGGGAGTTGAGAATGTGACGGACGGCCTCGCTGATGCCGCCTTTGTCGCCTACCTCTCGGGCTTGACCAGCGTCGCCTTCACCGCGACACAGTTTGCGCTTCTCTCCTCGCTGGCCGCCGTGCCTCTGCGCACGCTTGGGGCGACGGGCGGTTTCCTTGCCGAGGCGATGGGCTGGACGCGGTTTTTCCTGCTCACCACCGCTGCCGCGCTGCCCGGCATGGCGCTGATGCTGATCCTGCTCTCCCGTTTCCCCCCCGACTGCGAGGCCAAACCGCGATGATTCCTCTTCCCGCCGCGTGGATGAGCTGGGTTTTGCCCCCCGTGCTCCTCCTCTGCTCCAACGTGCTGATGATTTACGCTTGGTACTGGCACCTCAAGAAGCCCGATTGGCCGCTTTGGCTCGCCATCTTTGCCTCTTGGGGCATCGCGTTTTTTGAGTACTGCCTGGCCGTGCCCGCCAACCGCATCGGCTTTGGGCCTTACACCGCGCAGCAGCTGAAGGTGATGCAGGAGGTGATCACCATGACGGTGTTTGCAGGTTTCGCGGTGTGGGCGCTGGGCGAGAAGCTGACCTGGAACTACGTTGCCGCTTCCGTCTGCCTCGTTGCGGCGGTCGTGTTGATTTTCCTGCCCGTGCAAAAGTGAGCGGGGCCCGCTTCGTCACGCGGCCGCGGGCTGCGCGACGGGCCGGGTCGCCTCGGCTGGCACAGCTGGCAGCCAGGCGGTGAAGGTGGAACCTTTGCCCTCCTCGCTTTCGATGTCAAGGAGGCCGCGGTGCCGGTTCAGAACATGCTTGACGATGGCAAGCCCAAGCCCGGTGCCGCCGATCGCGCGCGACCGCGCCACGTCCACGCGGTAGAACCGCTCTGTCAGGCGCGGGATATGCTGGCGTGGGATGCCCGCTCCGTCGTCGGTGACAGAAACCGCGACCCCGGCTGGCCGCCCTCCTTGCGCTGGCGTGGCAAAGACGCGCACCCGGATCACGCCGCCGTCGCGGCCGTACTTTACCGCGTTGTCGATCAGGTTCATCACCACTTGGGCCAGCTGATCGGGGTCGCCGACGATCGGTTGTACAGCGGGGTCGACCGAGAGTTCGGCCCGCATCCGCCGCGCGGCGATTCGCGGTTCGAGCGCCTCGATGGTGCGCCGGGCAAGGGCGGGCAAATCTGCCACCCCCTTCGGGGCGGTATGTTCCATCATCTCGATGCGCGACAAAGACAGCATATCGTCGATCAGCCGCGACATGCGGTGAGCTTCCTGCGCCATGATGGCAAGGAAGCGCTGTTGCGCCTCGCGATCCTCCGCTGCTGGCCCGCGCAGGGTCTCGATAAAGCCAAGCAAAGAGGTGAGCGGGGTGCGTAGTTCGTGGTTGGCGTTGGCGATGAAATCGGCCCGCATCTGCTCCACGCGTCGTTCGCGCGTGCGGTCTGAGAGGGTGACGAGAATGCGGCCGCCGTTGCGCAAGGGCGGATCAAGCCCGATGGCTTTGGCGACAAGTTCGCGCTCCACCGGCACGGGCAGGGTGACGGAGACCGCCTCGGGCCGCTCGCCGCGCCCGGCTCGTTCCACCGCTGTGCGCAGGCCTGGGTGGCGTAACAGGGCGCCGAGGTCTGGCCCCTCCGCCGCTGGCGGGGTGAACAGCTCGCGAGCCGCCCCATTCAGCATGACGGGTCTGGCCTCCGCATCAAGCACGATCAGCGGGTCGGGCAGGCCTTCAACGACGCGCACGGCGGCCCCGGCGAGCCGGTCGACCTCGCTCGTGCGGTCCCTCAGCGTATCGGCGAGCCGCCCTGCCGCCTCAGCGATACGCTTCAACGGCGGCAAGATGGGAAGATGCTCGAGCGGCAGCCCGACTTCGGCCCGCTTGAGGACGAGCACGAGTCGCGCGAGGTCGCGGTAGATGATCAGTCCGGCCAGCGTGCCGGCCAACGCGAACGCGGCAGCAAGGATGGCTGCGGCGCGCTCGGAGACAATCTCAAAGGCGGCAAGCCCTGCGAGCAGCGCCCCAGGCACGGCGGCAATCGCCGCTGCGGTGCCGGCAACGAGGAGGGTGGGGCTTGCCGGACGGTCGGGCAAGGACTGCGGCATGGCCAGCCTCTTCTCCCAGGCCGCTTAGAACATCACGTCCTCAAACCGCTCAGGCGCCGGTTCAAGCACGCGAAACCCGTCGCGCGTCACCTCGATCAGGGCGAGCGCCCTGCGGTTGGTCCCGTCTGGCATCAGCCGCACCAGCCCAAGCACGCCGGCAAACCCCGCAGGGTTGGTCAGCGCGCCGGGCGAGAGGTCGGGCGGGGAGGCGTTGACGAGTGAGGCGATGATCGCCGCTGCATCGAAGGCAATGCCCGCCACCAGCGGCGGGTCGCTGCCATAGGCGTCGCGGTAGCGCGCGACGAAGGCTTCGCGCCGCGTCTCGTCAGGGGCGGCGAACCAAGCGCCGACCAAGGCGGGTTCACTGCCGGCATCCGCCATGCTGGCGAACAGCGGCGTGCCGAGAATGCGCACCGGCGGGCTGTCGATGTCGTAGAACGGAAGCAAGGCGGCCACCGCGCGCAGCCGCTCACCCGCATCAGCGAGCAGGAGCGCATCGAAGGGCGGCGGGGGAATGCGGGCCGCGCGCTGGATTTGCGCTGCCCTCCGCCGCCCCTCTGCGGTTCCTTCGGCGCGGGCCGCCCGCACCTGGGCATCGATCGGCCCGCGGCGGCTGTCGTAGTCGGCGAGGCGGCGCACCGCCGGGGCCGGGTTGTCGCCTGCATAGAGTTCCTGCCGCACCAGCACTCCGCCCGAGTCCGCCACCGCCCGCGCATAGGCCTCGGCAACCAGGCGGCCGAACGGCGTGTCAGGGGCTAGGAGGGCGAACCGCTCCGCCCCGGCTGCCCTGGCGGCGGCGACCACGCGCCGCACCGCGGGTTCAGGCAGCTGGCCAAGCACCCATACGCCGGGGCGCGCTTGAGTCGCGTCGGTGGTGAGGGCGAGCACGGGCACGCCCGACGCTGAGGCGATCGAGGCGACGGCCGCCGTCTCGGCGGCAAACAGGGGGCCGAGGATCACGCCCGCGCCTTCGGCGAGCGCGTCGCGCGCGGCGGCGGCAGCGCGTGTCGGGTCGCCGCCAGTATCCTTTGGCAGCAATTCGAGCTTGCCTCCGCCATGTTGGAACAGGGCAAGCATAGCAGCGTTCAGCATCGCCTCACCCACTGGCGCCTGCGGGCCGGAGAGCGGCAGGAGCAGGGCGGCGCGCAGTTTGCCATCAGGTCCCAGGGCAGGGCGGGTGGGCAGCGGCAGGGCTGAGGGGTCGACCCGCACAGGAGGCGCGGTGGCGATAGGGCGCGCGGGCGGAGGTTGCGGCGCGCACGCGGTTGCCCCGACCAGAACGCATGCAAGGATGGCGACGGCCGATGCAAGAGAGCGACGAAACACGGACCGAAACCCCTCCCTCTGTGCCCGTCGACGCGGCCGGCCCGCCTGGAACACTGATCCTGGTCGCCACGCCGATCGGCAACCTCGGCGATCTCTCGCCGCGTGCTGCCGCCGTGCTGGCCGCCGCCGACGCGGTACTCGCCGAGGATACACGCATCACCCGGAAACTGGCGCAGCGCTTTGGTCTCGCACCACGCCTCGTTTCTCTGCGTGATCATAATGAAGAAACGATGACCGGGCGCGTGCTTGCACGGCTCGCCGCCGGAGAACGCCTCGCCCTCGTCTCGGACGCCGGCATGCCGCTGATCGCCGATCCGGGCTATAGGCTCGTTCGGGCGGCGATCGCGGCTGGGCATCGCGTCACCGCCGTGCCAGGCCCCTGTGCCGCCACCACTGCCCTTGTCCTTTCTGGCCTTCCGCCAGCGCCGTTCCTGTTCCTTGGCTTCCCCCCGCCGAAGGCCGGTGCACGGCAGGCACGCTTCACCGAACTCGCCGCCCTTGAACGCGCAGGGCTCTCGGCCACCCTCGTGCTTTACGAGGCGCCGCACCGCCTGGCCGAAACCCTACGCGACCTCGCAGATGCTTTGGGTGAAGGCCGTCCAGCGGCGGTAGCGCGTGAACTGACCAAGCGCTTCGAGGAGGTGGTGCGCGGCCATCTCGGTGCGCTTGCCGCACGGTATGCTGGGTCAGAGGTGCTGGGCGAGATCGTCCTTGTCGTCGGTCCCGCCGAAGGCGGGGCGGAGCCGAGCGAGGAGGAGATCGAGACAAGGCTTCGTGCCGCCCTCGCCGAGGGGCTTTCCGTGCGCGACGCGGCGGATCGTGTCGCTGCCGCGACGGGCGCGGCGCGCCGCGCTGTCTATGCGCGCGCGCTTGCCCTCAAAGGCTCCGCGCCAGGATGAGCTTCTGGATGTCGGAGGTGCCCTCATAGATCTGGCAAATGCGCACGTCGCGATAGGCCCTCTCCACCGGATAGTCGGCGAGATAGCCGTAGCCGCCGAGGGTCTGGATGGCGGCGGAGCAAATCTCCTCTGCCACCTCTGAGGCGAAGAGCTTTGCCATGCAGGCAGCCTCGAGCGCGTTCTCGCCCGCGTCCTTCTTCCGTGCCGCGAGGTGGACGAGCTGCCGTGCCGCCTCGAGCTTCGTCTTCGCTTCGACGAGGCGAAAGGCGACCGCCTGGTTGTCGATGATCGGGCGGCCGAAGGCGATGCGCTCCTTGGCGTAAGCGATGGCGTAGTCGAGCGCGGCGCGCGCGATCCCCACGGCTTGGGCGCCAATCCCGATCCGCCCCGGTTCGAGGGTAGAGAGCGCGATCCGGTAGCCTTCGCCCTCCCCGCCGATCAGGTTCTCCGCCGGCACGCGCACGGAGTCAAAGACGAGCGCGCAGGTGTCTGAGGCGTGCTGGCCGAGCTTGTGCTCGATGCGCGCGACGCGATAGCCCGGCGTGTCGGTCGGCACAGCAAAGCAACTGATGCCCTTTTTGCCGGCAGCCGGGTCGGTGACGGCGAAGAGGAGGCAGATTTTGGCGATCGAGCCGTTGCTGATGAACTGCTTGGAGCCGTCGATGATCCAAAACTCACCGTCGCGCACCGCCCGCGTGCGCAGGTTCGACGCATCCGACCCAGCCTGAGCCTCGGTGAGCGCAAAACAGCTCACCCACTGCCCGGTGGCCATGGGGCGGAGAAAGCGCTCCTTTTGCGCCTCGGTGCCGTAGCGTTCGAGGATGGTGCAGGTGGGCGAGTTGTGCACTGAGACGAGGGTGGAGACGGAGGCGTCGCCGGCCGCGATCTCCTCCAGCGCCATCGCGTAGGTGAGCATATCAAGACCCGCCCCGCCCCACTTGGGAGAGATGGTGGCGCCGAGGAAGCCCAGTTCGCCCAGTTCGCGGATAATGTCGGGCTCTATCCGGCCTTCGCGTTCGCGCTGCGCAGCGCGGGGGGCGAGCTTCTCTTGGGCGAAGGCGCGCGCGGTGTCGACCACGAGGCGCCGTGTCTCAAGCGCCTCCGACTCAGTGACATCGAGCATGGGCGTATCCTCCCTGGCAGAGGTTTACGCCGAAGCGGGGGCGGACGCCACAACGGCCCTCTTTGCCGCGATCAGGGCGGCGCGGGCGGCCTCGCGGTCCGCCATCGCCTTCGCCTGGGTCGCGCGCTTGACGGGGCCGAACCCGCGCGCGGCGAACGGCCAGGAGAGTATCCGCACGCAGGCTTCCGCCGTTTCGGGGCTGAGATGGGCGAGGGCGAAGGCGACATCCTGCTCGAACAGCGCAATCGCCTCCCGCTCGCGGCGGCGATCCTCCTGCCAACGGAACGGATCAAGCCAACTGCCGCGAACCGCCTTTAGGCGGGCGAGCAGGCGGAAGGCAGGCAGGGCCAAGCGGGCGGGGAGAGCGATCTTGCGCCGCCGCCCGCTCACTGGGTCGCGCCCAAGGAACGGCAGGGGCGGGGAGAGATGGAAGGTGAGCGGGGCCTCGCCGAACTTCTCCCTCAGCCCTGCCAAGAAGGCGGGATCGGAGAGGTGGCGCGCTACCTCGTACTCGTCTTTGTAGGCAAGAACGCGATGGTAGCCTTCCGCCACGGCGCGAGTCACGGCGCTGGCCTGGCCGAGCTTTGCTTCCTCGATCGCGCGCGCACGCGCCACGAGCGCGCGGAACCGTTGCGCGAGGCGTTCGTTCTGATACCGCACGAGCTCCTCCGCCCGGTGCGCGATGAGATCCTCGAGGCGTTCGGGCGGGCGGCGATCGGCGAGCAGGCGGGCGGCAAGCGTGGGGTCGTGCGCGACCGCCCGGCCCCACAGGAAGGCGCGCTTGTTGGTCGCCACCGCCACGCCGTTCAGCTCAATCGCGCGCAACAGCGAGGCAGCGCGTACCGGGATCAGCCCCTTTTGCCAGGCGGCGCCGAGGAGGAGCGTGTTCATCGTTTGCACCTCGCCGAACAGAGCCTCGGCGAGACGGGCAGCGTCGAGCCAGAGATGGAGCCCGGCCGGCGACGCCGCTTCGAGGGCGCGGACGTGGCCTTCGGAGTCGAGCACGACGTCGGCGTCGCGCACGAAAGCGGCGACGGAGGCAAGCCGAGACTGCCCAACCACCGAACCATCCGCCTTCAGACGCGCCAGCACGTCACGCGCGGCGGCGACCGCCATGTCGGCGGCGATCAGAAGATCCGCCCCGCGCACCGGCACGCGCGCGACATCGAGCACAGACTCCTCGCGAGCGATCTGCACATGCCCAACCACCGCCCCGTTCTTCTGCGCCAGCCCGGTGAAGTCGAGCGTGCGGACCGCCTTGCCTTCGAGGTGCGCGGCCATGGCGGTGATCGCCCCCGCCGTCACGATCCCGCCGCCGCCAACCCCGGCGAACAGCGCGCGCCAGGGGCGATCGGTCAGAGGCGGGAGAAGGGGTGTTGGCAAGGCATTCGAGAAACGCTCCTCCAGCGCCGCGAGTTCCGCCGTTAGCACCTTTGGCCGGCGTGCCGCGCCCACTGTGACGAAGGACGGGCAGTAGCCTTTGAGGCAGGAGAGATCGGTGTTGCAGGAGGCGGGGGAGACGCGACGCTTGCGGCCGAATTCGGTCTCCACCGGCTCGATCGCCACACAGTTGGATTGCACGGTGCAATCGCCGCAGTTCTCGCACACGCGCTCGTTGATCACCACGCTCGTCTCCGGCGCGGGCATCGCGCCGCGCTTGCGCTTGCGGCGCTTTTCCGTCGCACAGATCTGGTCGTAGACGATCGCGCTCACACCCGGAACGGTGCGGAAACGTTCCTGCACAGCGAGGAGGTGTCCGCGCGTGGTGCGTTCCACGCCGGGCGGCAACTCGGCAGCCGGCGGCAGGCGGGCGGCGTCGTCGGCGACGACGGCGATGCGCGTCACCCCTTCTGCGGCGAGCTGGCGCACGATTTGCGCCACGGAGGGGCCGCCGTCCACCGGTTGCCCACCCGTCATCGCCACCGCGCTGTTGTAGAGGATCTTGTAGGTGACGTTGGCGCCGGCAGCGACCGCCTGGCGGATGGCGAGGATGCCCGAGTGCTGGTAGGTGCCGTCGCCCATGTTGACAAAGGCGTGCGGCACCTCGACGAACGGCGCGAGGCCTGCCCAGGTGACACCCTCCGCCCCCATGTGGGTAACGGTCTTCGCCCGCCCAACCGCGCCCAGCGCGAGAGTGTGGCAGCCGATGCCGCCGAGGGCGAGAGCGCCTTCGGGCACGACAGTCGAACTGTTGTGCGGGCAGCCGGCGCAGAAATAGGGCGCGCGGAGAAGCGCCGCGGCGGGCGGGGGAAGGTCGGGTTCGGCGAAGGAGACCGCGATGCCGAACTCGGGCAGCACGCGGGCCAGCGCGCGCGCGATCGCGATTGGGTCGAGTTCGCCATGCTCCGGCAAGAGCGGTTCGCCCGCCAGCGTGCGCTTGCCGATGATGGCGGGGCGACGATCGGCCGGCAGGTTGTAGAGGATGTCGCGGGCCTGGCGCTTCACCAGGCTCCTTTTCTCCTCCACCACGATCAAAAGCTTCTTGCCGGAGGCAAAACGTGTCAGCCCCTCGGGCTCGACGGGCCAAGTCAGCGCCACCTTGTAGAGCGCGATCCCCCGCCGGTTCGCCTCACCACCGCCCAAGCCCAAAAGGTCGAGAGCGCGCAGCACATCAAGATGCGCTTTACCGCAGGTCATGAGGCCGATCGGTGCCTCGGCCGCGCCGAACACGACGCGATCGAGCGCATTGGCGCGCGCGAAGGCTGCCGCAGCGGGCAGGCGTTCGGCGATCACGCGCCGTTCGAGTTCCGTCCGCTGGTCCGGCCAACGCAGGCGGGGGTCCAGGTTGAAGCCCCACGGGGGGGCTTCGATGTCGGGGCGGATGAAGGATCGCGCGGAAGGAACGACCACCGTCGCTGCTGCCTCCACCGTCTCCGCCACCGTCTTTAGCCCGACCCAAAGGCCCGAGAAGCGGCTCATCGCGATCCCGGCGAGGCCGAGCTCAAGAATGTCCTGCACCGAGGCGGGATGAAGGAGGGGTATCATCGCCGCCTCGAAAATTTGGTCGGATTGGTGCGGCAGGACGGAGGACTGCGCGGCGTGATCGTCCCCCGCCACTGCGAGCACGCCCCCTCTGGCATGGGTGCCGAAGGCGTTGGCGTGGCGGAAGGCATCGCCGGACCGATCCACCCCTGGGCCCTTGCCGTACCAGAGGCCGAACACGCCCTCGACCCGGCGGCCGGGGAACACCTCCAGCATCTGCGCGCCCCACAGCAAGGTGGCGGCGAGATCCTCGTTGATGCCGGGCTGGAACCGCACGCCTGCGGCCTCGAGCAGGCTGCGCCGCGCCCAGAGCTCCTTGTCGAGCCCGCCCAAAGGAGAACCGCGATAGCCGGAAACAAGCCCTGCCGTGTTTAGCCCGGCTGCGCGATCCAGCCGGGCCTGCTCGAGCAGCACACGCACCAAGGCTTGGATCCCGCTGAGCAGCACCGGCGCATCAAGGTCGACGAACCGGCTCTCCAACGTGATCGGCGCGGTCTCGCACAGCGAGTCCATCGCTGCCGCCTCCCTTGCTCTCCCGGACCGAGCACAGCGCCAAGCCTAACCCGTTTTCACGGTCACGTGGTGGCGAAGAGCGCGCGCGAGGAGCACGTTTGGCGACAATTGCTGCGCCGCTTCAGCAAAATCCTGGCCCCGATGTGAGCGAGGGGGCGTGCGCAGCGCGCCGTCGAGCCGGACCGTCGCCCCGTTCAGCCCTCACGCTTCGATCCTCCCGAACGCGTGCGCGTGGCGCGATCTCGCCCCGCTCGATCGCCTCCACCGCGGCCTCGGCCCTGTCGCGCCACGGCAGGACGGCGGCGAGGCGGATCATGCCGCCAGCGGCTCCGCCAGCAGCTCGCGGTAGACGGCAAGTGTCGCTTCGGTCATGCGCTCCGTCGTGTAGCGGGCGAGCACGGCGTCCCGCGCTCGGGCGCCGAGCGCGGCCCGCGCCTCGCGGGGCTGGGCAAGAATGCGCTCCAGCGCGCAGGCCAACGCCGCGGTGTCGTTGGGAGGTACGAGAAGCCCAGTCGCCTCGTTCTCCACTGTCTCTGCCGCGCCGCCGTGGGCGGTGGCGATGACGGGGCGGGCCATCGCCTGCGCCTCGATCACCACCCGCCCGAAGGCCTCCGGCGCGATCGAAGCGTTCACCACCACGTCAGCGGCCAGATAGGCGGCTGGCATGTCAGCGACGTGGCCGGCAAAACGCACGCGATCAGCCACCGCATGCTTCGCCGCGAGGCGAACAAGGTGCAGGGCATGGCCGCCGCCTCCTCCGGCATCGCCCGCCAGCACTGCCACCACGTCGCCCCGACTTAGCCTTGCCAGGGCCTCGATCAGCACCTGCTGCCCTTTCCAGCGCGACAGCCGCCCTGGCAGCAGCACGACGGGGTTGGCGGGCGACACGCCCCACTCCGCGCGCAGGGCGGCGATGCGTTCGGGCGGCACCCGGGCGGGGTCGAACAGGCGGCAGTCCACACCGCGCGGAATGATCCGCACACGGTTCGGATCGACGTTATGGCGAGACACGAGGTGGTCGGCGACAAACCGCGAGATCGCGATCACCCGCTCGCCCGAAGCCATCACCGCGTTGTACAGGCGCTTGCCGGGAAACCCCTCGCCATAGACGCCGTGATA
>CALLUO010000002.1 GCA_938010425.1 uncultured Elioraea sp.
CCTAGCGGCGACGCCGGAGATCACCACCAAGAAGCGGGGCGCGGTGCTGGCCAAGCGGGGCCATGCCTTCGGTTACAGCACGCTGCAGCGGGTTTTCCGCCGTCACGGCCTGACGCAAGATCGGGGCCTGCAACCGAGCAGAAGACCGTCCCGACGGTCTGAAGAGCCGACAGGAAGGGTTTGAGGGGGCAGATCGCCCGCGATCCCGAACGGATGGCGTTGATCGACGAGACCGGGACCAAGACCACCTTGGCTTGCCCCTCGGTCTTTGCCCGAAGCGCACGCAGCTGCGCATGGGCTTCCCCCAGGGCCAGGGCAAGATCACCATAGTCGCCGCCGCCCTGACCGAGCGCGGCAGGATCGCGCCGTTTTTCCTGTTCGGTGCAAGCAACCGCGACGCCTGCAAGGCCTCTGTTGAGACGCTGCTCGTCCTCGCACTGCGCCCTGGCGAGATCCTCGTCATGGCCACCCTGTCCAGCCAGAAGGGGCCCTAAGGCAGGAACAAAGCCGCCGGCGCGCAGCTGCTGGTCCTGCCGCCTGACAGCCCCGAGGCCATGGGGTCCTCCAGGGGAGACTTCAACCTCATCGAGAATGCCTTCGCCACGCTCAAGGCGCTGCGCAGGAAGGCCGCCGACCGCCCCCCACCCCTTCTGCTTCTGCGCCGCCATCGGCCGCATCGTCGCCGCCGTCACCCCAGCCGAGTGTGCCAACTCCTCCAGCGTATGCGCAGACAATCCAGCTTGTGTGGATTTTGCTCAAGGCCATAGGGCAATTGGTCAATCGCAAAAAAACCGACACGCAACGCCGTAGCACACCAGCACGACAGCGCCTGAATCCACTCTCGCGGCAGAGCGCAAGCATTTTTCAAAAAAATGGGTGCAAGCTTTGCGGGCGCGCTGGTGTGGGCGGCGATGCGTGCCGTGCTGCTCAGGCAAACCGACGGGCTTCGCGTGCTGGCCGCGATTACCCTGCCTCCGGTCGCCTTGGTGGGGAAAGCAGCGGCGGAATTGTTGGTGGCCCTTGGCTGGGCTACCTGGCCTCTCGACATGTCGGCATAGCGGTCCAAAACCTGACCCAGTTCGGGATGCCGCAGCGGGCGGAGGCGAGAAGGCAGCAAAGGCAAGCTGGGCCGCTTCGAATCGGTATCGGCGACCCGGTCGAGACCGGCAAGGCCGCGCTCAGGAGCCCTTGTGCCAGCGATGTCGTGACCCTGGCGACATCGCGGCCATCATCAACGGCAACGACACGAAGGAAGATGCGGAGTTTCTCACCTGCGCTGGCTCTTTGCCGCCCGAGCGCATCCTTAGCACCGAAACGGACGGCTGTCCGCGTAGCGCAATCTGCGAAGACGCCTTCCTCAACCTCGCCGGCATGGCCGAGATCTGCCGTCTTTTCCCCGGCCTCGACCTGATCCTGATCGATTCGGGCGGCGACAACCTCACCGCCATCTTCAGCGCTGAACTTGCCGATCTGACCAGCTCCGTCATCAACGTCTCTGCCGCCGACGAGATCCCGCGCAAAGGTGGGCCCTGAGTCACGCGCTTCGACCGTATGGCAGTCACCAAGATTGACCTCGCCCCATACGTCGGTGCGTGCCTTGAGGTAACTGCACCACGCCTGCGGAGCGCCCACCCGATCCTATTCACCGATATCCGCGCACGCCTCCACTTGGAGGCGGTGGAGCGGTTTCTCGAGGAAGGCGGCAGGCTCGTCGCGCGAAGGGAGGTTACAGCATAAGTGTGCCTGGAGTGCTTGGCGTGGCGGCCATCCTCGCCGCTGCGCCTGCGTTGGCCCACACCGGCGACGGTGAGACGGCTGGCTTCGTGTCGGGTCTTCTGCACCCCCTGGCGGGGCGTGATCATCTCGCAGCGATGGTGGCAATCGGGCTTTGGGCAGGTCTGGCCGGTGGGCAGCGGGTGTGGGCGTGGCCCGGCTCTTTCGTCGCGTCGATGCTGCTGGGTGCGTTGATGGGTTGGCAGGCGGTCACACTGGATGGGGTGGAGATCGCCCTGGCGGCAAGCGTGCTCGCCTTAGGCCTGCTCGTCGCCTCTGGTTCGCGTGCGCCGGTCGCGCTTGGGCTCGCGCTCATCGCTGCCTTTGGCTTTGCGCAGGGCTACGCGCACGGGGCTGAAGCGCCGGCAGGCGGCGCTTGGCTCACCTACGCCGCCAGTTTCGTCTTGGCCACGGCTGCTTTGCATGCAGCAGGGCTCGCGCTTGCGCTCGCTCTACGCCGGCCGCTGTTGGTGCGGGGGCTCGGCGTGGTGGTCGCTGCCTTTGTGCTCGTGTTGCTTGCAACAGCTGGCGGGCTTGCGTGAGCCTGATGCTGGCACCTCGAGGCCGAGAGCGCGCTGACCCACTCCACACTGATCGCGGTCGACGCGGGTTCGAAGGAGGCTGAACAAGGCAACCGAGATCCAGCTGACCGCGCATGCGCAGGGCTTGCCCTAGACCTGAAGCCTTCGTTGGGGTGGGCCGAGCCCGGCGGAAAGGGGCCCGTTACCGTCTCCGCCGCCCGCCTGCAGAACCGCAGCGTGATCGGCACTTGTGGTGGGACATACGCGCTCTGCCGCGCGCTCGCTGGCTCCTTGGCTGCGCGGCGCCTCTCGCACACTCAGGTGGAATGAACACCGAGTCTGTCATCGAGGAGAGCGGCCCGCCTCCGCAATCGTTGGAGCCCAGAAAGATCGTCTCGCTCGTCCCTCGCGGGGCCGCAGGGTGGCGGACGCCTTCGCCGACGCAATCGCGGAGGGTGTCGATGTCCAGCCGACGATCGCGGTTACCAAGGCATGGCACACCCTGCCGGACATCCATGTCGAACGCGTCCGCGGCAGCCTGACAGCTGACGGAACCATCCCCCACCCCCATCAGCAGTATGTTGACGGTAAAAGCGCCGATCGACCCAGTCTGATGGCTGCTGGGCATCACCGCGCGCTTCGCCGTGGCGGAGCATGCCGCTGCGCCGCGTGCTGTTCGAGCAGACGGGCGGCATCTATCCCGAGCGCATCCTGCCGGGTGCGACGGTGCAGATTGAGGCGAAGAAAGCTGCCGGCGACGTCGCACCCTCGCCGCTCACGGAGGAGGAGCTCCGCTTACCCCTGGCCGCCCATCGGAACGGGTCGGAACGACGCACCGTTCAACGGCGCCTCTGCCTGCGCACGCCAGAGGCCACGCTCGCTCTGGCGCGGGCCGATCGCGCGTTCGACTGGGGTTGGAAGAGAGCCAGCTTGAGGCGTGGCGGAGCGCGTCGCGGCGGTGACGCGCGCCACCTTCCCCAATCTTGCCGTGCCTAGGCATCGGCGTTGGCGTGCTGTTGTGCTCGGGCGGGGGCGACCTGGATGTCGGGGTAGGGCTGAGCCAGTGCTACCGCGATTCAGACGGAACGGTGTGCACCTAGTCCAAAGGGCTGGTTGCCGCTTCACGCCAAATGCTGGCTGGCAAAGTGTTTGCGCCGAGTTGCCGCCAGCGAGAGGCGGACGAGGAAGGGCTTGCTGCTGTCAGCCCCTGCATCCTCGCCGTTGGTTTCCGAGCGAGCGAGGACAAGCCTTTGATCGGGCTCGAGGGCAGGGCCTTGCTGTTGCGCCGCCTCGGCGAGACTGTCCTGCCGGTCCGACCTTGCGTCAGCCTGTGGGGCGAGCAAGGCCAGGGGCTTTGTTCGACCTCCTCATCCCCGGGGCGGAGACCGAAACGATTTACGTGCGTGATGGGCTCGTCGCGCACCGCAACCGCTTCAGCGCGATCTGGCCCAGGGGGATAACAGTGTGCGGCCTTCGCCCTAACGGCTTGCTGGTCGCACCCCGGCCTTGGCCCGGTTTCTTTGCACGGCTCTCGCGGTGGCTCGCCTTGTCGTTGTACGCGCTGCTGCGCGAGGCCGGGTTCGCGGTCAACGGATGGAAAGCGCAGACAGGGCTTGCTCAGGAACGCCAGCGCGGCCTGTTCGTCGAGGCCGGCGCGCCCGTTCTCCGCGACCCGGCGCCGGCTCAGCATCAGCACGATGTCGACTCGCCTCTCGTCATTGAGTGGCCTGTGCAAATCGTTGCGCTGGTCGATACGCTCGCCCCTTTCGTGTGCGCCCGCCTTGGCCGCGACGATCGGTGCGTTCCCTTGGATTGATGCGCTGTTCAAAGGCGAAACCTGGCGCATGGGGAGGATACTCGCGCGAGAACGTGGCGCGGCTGGCGCATCGCCCATCCGTGTCACTTCAGACGGCACGATGTTCGCAACGCGGGAAGGGGAGAAGCCATCATCGAAGGCGCCGTCGCGACGGCGATCATGTCAGGGAACATCGTCCGCTTGCGCAGCACACGCTCACGCTGCTGCGCGACCGGTCGCGTTCGACTCAGGGCTTCCTGCGGCCGATGAACGAGATTGGCGTGCTGCTCTGCTCCGAGGTTTTGTCCGCTCTGCCGCTCGAGACGATCCCTCTCGAGACCTTGCTCGCCACCATGGAGGTGCCGTGTCTCGCCGCGAAGAAGTTCGTTTTCGCGCCGATTTGGGGCGTGGGCGAAGGCTTCGCCGAAGGCATGCTGAGCCTCGTGCCTTCGGCGCCGGTGGCGCAAACCGGGCTTGATCGCGCCGGCAACCCGCCTTGCCGTTGAATACGATCTCAAGGCCCCGCCCGGTGTTGCCGAACACTTCGTCCTCGCCCTTAACCCGATGCTCGCCCTCGCGAGCTCGGCGCTTGCCGCCAGTGCTCGGCGAACAGAGCGCGGCTGCCGAGACATCCGCTTCGCCTGCTTGCTCGCCGCCTCCGAGGGACATGCGCAGCTCCAAGGCCAGCACCCAGACATGCGAACTGGACCCTTGCGGTGGACTTCCACCTCCAGAAGACAGGCGACAGTGTCTTGGGTTTGAGCGACGTTGGTGACAGCAGGTTCGGCGCGACGTGAGCGCTTCCCCAACGCCGGTAAGACTTGGCTTGCAAAGCCGACGTTTCCGGTCAGGTATAGCGGGCGATCAGCACTGGCTGGAGGGGTAGCGTGGAACCGAAGGACACGACAACGAACGAGGCCTTCAAGGGCTTCACCAACTCTGCCTGCCCCTTTTTCCCCTGCCACAGAGGAGTGAAGGGCGAGTTCAACTGTCTGTTTTGCTACTGCCCTTTGATTGCTTATGAATGCCCGGGTCCTTACACCGTGTTTACCGACAAAAACGGTGTCGTGCGTAAGGACTGTTCGGCCTGCATCCTGCCGCACGAGGGCTTCCGTAAGTCGTGGAACTTTATCCAGCGCTGGCTCGAATACCCTGTGCCGTGGTCGGGCAAGCCGCAGACGAACCCACCCACGCGTCGCCCGCGTCCGCCCGGGCGGGAGAACGAGGGGCCGGACGACTGACCTGCACGCTCACGCGCCAGCGGGCGCCGAGGCCGCGGGCGCAAAGAGGGCGGCCGCCTCGTCCAGCCTCTGCAGAAGGTGCTGCATGGCCCCCTCATTCGTCTCGCCGACCAAGACAGGGTCGGTGCACAATGCGCGCCAGGCAAGGTCGTAGGCTGGGCGCCCGATCTGCTTTGCAGCGATCAGCCCGTCGGGGCTGGATGCATCGATTTCGCGGGCCACCAGTGCGGCCGCAGCGGCGGCGACACTGTCGACGACCACCGTGAGAGGAAGGCGTCGCGCCTCGACGATCGTCCCCGCCATGGCGGCGAGTTCGGGCGGGCAGAGGGAGGCGAGCGCAGCGATTCGGTCCGCCATCGCGTCGGCGAGGCGCACCCGCTCCTCGAGCGCGCGCACCTGTGCGACAGCGGTCGCGTCGCTCTCGCCGAGAAAAGGCGCGAACACCGCCGCCACAGGGGCAGGGGCAAGGAGCGCGATCAAGGCCAGTGCTGGTTCGATGGCTTCGTCTGATGCCAGCAGCACGAGCACCCGGACGCCCTGTTCGCCAGCTTGCTGGACCGCTTTGCCGCCGACCGAAATCGCCGTCGCGAACTGGCTGATCGAGTCCAGACTGCCGGGTGGCCGCGTGTCACCTGCCTCCGGGGCAGAGATGACCACGCGCTCCTCTCCTGGGCCGATCGTGCGCCTGTCCCTCTCGATGCCCTGCGGGTTCGTTCCGTCTGCGTCGCGACAAAAGATGAGCCATCGTCTCGGCCGGGCAGCGGGAGAGAGGGTGTCCTGCGTTTCAGCAAGCCGGACGGCGAGCCCGATCAGCGCGTGATCTTCGGGCCGGGCCGGCGCAACGCGAAGAAGATGGGCGCGGACGAAAGTGGCGAAATCGGTGGCGAGGTCGGTCATAACGCCGAGAGTGGCACGCCAGCCGTGCCCGTGGCGTCGTCGCCCAGCCCGCAGAAGTGACGACTTGGCTTGAACTCCCCAAGGCTGATGGCGTGCGCCATGGTCGGTGTACGATCACTGCCCTGCTTCTGCTCCGCCCCCCTCTGGGGGCGTAACGAAGCGAGCTGTGTTGACGCGGCGAGTTGAAAAAAAGAGCGCGGTTTCATCCGCGGCAAACCGCCCGCAGCGACACGACACGTGACGGCCTGCCCGCCCAGCTGAAACCCGGGCCGCGAGAAAAGCAGGTCGCGCACGGCGACGCCGCGGTTGCTTGCCTCCTTTTGCAGTGTATCCCCGATACCTGAGTGAAGCCAACAAGGGTCATATGCCTGGATATCGACCCGTGCGCGTGCAAAGCGTTGAGGGCGCGCGCAGGATCGGGCGCGGGAGGAAGGCGAGGGGGGGCGCCTGCCCCAAGCCGAGCGCCTTCGGGGTTTCGCTCTTTGTCTCCGTTGGCCGAGGGGAAGACGATACGGAGACCTGAGGCGGCAGCGACACACCTCGTTCCTCGGCTATCATGGCAGGGCCATGCTGCGTATGGGCACGCCTATCGTAGATGAACGAGGCGCTTATTGCCGCCGCCTTTGCTCGCCTCGGCAGACTGCGGCAATCCTTTGCCGTCCTGTTCGCCGCAGGCTCGCTGTGACTGAGTCCGTTTCGCTGCGCCACACCGTCCCGATCGACCCCAAGAACGCGCTCGCCAAGGCGGTTTCCGCGACACGGGCGCCATGTGCCTCGGTCAGCCTGTTCTCCCTGGTTTCACCTGCTGGTGCTGACGACGTCGGTCTCCATGATGTGAGTGTTCGACCGCGTGCTCGCCACGCGTTCGACGCTTACGCTGCTGTCGGTTACCGTTATAGCGCTGGATGCTCTGTTTTCACGCGCCGTGCTTGAGGCCAGCCGAACGCAGATGCTTGCCCGCACCGCGGCTTGGATCGAGCAAGACGTGACGCCCGAAACCTTTTTACGCGCGCTTAAAGCTCAGCTGCGCGCGCGTCGTTATCGCATGGAGGCGGCGCGACCTCGCTGTCTGTCAGTGTTTCGCAGCAAGTCCTGGCATGACGGCGCTGTACGACGTGCCGTGGGTGCCGGTGTAACTCGCCTTCGTTTTCCTCCTGCACCCCTTGCTGGCTCGGGCTTGGTGCTGCGATCGCGCTTTTCCTGCTCACCCTCGCCCATAAGTGGTCAACGGGTCGGCTTCTGCGCAGTGCCAACACTATCGCGCTGACGGCGCAGCGGCGCGCCGACAGCATGGTGCGCAACGCCGAGGTCATTGAGTCCATGGGCCTGAGCGGGGACATGATCTGGCGCTGGCATGAGGCTTCGGCCCGCGTCGTTCCCGCTCAGGTCGCTGCTGCCGACCAGACGGCCTCGATCATGAGCATGAGACCAAGTTCGTCCGCCCCGGCGTGCAGGTTGGCGTGCTTGGGCTTGGTGCCCTCTTGGTGTTGGACCAAGCGATCACGGTGGGCGCAAGGATCGCTGCCTCGGCCAAACATCGCGCGCCTGGGCAAACCGGACCCGGAGGCGGTGTTCGAGGCCGCCCGGCTAGCCCGCTGCCACGAGATGATCCTCCGCCCGCCGCAGGACAACCGCAGCGAGATCGGTGATGGCGGCACCCTTCTCTCGGCAGGCCAGCACCAAAAAATCGGGCTCGCGCGGGCCCAGTCTGGGCGGCTGAAACGGATCTTGCTCAACGAACCGAACAGCAATCTCGACGGCGACGGTGAGGCGGCCTTGCTCACGGCAGTGGAACGGCCAAAGCCCATCGGCACCACGGTCGTTCGGGTCTCGCACCGGCCAATCCTCGTGCAGGTCGGCCATGAGGTGCCGCTGCCGCGCGAACGGATGGTCGAGATGTACGGGCCGAGGGCGGAAATTCTGAAGCGGCTGGTGCAGTGGGCGGGCCCGGCCGCAGGGGTGGCGCCAACGGCCACGTCTCCGTTCGACGACCGCAAGGCGGGGCTATGAACGAGAGCACGACCACCACGCTCGCCCCTTCCGGGCCGCGCGCCGTACCCCCGACGGGGCCCGGGCGCGCGAGATCGCCTGGCCGAGCGAGCTCCACGCCGCGTCCGCCGAACCTTGGATGGCCGAGCTTCCCAGTGGGCAGACCGCGCTTTCTTCCGCACGAAGCGCCGACCGACATCGCCTCCGTCCATATCTGGCTTGCCGCCGAACTGCGGTTTTCCGACCCGAAGCAGCGCCTCATTCCCCGCCTGCATAGGCGCGTGGATTTCGTCTCCGCAGACGCGATCTGGGACGACCGGCTCGCACCACCGTCTCACGTGCTCGCATCTCGCTCGATCCCAGTCAGTTGCCGCAGGTTCGCGGGGTGACTCTGCTCCCCGGCAGGCCGGTCGATGTCATGATCCTGGTTGGTCAGAGGACGTTCTGGCAGTACATCACCCAGCCTCTGCGCGAGAGTTTCGCCCGCGTCTTCCGCGAGCCCTGAGCGCAGGGTCGGGGGGGTGAGCGGGCCGCGCGGCGGCACCCGGCCGAAGCCGGTCGGCCGGCCTGAGCCAAATTCGGAGGATTGACGATGACGGACCGCCTTCCTGCTTTGTTCTGCGACGGAATCATCGCGAACGCCCTCGTCAACCTGGTCAAGCAGATCGAGGAAAAGCTAAAGGAAGCGCAAGTCCAGGCGCAGGCCCAGCAGGCAGCCGAGGCCCAAGCGTCCGCCTTCCGCTTCTCCTGACGCTTCGCGCAGGCCCGGTCGCGCCGATGGTCTCTTGGCGTCCGGGCAGGCCGTTCCGAGACCGGCGCGAAGCCGGCAAGGTGCTTGCTGCCAAGCTTGCCGCCCTCGCCTTGCACGATCCCGTCGTGCTCGCCCTGCCGCGCGGCGGGGTGGTGGTCGCGGCGGAGATCGCCGAGGCCTTGGCCGCCCCGCTCGATCTCCTCCTCGTGCGCAAGCTCGGCGTGCCCGATCAGCCAGAACTCGCCATGGGCGCTGTTGGTGAGGGCGAGCAGGCCCTCGTGCTTAACCACGACGTGATCCGCCACGCCGGCGTGACAGAGGAGGAGATCGCCGAGGCGGTCGCGCGCGAGAGGGCGGAAATCGCGCGCCGGCGCGAGGTCTATCTCGCCGGTCGGGCACGCAGTCCCGTCTCGGGTCGCAGCGCGATTGCGGTCGATGACGGTGTTGCCACCGGCGCGACCATGCGTGCCGGGCTCGCCCTACTGCGGCGCGCCGGCCCGCGGGAGATCATCGTCGCCGTACCCGTCGCCCCGCCCGAGACAGTGCGCGTGCTGCAAGGAGAGGCCGACCGCGTGGTCGTCGCCCAGGTCTCGTCTCTCCCCTTCGGCATCGGTGGGCACTACGAGGACTTTCATCAGCTCGCAGACGAGGAGGTGACCTCCATCCTCGACCGCTTCGCCCCGCCGCGTTGACGGCGCGCGGGATCGCTCACCCCCCGACATGGCCGCCGAGGTAGGCGGCACGCACGCGCGGATCCCGAGCCAGGGCGGCGGCCTCGCCCGCCAGCACGATCCGCCCGCCATCCATCACATAGGCGCGGTCGGCAATCGCAAGCGCCGCCTTGGCGTTCTGCTCGACGAGCAGCACTGGCGTGCCGGCAGCGCGAATGGCGGCAATCAGCCCGAACACCTGGCGCACAAGCTTGGGCGCCAGCCCAAGCGAGGGTTCATCCATCAGCAGCAGTTTCGGTTGCGCCATCAACGCGCGGCCGATGCAGAGCATCTGCTGCTCCCCGCCCGAGAGGCTGCCCGCACGCTGGTGGTAGCGTTCGCGCAGCACGGGAAAGAGCGAGAGCACCCGATCAAGGCTCGCGGCCCGATCCGCGCCGCGAGTCACCGCCGCGCCGAGACGGAGGTTCTCCGCCACTGTCATCGCACCGAAGATCTGCCGTCCCTCAGGCGCCTGGGCGATGCCGCGCGCAACGATCGCATGCGAGGCAAGCCCGGCGATCTCCTCGCCTGCGAACTGGATCGACCCCCGGGCAGGACGATAAACGCCCGAAATGGCGCGCATCAGCGTCGTCTTGCCCACCCCGTTCGAGCCCAGCACAGTGACGATCTCGCCCGCGGCGAGATCGAGATCCACGCCTCGCAGGATCTCAAGCGCCCCCATGCGCACCACGAGGCCGCGCACCGCAAGCAGGCTCACGCCGGCTCCTCCGTGCCGAGATAGGCTTCAAGCACGATCGGGTCCTGCTGCACGACGGCAGGTGGGGCGTCGGCAATCTTGCGGCCTGAGGCGAGCACCATAACGCGCTGGCAGATGCTCATGACCAGGCTCATGTCGTGCTCGACGAGGAGGATAGTGAGCCCCTCAGCGTGCAGGGTGCGGATGAAGCGGGCGAGTTCGGCCGTTTCGGTATCGTTCAGCCCGGCGGCCGGTTCGTCGAGCACCAGAAGCCGAGGCGAGGTCGCGAGCGCACGCGCGATCTCGAGATACTTGCGCCGCCCGTAGGGCAGGTCGGCGGCAAGCAGGTGAGCGTAGGGCGCGAGCTCCGTGCGTTCCAGCGCCTGCCAGGTCCGTGCGCTCACCTCCGCCGCGCGCACGCGTGCGGCCCGCGTGCGCAGCAGCGATTCGAAAGGCTCGATGCCGAGCCTCCCGATCGCACCGACCGAAACGTTGTCGAACACCGTCATGTTCGGGAAGATGCGCAGGTTCTGGAAGGTGCGGCCGATGCCGCGGCGGCAGATGCGCCAGGGCTTGAGCCCCGTGATCCGCTCGCCGGCGAAGCGCACTTCGCCTGAAGAGGGCGGCGTGAAGCCGCAGATCACGTTGAACAGCGTGGTCTTGCCCGCCCCGTTGGGACCGATCAGCCCGACGAGCTCGCCCTCCTCGACCACAGCCGAAACGTCATCGACGGCGACGAGGCCGCCGAAGCGTCGCGTCACGTGATCGATCTCGAGCAGGGACATGGCAAGTTCAGCGCCAGCCGAGCGGGCGGGCGGCCGATCCGCCGCGCCAGGCCGCGCCAAACTGGCGCCGCACGAGATCGAGTGCGGCGACCTCGCCGAACAGGCCCTTCGGCAGGAACAGGATGCAGAGGAACATGATCAGCCCGACCGCAAGGATCCGCACCTCGCCGATCGCCCGCAGCGCCTCGGGCAGAAGGATGAGCAGCGCCGCACCGACGATCGCGCCGGGGATCGACCCAAGCCCGCCCACCACCACCATGGCCAGGATGAGGATGCTCTCGGCGAAGCGGAAATCAGCCGGGTTGACGTAGCCCGTGGTGTGCGCCCAGAGCGCGCCGGCGATGCCGGCGAGGAAGGTGGCGATGGCGAAGACCTCGATCTTCAGTCGCACCACCGGCAGCCCCATCGCGTCCGCGCACTGGTCGTCCTCGCGCAGAGCGCGCAGAGCGTTGCCGTAATAGGAGTGGGCGATGCGATGCACGATCAGCAAGGAAAGGACTGCGAGGGCAGCGATAAGGAAATAGGTGCCAAGCGGCGAAGAAAGATCGAAACCGAAGGGGCGAAGCGGGGGAATGTCGCCGATCCCCAAGGGCCCGCGCGTGAACGAGACCCAATTCAGGAGCGTAACATAGATCATCTCGCCGAGGCCCAGCGTAGCGACGGCGAAATAAATCGAGACAAGACGCATGGTGGGAAGCGCGATCAGCACGCCGAAGAGAGCCGAGACAAGCCCCGCGACCGGGATGGTGAGCCCCGCATCGAGCCCGACCCGCGTCGACAGGATTGCTGCCGTATAGGCGCCAATGCCGTAGAACGCGGCATGGCCCAGGGTGAGCAGCCCTGCAACCCCTGTGATCAGCTGCATTGACAGCGAAAGGATGCAGAAGATGAGCGTGACGTCGGCGAGCCGGAACAGATAGCCCGAGCCCGCCATGCTCAGCCCCATTGGCAGAATGGCGAAGAGGACAGCGGCCACTGCGAGCGGGGCAAGGGCGCCGCGCATCGCCGCTCAGACGCGCTCTCGCCCCGCGCCGAACAGGCCGGTGGGGAAAAAGACGAGGGTGAGGACGAGGAAGACGTAGGCGACGAGATCAGCCCAGCCCTGGCCAAAAAACTCCGTTGCCACCGCCTCCGCCAGCCCGAGCACGATGGCGCAGATCACCGCACCGGGGATGGAGTTGAGTCCCCCCATCACCATCGCGACGAAGGCCTTCACGCCAGGCGCGAACCCCATCGCAGGAAAAATCGTACCCTGGTAAAGGCCGATCAACAGGCCTGCCACCGCACCCATGCCGGAGCCGATGGCAAAGGTCGCGATGACCGTCCGATCGACATGGACTCCGACATACTGAGCACCGAGCGGGTTCGCCGCCACAGCGCGGATACAAAGCCCGATGTCGGTGCGCTTCAAAATCCATTGCAGGCTGGCGAACATGACGACCGCAGCAGCGAGGATCGCAATCTGGCCCGAGGCGATGGCGAGTTCGCCCAAGCTGATCGGCTCCTGCATCGCGTCCGCATAGGCGCGCGGGATCGCCTGCATGTCGGCGCCGAAGATCTTCTCCACGGTCTCGCGCACCACGATGGAGATGGCGAGCGAGGAGAGCAGCGTGCTCTCGCGCATCGCTTTCGACTTCAGAGACGCTTCGTCGCGAAAGCGGCGGAACGGCTTGAACGCTGCACGCTCGAGCGCAATTCCCGCGGCGATGCCGGCGGCGAGCACAAGGAGGAGGAGCGCAACCCAGGGCGGGGCGAGGAAGATAATCGCGAGCAGGCCGGCATAGGCGCCGATCATGTAGATCTCGCCGTGCGCGAAATTAACCACGTTCAACACGCCGAAAATCAGCGTAAAGCCGATCGCGACAAGGGCGTAGACGAGCCCGACCGAAAAGCCGTTGATCAGCTGCTGAACGAAAAAGATGTCGAAGCGGTCGAACACGCTTCGATCGGCGCCCCGCCCTCCTGCCGCTCCCCGTCAGCGCAGAAGCACGAACTGACCGTTCTCGATGCGCATCCGCGCGAGAGTCTTGGCGGGTTCACGCGTCTCTGGGTCGAAGGTCGTCACCCCTGTGACGCCGGGGAAATCGCGCGTTTTCGCCAATTCCTCGCGCACGCGCGCGCGCGTCACCTCGGGCCAGGCGCGCACGATCGCCTCGAGCAAGATGTTCACCGCATCGAAGGCCTGGGCGGAGAACATGTTCGGCTCGCTGCCAAAGCGGCGGCGATACTCCTCGACGAAGGCGCGCACATGCGGCTCCGGGCTGGTCGACATGAAGGTGGTGGAGAGGAAGATGCCTTCCGCACCGGCACCAGCAAGTTCGACGAGCTTGGGTTCGTAAAGCGAGGAGGTGGCGTAGACCGGGATACGGATGTTGAGTTGGCGGCGCTGCTGCAGGAACGCGGCTCCGTCTTCGTAGAACATGCCGATGTAAATGGCATCGGGCCGGGCGCGCGCAATCTCGGTCAGGATAGCGCGGAATTCGCGATTGCCAGGGTTGAAGAACTGTGTCGCCACCACCTCCCCGCCTCCCGCCCGGAAAGCCTCGGCGAAGTTGGAAACCACGCTCTGCCCCCAGTCGTTCTGGATCGCGACCACGGCAACACGGCGCACGCCATTCTCGCGCATCCACTCCGCCACGCGCGGGCCCTCATAAGCCTGGGTGGTGATGTTGCGGAACTGCCAGGGGCTGATCTTGACAAAATCTGGGTGCGAGGCGGTCTGCGACAGTTGCGGCATGCCGACTTCGGCGTAAACGCGGCCAGCCTGGATGGAGGCAGAGGAGGAAAAGTCGCCGAGCACGGCGACGATCTCGCGGTTGTCGACGAATTTGCGCGCCACCGCCACCGCCTCGCGCGGATCAGAGCGCGTGTCCTCGAACACGATCTCGACTGGCACAGGCAGGCGGCCCGCGCGGTTGAAAGCCTCAAGCGCCATCAGCGCACTGTTGCGGAAGCGCTCGCCATATTGGCTGAACTCTCCCGTCAAAGGGAGCTGATAGCCGATTAGGATCCGCCGCGGCTGCGCGCGGGCGTGTTGCGCGGCGAACGGCACCATCGCCGTGGCAGCAAGAAGACTCCGCCGGGTCGTCGTCATGCGCCGTCTCCATTCGTTCGAGTTCGGGAAGAGATGACGAGGTGGCAGCAGCCGTCTCGCCCAGGTTGCCAAGTGCGGTTCTCGATGGCGAAGCCCGCTGCCTCAAAGGTGCCGAGATCAACTGTGCCGGCGATACGGCAGAGGGTGGCGACTTCATCCTCGGGCAGGCCGGCGGCAAGCCACGCTTCCTTCAGAGGGCAGCTGCCGAACTTGATCTCGAGCCCTGCTTCGTCGCAGCGCCGCACCTCTGGCTTGAATAGCTCCGTCCCGCCCGGAACGATGGCGAGAAAGGCATCGCGCAGGCCGGCGAAGTCGTCGGGCGCGTAAGCGCGGAATTGCTGGCCAATCCCCTCGCCGCGACGAAAAATGGCGCGCGCGAGCAAAGCGATGGCCCGCTCCCGGCCCAGTTCTTCGCTCAAAGTGACGAGCAGGTCACGATACAGAAGCGCACGGTTCGCCATTTGCCCGCGCAGGTCGCGCTCCGCGCGCTCGGTCTCCATCGGTTGCCTCCGTTTATTTGTGTGCGAATACGCTGCGGGAGGTGCCGGCTCGCGTCAAGCACCGACACGCCCGGCCGAGCGCAAGCGCGAAAAGAGGGCCGCAGCGGCCACCAGCACACCAGCGGTGACCGCCATCATGCCGGCGGCATTCAGGCCAGCGAGGCCAAAAACGGGCGGCAGCAGGACCGAAGCGCCGTAGCCGCCTGCCCCCATCACGCCAGCAGCCGCGGCGGAGAAAGCGAATTGTGTGCCGTAGCGATCGGTCAGCAGCCGCGCCACGGCGGCCGGCCCGACGAGGGCGGCGATGACCAGGATGGTGCCCACCGCCCAGAACGCGGCGACGGTGGTCAAAGCCGTCAGCACCAGAACAAGAAGGCCAAGCGTGCGTGGGGCGAAACCGATGGTGGCGGCGAAGTCCGGATCGAAGCAGACGAGGCGAAGCTCCTTCCACAAAAGCGCGAGTACGCCGAGCACGAGGCCAAGGACGATGAGGAGAGTCCACAGCTCGCGCGGCACAGCAGCAAGGGCGCGCGCATCCAACAAAGAGCTCAAGCCTTCGGCCGCCGGCCAGATCAGGGTCTCGAGCTGGCCGGCAAGCACGCAGTCGATGTCGAGATCGACCGAGGCCGCGCCGGTGACCTCGATCAGCACCAGACCCAACGCGAACATGGTGGAGAAGACAACGCCCATCGCGGCACCGGGCTCGAGGCGGGCGGTGCGGCGGACGAGATCGATCGCAAGCGCGGCGAACACAGCGGCGACCACTGCGCCCAGAACCATCGGCAGGGGAGCGCGCGAGCCCGAGGCCCAGAAGCCGAGCACGAGCCCCGGCAGCACGGCGTGGCTGATCGCATCGCCAAGCAGGCTCTGGCGGGTAAGCAGCAGCAGGTTGCCGACCAGCCCGCAGGCGAGGCAGGCGAGGATCGCAGCTGCGAGCGGAACGAGGTCGAGCTGAAGGAAGGTGGTCATTCGGTGGCGGAAGGCGATCGTCTGGGACTGGACGAGGCGCCATCATCCCGTTGTGCGCCTGAAATGCATCGCATCGTGCGTGCAACGAGCCGGCTGAGAAGCTTGCACAGAAGGGCCGCATTGAACAGGGCGGAGGCGACGAGCACAGTTGTTGCCCCTGTCGGCAAACCTGGTTGCGTTGCCGAAATGGCTGCGCCAATCCAGGCGGATGCGCCGCCGAAGAGCGCCGACAGTACGACCAGGACAGCAAGCCGAGGCGCAAGCAGACGGGCCGTGGCGGCCGGGATCACCATCAGCCCCACCACCATCAGAGCACCCACAGCGCTGAGACCGATGACGGCGACTGCGAGCATCAGCGCCAGCAGAGCGCGATCAAGCCCGCGGATGGGGAGCCCGACCGCGGCGGCGAAACCCGGGTCGAATAAGAGCAGCGAGAGGGGGCGGAACAAGACGCCGAGCAAGACAGCGGCGACGGCAGCGAGCGAAGCGATCAACACAGCATCACGAACGAGCATGCCGGCCGCTTGGCCGAGAATGAAACCCTTAAGCCCAGCCTGACTTCCGCTCGGCAGCCCCTGTACGACGGAAAGGAGCACTATGCCGAGGCCGAACCCCACCGAGAGAGCAAGTGCCATGGCGGCATCGTCTTTCAACCGCCCGGCCCCAGTGAGCGCGTCGACGGCGAGGACGGCCAAAGCGGCGGTGATGGCAGCGCCGGCAAGCAGGACGGGCAGAGCCCGCGGTTCCCAGCCCAGAGCGAGGGCAACAAGGAAAGCGCCGGCAACCCCGGGCAGGGTGGCGTGCGCCGCCGCGTCGGCGATCAGCGCCCGCCCGCGCAGCAGCACGAAGGCACCGACCGCACCGGCGGCCAAGCCGAAGGCGGCGGTGCCCAGCACCACCACGGCTGCGTTATGGCCGGCGTTGAGCGTGAGGGCATCGACCAGCACCGCGCAAAAGCCGCGTCAGGCCGCTGCGGAGAGCGGGATCGGCACACCATAGGCCTCGGCCAGGGCCTCTGCCGTAAAGGCCGTTGCCATCGGGCCGGCCGCGATCACCCGCTTGTTGAGCAGCAGCACCTCGCTGAAGATGGCGGGAGCGGTGGCGAGATCGTGGTGCACGGCAATCACGGTCCTGCCCTCGCGGACAAGCCGGCGCAGCACAGCAAGGATCGCCGCCTCAGAAGCGGCATCCACCCCCGCGAAGGGCTCGTCCAACAGCATCAGCTCGGCTTCGAGGGCAAGTGCGCGGGCGAGGAAGACGCGCTGCTGCTGCCCGCCCGACAGGGCGCCGATGGGACGGTGGGCGAGATCGGCGAGCCCGACCTCGGCGAGGGCGGCGAGTGCGCGGTCACGTTCGCGCCGAGGCAGGGGGCGGAACCAGCCGGCGTGCGGGTAGCGCCCCTGTGCCGCGACGTCGAGAGCAGTCAGGGGAAAGTCCCAATCCACCGAGGCGCGCTGCGGCAGGTAGGCGATGCGGCGCCGCACCTCGGCGAGCGGGCGCCCGAACAGCCGCACCTCGCCGCAGAGGCTGGGGATAAGGCCCAGAACCGCCTTGAGGAAGGTCGATTTGCCTGCCCCGTTCGGGCCGATGATGGCGGCGAGAGTGCCTGGCGGAACCTGCCAAGAGACGTCAGTCAGCACCGGCGTGCCGCCGTAAGCGACGCTGAGCCCCAGCACCGCGAGCGCTGGTTCGGGCGGCAGGGGAACAGGATCGGGCGCCCTCATCGCCCCCTCGTAAGCCGTCCGGAGAAGCCCCGCTCCGGTGCCTCGCCGCCAAGGGCGCGGACGATGGTGGTGACGTTGTGATCGAGCATACCGACGTAGGTACTTTCGTAGGTGCCTGGTTCGCCCATGGAGTCGGAGAACAGCGTGCCGCCGAGCGCGACACGATGCCCCCTCGCTGCAGCACCCTCTATGACTGCGCGCAGGTTCCGCTCAGGCACGGAGGATTCGGCAAAGATGGCGGGGATACGGCGGGCGACGACGAGTTCGACAAGGTCGCTGATCCGCCTCAGGCCAGCCTCGGTTTCGGTGGAAAGGCCCTGGATGCCCTCGACCGCGAGCCCGTAGCGCCGGCCGAAATAAGCGAAAGCATCGTGGGCGGTGATGAGGACGCGGGCGTTCGCGGGGATGGTGGCGATGGCGGTGGCGGCGTAGCCGTCGATAGCGGCGACGTCGGCGCGAAGGGTTTCGAGATTGCGCCGAAACAGCATCTCGCCGGCCGGATCCAGTCGGATCAGCGCCTCGGCCACAGGTTCAGCCGCTTTCGCCCACAGGGAGGGGTCCATCCAGACATGCGGATCGAAAGCCCCAGGCGCGTCTGCCACTGCGATCAAATCCTGTTCGGGCAGGGTTTCGGCAACCGCGAGCACGCTTTTCCCCGCTCGGGCAACGCGCGCGAAGGTCTCAGCCAGGCGCCCCTCCAACCCCAGCCCGTTGGCGAGCACCAGGTCGGCACGCAGCAGACGCTCCAGGTCGGCGCGCGTGGCCCGATAGAGGTGGGGATCGACGCCCGCGCCCATCATCACATAGAGGGCGGCGCGCTCCGCCGCGATGGCGGAGACAAGGTCGCCGACGATCGCGGTGGTGGCGACGACCTGAAGGCGTCGGTTCGCCTGTGCCCGCCCCTGGCCGATCCCCGCCACGAGCCCTGCCACGGTGGCGAGCAGCGCTCGCCGGCTAAGGATGGCCTCTGCCATGCTCGTCACTCCCGCTTCCCCGGCGTCTTCCTTTTTCTCCCGCGCTGCGTGCTGCCTTCGCTGATCCCCCCCAACCACCGCGGTTTAATGTAGCCAAGGCAACACTTCGCGTGCAACGCACCAGATTGCCACCCTCACGCGAGAGTGACGCCCGATCTGCAAATGGTCTCATTCGCCGCGATGTGCTAGGCGGGAGCGCATGACGCCGCAGGACGACACTGCCCTGCCCGAGACTTCCGCTCCTGCCCCTGAGGAGGAGGCGGCGCGGCACGCTTCGGCGCGGTCGGCACGGGCCTCGGCGCTGACGGAGGACTATGTCGAGATCATCGCCGACCTGTTGGAGCGCGAAGGCGAGGCGCGGCCGACCGACATCGCGCGCCGGCTCGGCGTGGCGCATGCAACGGCCATCAAGACCATCGCCCGCCTTAAGCGCGACGGGCTGGCGCGTGCCCGCCCTTATCGCGGCGTGTTCCTCACTGACCGAGGCTGGGACATGGCGCGCAAGATGAAGGCCAGGCACCAGACGGTGGTTGCCTTCCTGCTGGCACTGGGGGTACCGGCTGAAGTGGCGGAGGTCGATGCGGAAGGAATCGAGCACCACGTGAGCGACGCAACCCTCGCCGCCTTCGAGCGTTTCCTCGCCCAAGCCGCGCGAGGTGATGGCCGCTGAGCGCCGTTCGTCCCGAAACCGTGTCTGATCCAGCGATCGAATCGCTCGTGCACGGCACGCATGGCGACCCGTTCAGCCTGCTCGGCCGGCACGGAAGGGTGCTGAGAGCGCTCCTGCCCGGGGCCGAAGCGGTGGAGGTGGCCAGTGCTGAGGGCACCTGGCCCCTCTCCCGGTCCCATCCGGTCGGGCTGTTCGAGGGGCAAGCTCCTCAGGCCTGGCCCTACCTGCTGCGCATCACTTGGCCAGGCGGAGTGGTGCAGGAGACCGAAGACCCCTACGCCTTCGGCTTGCTCCTCGGCCCGCTGGACCTCTATCTCTTCAGCGAAGGCACGCACCGCGAGCTAGGGCGCATATTCGGCGCACAAGCGATCACTCTCGGCGGAGTGGCAGGGGTGCGCTTCGCAGTATGGGCGCCGAACGCGCAGCGGGTTTCGGTTGTGGGCGATTTCAATGCTTGGGACGGACGGCGCCACCCGATGCGCCGCCGTCCTGAGGCCGGGGTATGGGAGCTGTTCATTCCCCGCCTCAGCCCCGGCACGCGATACGCTTACGAGATCCTTGGCGCCGACGGCCACCTCTTGCCGCTGAAGTCCGACCCGGTGGCGCGGCAGGCCGACCTGCCGCCCTCCACCGCCTCAATCGTCGCTGACCCTGCTCCCTTTGCCTGGTCGGACAGCGATTGGATCGAGACGCGCGCGCAACGGAACGCTGTCGAGTCGCCGATCGCCATCTACGAAGTGCACCCAGAATCCTGGTCCGAGGAGGTGAGGGACTGGGATCAGCTCGCCGAGCGGTTGATCCCGCATGCGGTGGGGCTTGGCTTCACCCACGTCGAACTCCTCCCCGTCATGGCGCACCCGTTCAAGGCCTCCTGGGGCTATCAACCTTTGGGCCTGTATGCGCCAAACCCGCGCCTTGGTTCTCCTGAGGCCTTCGCCCGCTTCGTCGATCGCTGTCATGCCGCGGGCTTGGGCGTGATCCTCGACTGGGTGCCGGCGCATTTCCCCACCGACCCGCACGGTATGGGCCGTTTCGACGGCACTGCCCTCTACGAGCACGCTGACCCGCGCGAGGGGTTCCACCGCGACTGGAACACGCTGATCTACAATGTGGGCCGGCACGAGGTGCGGGCTTTCCTCATCGCCTCCGCCTTGTTTTGGCTCGAGCATTATCACGCGGACGGGCTACGCGTGGATGCCGTCGCCTCCATGCTCTACCGCGACTATTCGCGCCCCGAGGGTGAGTGGATCCCGAATCGCTACGGCGGGCGCGAGAACCTCGAAGCGATCGACTTCTTCCGCGAACTCACCTCCGTCGTGCACCAGCGCGTGCCGGGAGCAGTGCTGATCGCCGAGGAATCCACCGCTTGGCCCGGGGTGACGCGCCCGCCCGCCGAGGGTGGCTTGGGGTTCGACTGGAAGTGGAATATGGGTTGGATGAACGATACGCTGCGCTACTTCGCGCGTGATCCCATCCACCGCGCCCATCACCACGATGAGATCACCTTTGGGCTCTGGTATGCTTGGTCAGAGCGCTTCGTACTTCCGCTCTCCCACGACGAGGTCGTGCACGGCAAGCGCTCACTCCTCGCCAAGATGCCGGGCGATGACTGGCAGCGCTTCGCCCATCTGCGCGCCCTCCTGGCCCTCACTTGGACGCATCCGGGCAAGAAACTCGTCTTTATGGGTGCCGAAATCGCCCAGCCGTGGGAGTGGCACCATGACGGGTTCGTGCCGTGGCATTTGCGGGCTGACCAGCGCCATGCTGGGGTGGAACGTCTCGTTGCAGATCTGAACCGGCTCTATCGCACGCGCCGAGCCCTGCATGAGGCGGATTGCCGCCCCGAGGGCTTTGCGTGGGCGGTGGTGGATGATCGCGCGCAGTCCGTGTTTGCTTGGCTCCGCCGCGGGGGCGGGGATGAGGTGCTGGTGGCGCTTAATCTCACGCCCGTGCCGCGCCTTGGCTACGCGATCCCGGTGCCGCGTGATGGGCTGTGGCGCGAGCTCCTCAACACCGATGCCGCCCTCTATGGCGGGTCGAACCTGGGCAATGCGGGCGGGGCAGTCGCCGAGGGCGGCGTGCTTCGCCTGACACTGCCACCACTTGCGGGATTGATCCTGGCGTGCGAGGCCTAGTTCAGCTTCGCCCGCAGCTGGTCGATGAGCGCTTGCGTGCCTCTCGCTGTCTCCGGGTCTGGGGCGAGAGAAAGGAGGCGTTCGAGACAGGCGATAGCCCCGCGCAACGAACCGATCTCGTAATGAAGACGCGCTGCTTCGCGCATAATGTATGGCTCCTCCGGGGCGAGGAGCGCCATATCCTCGAGCACAGCAAGAGCGCCCGCAACATCGCCCGCTCTCGCCCGCCTCTGCCAGACATTGTTTTCCAAGCGAAGCAGAACGTCGCGATCCGTCATCGGTTTGAGCACAAACTCCCCGCCTTCAGGTTCGATTGCGGCGAGCCGTCGCCCGAGTTCCTCGAGCGACACAATACGCCCGCGGTCGAAGGGGTCGAGGATGACAGGACCAGACCCGGCATTGAGCCCGACCAGGAAATGGGCGGGCATGTTCGCGCCTTTGGCTTCGAACCCCGCAGCGCGCGCGGCGTGAATCCAAAGGATGCCCAAGGCGACGGGTAGCCCCCGCCGGCGCTCGATGACGCGCAGCAGGTTGGCATTGGCGAGATCGTCGTAGGTCTCACCATCTCCGGCATAGCCGAAATGCTCGGCGAGCAGTGCGGCAAGCCCTGCCGCCGCCGCCTCGCTGTCGCTTTCTGCCACGGGGCCCATCGCCGCTGCCGCCTGAGCGATGTCGTCGAGATGTGCGAGCGCAGCGGCGAGATCGGCTTGGCCCGCGTCGCAGGCGGCAAACAGCAGGGCTGCTTGCGCAAGATCGAGCTCGGCGGAAGCCGGGGCCCGCCCCAGTTGTGCAAGCAGGCCCCGCGCCTCCGCCGCGGACAGGATCACGCTGCCTCGGCGAGACGGCCGTTGATGGCAAGCCCGTCACCAGAGGCGGTGACGTAGACCGTCTCGCCCTCTCGAATGGCCCCTTCCAGGAGCATGGTCGCGAGCGGGTTTTGCAAGCTGCGCTGGATCACCCGCTTCAACGGACGCGCGCCATAGGTCGGATCGTAACCGGCTTCCGCGAGCCACGCCTTCGCGCTCTCGTCGAGGTTGAGCGTGATGTGCTTGTCGGCGAGTAGAGCGCGCAGGCGGCGAAGCTGGATCTCGACGATCTCGCTCATCTGCGCCCGCCCGAGGCGGCGGAAGAGGATGATTTCGTCCAGGCGGTTGAGGAACTCGGGACGGAAGCGGCTTCGCACCACCGCCATCACCTGGCCGCGCACCAAGTCCACGTCCTCGTCCTCGCGCAAGGAGGCGAGGATGTCAGACCCGAGGTTGGAGGTCAGCACGATGATGGTGTTGCGGAAATCAACCGTTCTGCCTTGGCCATCTGTCAGGCGCCCATCGTCCAGAACCTGCAGCAGTACGTTGAACACGTCCTCATGCGCTTTCTCCACCTCGTCGAACAAGATCACCTGATAGGGCCGGCGACGCACGGCCTCAGTCAGCGCACCACCCTCCTCGTAGCCGACATAGCCTGGAGGGGCGCCGATCAGGCGGCTGACGGCATGCTTCTCCATGTACTCGGACATGTCGATGCGCACCATCGCGCGTTCGTCGTCGAACAGGAACTCAGCGAGGGCTTTGCAGAGTTCGGTCTTGCCGACACCGGTTGGACCGAGGAAGAGGAAGGAGCCGATTGGTCGGTTCGGGTCCTGAAGCCCCGCGCGTGCACGCCGCACCGCGTTCGCCACTGCGCGCAGAGCGTGGTCTTGGCCCACCACGCGGGATCGGAGCTTTTCCTCCATCGCGAGCAACTTGGCGCGCTCACCCTCCAGCATCTTGTCGACAGGAATGCCGGTCCAGCGGCTGACCACCTGCGCAACATGCTCCTCCGTCACCGCCTCGTTGACCAGCGTGCTTTCCTTTGCCGCCGCCGCGATCCTTTTCTCGAGATCCGGAATGATGCCGTAGCGCAACTCCGAGGCCCGCGTCAGGTCGCCTTGGCGCTGCGCGATCTCCATCTCAGCGCGCGCGCGATCGAGCTTCTCCTTCAGCTCCTTGGTCTCCGCTACCTTTGCCTTCTCGGCCTGCCAGGCGGCGGAGAGCGTGTTCGACTTCTCCTCGAGTTCGGCGATCTCGCGCTCAAGCTTGGCAAGACGCTCCTTCGAGGGCGGGTCCTCCTCCTTCTTCAGCGCTTCGCGCTCGATCTTGAGCTGAATGAGCCGCCGATCGAGCTCATCAAGCTCCTCGGGCTTGGAATCGATTTGCATGCGCAGCCGCGACGCCGCCTCATCGACCAGGTCGATGGCTTTGTCGGGCAGGAAGCGATCCGTGATGTAGCGGTTGGAGAGCGTGGCGGCGGCAACAAGGGCGGAGTCCGAGATGCGTACGCCGTGGTGCGTCTCGTACTTGTCCTTAATGCCGCGCAGGATGGAGATCGTGTCCTCGACCGACGGTTCGCCCACATAAACGGGCTGAAAGCGTCGGGCTAGCGCAGCATCCTTCTCGACATGCTTGCGGTACTCGTCGAGTGTGGTGGCGCCAATGCAGTGGAGTTCACCGCGCGCGAGTGCGGGCTTGAGGAGGTTGGAAGCGTCCATTGCCCCTTCCGCCTTGCCCGCGCCGACGAGGGTGTGCATCTCGTCGATAAATAGGATGATCTCGCCGGCAGCGGCCTCGATTTCGGCCAGAACCGCCTTCAGTCTCTCCTCGAACTCGCCACGGTACTTCGCCCCCGCAACAAGGGCGCCGAGATCCAGCGCAAGCACGCGCTTGCCTTTCAGCGCCTCAGGCACGTCGCCATTGACGATGCGCAGCGCAAGCCCTTCGACGATCGCGGTCTTGCCGACACCGGGTTCGCCGATCAGCACCGGGTTGTTCTTCGTGCGCCGCGCCAGCACCTGAATGACACGGCGAATCTCGTCGTCGCGGCCGATCACCGGGTCGAGCCTGCCCTGGCGGGCGGCCTCTGTAATGTCGCGGGCGTATTTTTTCAGTGCATCGAACGTATCTTCCGCACCGGCCGAAGTCACCTTGCGGCCCTTGCGCACCTCCTCCACCGCGCGCTCTAGTGCTTGCGCCGTCGCGCCGGCTGATCGCAGCGCCTCTCCGGCCGGGCCAGTGTCGGCGGCGAGCGCGACCAGCAGCCTGTCCTGGGCGACGAAACTGTCGCCGGCCCTCTCCGCCGCACGTTGCGCCGCGTCGAGCACGCGCACGAGTTCCGGGGTCAGCATCGGCTGGCCAGCGCCGGGCCCGGACACTTTGGGGATGCGCGCCACCGCCGCATCCACCGCTGCCTTGGCGCGGACAGGGTCGCCACCCGCGGCCTTGATCAGGCCCGAGGCTGTGCCCTCCGGGTCGTCCAGCAGCGCCTTCAGCACGTGTTCGGGGGCGATCCTTTGGTGGTATTCGCGGATCGCGATGGTTTGCGCAGCCTGGATGAAGCCGCGCGCACGTTCGGTGAACTTCTCGATGTCCATGACTGTCCCTCCAAGAGGCGACTGGCCGCCCCGGCCCCAGAAGGCGACCCGAACGACCGTTGCAAAAAGCAGATGGGGCGTGCCTTGATCGCACTCAAGGCCGAAGCGAAGGAACCCCGCGTGCGCGAATCGAAGCCCTCTATCGCGACCTGGTGAAGGGGCTGACAGCGGAGGCCTTGGCCGAGGTCAGGGCCTCAGCAGGCGAAGCGGTGCCGAGGGATCGCGTGTTCGCGCTGGCGCACGGCGATGCGCCGTTTGACGAGACAGCACCCGCTTGGCTGCACAAGCGGCGTTTCGGTTGCCTCATGGCAAACCCGCGACGTGCCGCCGTCCATGCCTCTTGGCATGAACGAGGCGGCGCGTTGTTGCTGCGTTTGCCGGAGGAACCTTTCTTTTGCGGGCGACACCATCACAGCTGAGGGCATGGCTGCGATCGGCGAACGACACGCCTCTGCCCTGGGCTCCGAGGCACGGGGCACGCCGCGCTTGGTGCACGCACCATGGCGCCGTTTCGCCGATTATCCAGATCGCGTGATCAGCCTGATCAACCTCACTTCGCTTGCTGGTCTCGAACGCGCGATGGGACGGGCGCTCGATCGTTTGCGCTTCCGTGCCAACCTCCACCTTTCGAGCGCTGCCCCTTGGGCGGAGTAGGGTTGGATCGGGCGGCTGATCGAGGCGGGTGGTGCCAGCTTGCGCGTGGTAGAGATGAGCGAGGGTGTGCCGCCGCGGGGGTGAACCCGCTGACGGCGGAGCGCGACTGCGACCCTATTGCTTCCCTGCGTACTGCCTTCAGCCATGCGGAGTTCGACGTCTATGCGAGGGTGGAACGCTCCGACCGGGTTGCGGTCGCGGATGCGCTCATCCGGCGCGAGGAGGAGTGACGCGGCGCGGCCGAGGCGATCAGCATCGTCATTCCGAGGGCGGAATCAATCCGTCGGCGGCAGGGTAGGGGGCTGCTCACCCTCGCCGGGCACGCTCGGCGGCGCGCCGTTCACGCCCTCGCTATGCCCGTTCAACGCCTGTTCAATCGCCGCTTCGACCGTATCCGTTTCACCCTCGAAGCCGTTTGGCCCACGCCGCGGTGGCTGCGCAGCCTGCGTCTGATGCATCTGCTGCATCGCGTTGAGGATGCGGAAATAGTGCTCAGCATGCTGGAAATAGCTCTCCGCCAACACACGATCGCCAGCGGAAGTGGCGTCGCGGCCGAGCTGGAGATACTTCTCAAACAGCTGTTGGGCCGTGCCGCGCAGCCGCACATCGGGTCCGTTCGAATCGAACACCGTGTTGCGGTTCAGCGGCGCGTTGCGGTGCTGGTGCCGCCCGCCCTGGTGGTGTCCTCGGCCGCGCATGCGCTTGAGGTTCATGTCGTTCACATCTGCTGTTGCGATCGCA
>CALLUO010000003.1 GCA_938010425.1 uncultured Elioraea sp.
CCCGCGACCTGGAAGGCGGAGAGACCGATGCCGAGAGCGCGCAACAGGAACTCCCCCCCGATCGCAAAGAAGACGAGGACAATCCCCGCGATCAGGCACGCCTTGAGGGCCTGGGCGCGGCGCTCCTCCGCCGTGTCGCGCGGCGTGATGGCAAGGAAGATCGCGGCCGTCCCCGGAGGGTCGAGGATCACCAGGAGGGCGACGAAGGCGTAGAGAAAGAGGTCGAGCACGCACCCGCTTGCCGCACGACAAGGCTGGCGCTGTCAACCAGGGCTTGATCGCGCCCAACGAGGCTCCCACCTCCCCGTCGGCTGGACGGTCCGGGCCCCTCTGGCGTGCCCCGCACGGCGCGCGATGTCGGACTGCTTCGACCATGTCGAAGAGGGTGTCCGATGGATCTCGCATCTCGGGGCTCGCCCTGCTTGTTCTCGGCGCCGATGGTTTGGTGCGCGGCGGCGTTGCACTTGCCCCCGCCTCGGCGTCAACCCGCAGCTGATCGGCGTCACCGTTGTCGCCTGGGGTACCTCGACGCCGGAACTTGTCGTCTCCATCGAAGCGGCCCTGAAGGGCTTAGGCGGCATCGCCATCGGCAACGTGGTGGGCTCGAACATCGCCAATATCGGGCTCATCCTCGGTGCCGCGGCACTGATCCACCCCATCGCCATCCGCCCGCAAGCGATCCGCCGCGACGGGGCATTCGTTTTCGCCGCCACCGCGGTCTTCCTTGCCATCGCCCTCACCGCTGATCGGCTAGTCTGGTGGCACGGGCTCCTCTGCCTCGGGCTGCTCGCTGGCATGACGGTCCTGACCTATGTGCAGGAGCGCCGCGGCGACACCCCTGCAGCCTCTCTGCATGCTGCGGAAGCCGAGGAGGTGGGGGCGGTGCCGCTCCGCCTCTGGCTCGCCGTGGTGATGGTCGTCGGCGGTATCGCTTTGCTTGCCGTGGGCGGCGAGCTGATGATCAGGGCAGCGGTGAACATCGCGCGCGCGTTCGGGGTGAGCGAGGTGGTGATCGGCCTCACGCTGGTTGCTGTCGGCACCTCGCTGCCGGAGCTCGCAACCTCCCTCGTCGCCGCGGTCCGCCGCCATTCGGAGATCGCGCTCGGCAACATCCTGGGCTCGAACATCTACAACATCCTGGCCATTCTCGGTGTAGCGTCGCTGATCGCACCCGTGCCCATCGCGCCCGAGATCGCGCGCATCGAAATGTGGGTCATGGCGGCCTTCACCCTGGCCCTTGTCCCGGCCCTGATCTCGGGCCGAGTCGTGCGGGCTCTCGGGGCAGCGCTGGTCGCAGCCTACGCGGCCGAGGTCGGGCGTCTCGTCCTGCTCCAGGCGTGACGCGAAATGGGGCGACCTACGGGACTCGAACCCGTGACATCCAGGACCACAACCTGGCGCTCTACCAACTGAGCTAAGGCCGCCGCTGCGTCGCGCTTCCTACGCCCTTGCCGCGCGGCCCGTCAACGCCTCGGACCTGCCCTCAGCCAAGGTTGTGGCGAGCCGACACAACGCTTCGTCGATCGTCGCATCGCGCTTGCAGAAGGCGAAGCGGACGAGGTGGCGCGGCGCGGTCGCCGGGTCGGCGTAAAAGGCGCTGACCGGGATCGCCGTCACCTTCGCCGTTTCGGTGAGCCAACGGCAGAAGGCCGCATCGTCAAGCGCGATGCCCAGCGGGCGGATGTCGGCGGTGACGAAGTTGGACCCTCTCGCCTCCAACACGTCGAAGCCGAGATCGGCAAGGCCCCGCGCCAGGCGGTCGCGTTTGGCGGCAAGCCCTTCGGTGAGACCTGTGAAGTAGTCGTCGGGCAAGGCAAGGCCGAGGGAGACCGCGCGCTGCAGGTTGGGAGCTGTGGTGAAGGTGAGCAGCTGGTGCGCTTTGGCGATGGTGCGGGCGAGCGGGGCGGGAGCGGTGACGTAGCCCACCTTCCACCCAGTGAGGCTGAAGGTCTTGCCCGCACTGCCGATGCGCACGCAACGGTCGCGCATCCCCGGCAGGCTCATCAGCGGGATGTGCCGCCAGCCGTCGAAGGTGATGTGCTCGTACACCTCGTCACAGACAGCATAAGCGTCGTGGTGCTGGAGGAGGTCGGCGAGGAAGGCGAGTTCGGCGGTGGTGAACACTTTCGACGTTAGGTTGTGCGGGGTGTTCAGCAGCATCAGCTTCGTGCGCGGGCCGAAGGCTGCGGCAAGGGCGGCGCGCGGCAGGTCCCAACGCGGCGGTTCGAGGCGAACGAGGCGCGGCACCGCGCCCAGCATGCGCACCACGGGCAGGTAGGTATCGTAGAGCGGTTCGATCAGCACCACCTCGTCGCCCGGATCGATCAGCGCCATCAGCGAGGCGGTGATGGCCTTGGTTGCTCCGGAGGTGACGACCACCTCGCTGTCGGGATCGACGGCGATGTTCCAAAATCGCCACTTGGCATCCGCAACAGCGCGGCGCAGCTCCGGCACGCCGGTAAGCGGGGGGTATTGGTTTTGGCCACCGCGCAAAGCCTCGGCAGCGGCACACACAACCGCCTCAGGCCCCTCCTCGTCCGGAAAGCCTGGGCCGAGGTTGATCGCGCCGTGTTCCGCGGCGAGGGCCGACATCACGGTAAAGATTGTCGTACCAGTGGCGGCGAGCAGGCAATTATGGGGCTTGATCGTCCTCTGGCGTGTGCCTCCGGGACGCTGATCGTGGCGAGGTGACACGCGCCGCGAAAGGCCAGCCCAAAATTTAGGCATATGCTGTGTCAAGAAGGCTGGTCGTGCGCCCTTGCCCAGACCCCCCTGGCATGCGAGGAAGCCGTGGTCCGGCACCGGGCTGCGGCGGGCCGGAGCACGGAACGTCAACGCCCCCGCGGCGATCGGGTCGCCATGAAGAAGATCGAGGCCATCATCAAGCCGTTTAAACTAGACGAGGTGAAGGACGCCCTGCACGAGGTCGGTCTGCAAGGCATCACCGTGGTCGAGGCCAAGGGCTTCGGCCGCCAAAAGGGCCACACAGAGCTCTATCGCGGTGCGGAATACGTGGTTGACTTCCTGCCCAAGGTGAAGATCGAGGTCGTGTGCAAGGATTCGATGGTCGAACGCGCGATCGAGGCGATTATGAACGCTGCCCGCACAGGGCGCATCGGCGATGGCAAGATCTTTGTCTCCACCGTCGAGGAAGCGATCCGTATCCGCACCGGAGAGCGGGGCGAGGAAGCGATTTGAGAGCGTTGAGCCCTGGCCAGGGGGCTTGCGCCATCCGGCCCGCGATGTGCATGAGGTTGCAGGCTAGGGTCGGACCGGAACAAGGCGCGACGCGCGGACACAGCGGCGTCGGTTCGGCCTGACCACCGGGCCATATCCGGCCCGAACCTTCTATGGCACTGCAACCCGAGAGGTCATGGGGACAATGGCTGCGACCGAAGATGTCAAGAAAGTGCTCGAGATGATCAAGGAGCACTCAGTCGAATACGTCGATCTCCGCTTCACCGATCCGCGCGGCAAGTGGCAGCACACCGCTCAGCATGTGAGCACGATCGGCGAAGACACCTTTACCGACGGCATTATGTTCGACGGCTCCTCAATCGCTGGCTGGAAGGCCATCAACGAGTCCGACATGATCCTGATGCCAGATGCGGCAACAGCCTGCATGGACCCCTTCGCAGCCAAGCCATCGCTGATCCTGTTCTGCGACATCTACGAGCCCTCCACAGGGCAGGCCTACACCCGCGACCCGCGCTCCACCGCGAAGAAGGCTGAGGAGTACCTGAAGTCTACCGGCATCGGTGATACCGCGTTCTTCGGCCCCGAAGCGGAGTTCTTCGTCTTCGACAGCGTGAAGTTCGGCACGGGCGGCAACTACGGCATCTATCAGCTCGACAGCATCGAGGGTCCGCAAGCTAGTCTAAAGGACTACCCTGAGGGAAACATGGGCCATCGTCCCGCCGTGAAGGGCGGCTACTTCCCTGTTCCCCCCGTGGACAGCGAAAGCGACCTGCGCGCCGAGATGCTTTCCACCATGGGCGAGATGGGGGTGATCATCGAGAAGCACCACCATGAAGTGGCGCAAAGCCAGCACGAGCTCGGCATGAAGTTCAACACGCTCGTGCGTATGGCCGACCAGATGCAGATCTACAAGTACGTGATCCACAATGTCGCGCACAGCTACGGCAAGACCGCGACGTTCATGCCGAAGCCGATCTACGGCGACAATGGCTCGGGCATGCATGTGCACCAGTCGCTTTGGAAGGGTGGCAAGCCGCTCTTCGCCGGCAATGGCTATGCGGATCTCTCCGAACTCGCACTTTATTACATTGGCGGTATCATCAAGCACGCCAAGGCGCTGAACGCTTTCACCAACCCGACCACCAACTCCTACAAACGCCTTATTCCGGGCTTCGAGGCACCGGTGCTGCTCGCCTACTCGGCGCGCAACCGTTCAGCCTCTTGTCGCATTCCTTACGCGACAAGCCCCAAGGCCAAGCGCGTCGAGGTTCGCTTCCCCGACCCCTCCGCCAACCCCTACCTCGCCTTCGCCGCGATGCTGATGGCAGGGCTCGATGGTATCCAGAACCGGATCCATCCCGGCGACGCGATGGATAAAGATCTCTACGACCTCCCACCCGAGGAGCTGAAAGGGATCCCAACGGTGTGTGGATCCTTGCGCGAGGCGCTGCAGTCGCTCGAGGCGGATCACGAGTTCCTGCTCAAGGGCGACGTGTTCAACAAAGACCAGATCGAGTCCTACATCGCGCTGAAGTGGCAAGAGGTGTATCGCTTCGAGCACACCCCGCATCCGGTCGAGTTCGAAATGTATTACTCGGTCTGATCGCGGATCGGGCCACTCGGGCAACGAGGCGGCTCCGCCAGGGGCCGCCTTTCGCCTTTCGCCGCCGCAGGATTTTCCAGAGGTCCGTGCGTCATGCGAGGCGAGCGCGCGGAAGCCATGTCGAGACGTCTCTTGTTGCGGCGCAGTCGCTTCGTGATCATTCTCCCAAGGCACACTGCCGCGCCTAGGGCGGCGAAGACCCAGCCAGCCGCCGCCCCTCCCACCTGGCAGCTGTTTGTCCCCAAGACCATCACCGTCCTGCGCCAAGGCTACCGCATCGGCGACCTGCGCGCCGACCTGGTCGCGGGGCTGACGGTGGCCATCGTCGCCCTGCCGCTAGCCATGGCGCTCGCCATCGCCTCTGGCACCAAGCCCGAGAAGGGCTTGGTCACTGCGGTCGTCGGTGGGTTCCTCGCCTCCCTCCTCCGCGGCGCACGGTTCAACATCTCTGGGCCGACGGGCGCCTTCGTTGTCGTCGTTTTCGGGGTGATCGAGAAATACGGCTACGATGGCCTCATCATCGCTACGCTATTGGCGGCTGCCATGCAGGTCGCGGCTCGGCCCTTTTGTTCATGCACGGCATGGCCGAAGCGGTTTCCCTGTCGCGTGACGGGGCGCAGATCGTGGCCCACGACATCGACGACTTCACCCGCCCGCCTGATGACCGCGCGATTCAGATCGACGCGCTTCCTCCGGGCGTCGAAGCGTTCAAGCTGTCAGGGCCACTGTTCTTTGGCTCTGCTGGCCGGCTCACCGATGCCATAGACCTCAGCCCCGGCAGGCCATGCGCCTTCATTCTGCGCATGCGCGAGGAGCCCGTCATCGACACGAGGGTGTCGCCGCACTGAAGGCCTTCGTCTGCCGCAACTGCCTGTGGGGCACGACAGTGTTCGTGATAGAGGTGCAGCCGCAGCCTTTGGCGGTGATGCGACGGATGGGACGGACGAAGACGACGCTGGGTTTCGTCGTCGCGCGCGACTTCAACGAGGCACTTGCAATCGCGCAAGGACAGGCACTAGCCAGCTGAGCGGGGCGACTCAGCACCGCAGCTCAGCCGAAGCAGGCGTCCAGCCAGCTGACGAGAACGCGGGCCATATCGCCCCAGGCGTGATCGAGCATCATCGCGTGCGCCACTGTGTCGAGCATGACATGGTGGGCGCCGTGAAACCAAGCCGCTCGCGAAACGGCATCGGCCGGCACCAGCGGGTCGATCCGCGAGGACAGCACTAGCGCAGGCAGGCCGAGCAGTCGGGCCGAAGCGACGGGCCTCGGCCACTGTGCTTCGGCCAGCGCGCGTAGGCTTTCGGATTGGAAACGCTGCAGGAGCGACCAGGCGCGCGCCTCGGAAAGTGTTTCAGAGAAGAGCGCGCGGCGCAGGCGTTGCGGCGGCGTGTCTATCGCGTCCGCCCAGGGCATGCGCGCCACCTCGCGCCAGAGATCGGGGTCGGAAACGGCAAGTTTCAGGCTGACCGCCGCTAAGCCCTCGGGCGGAACCGGCGCCATAAGCACGATGCCACGCAAACGGGGATCGCCGAGCAGCATCTGTGCCACCAACCCGCCGAGCGAATGACCGACGATGATGACCGGTGCATCCAGCGACGCGAGCACAGACTGAGCGTCCAACACGTAGTCGAGAAGCCCGAAACCGTGCAGAAGCGCGCGCCCACGGCTGCCGCCATGTCCACGGAACGAGAGCGCGGCGCAACGCCAGCCGGCCTCCGCAAGGGGCTGCATGAGGTGCTCCGCCCATACCCAGGCGGCAGCAGAGGCCCCGTGGAGGAACAAGATCGCCGGCCGCCCGCCTCCGTCACCGGCGCGCAGCAGCTCGATCCCGCCGACCACGACGCGTTCCGGCTCGAAGCGCGCCGCACGCACGCGAAACGGTATCACTGTGGCACCACCGCCTGCGCCCTGCACGGCACCGCGGCGAGAGGCCGGGGGAGCTTGATCAGAACTGCTCAGTTGCGGCTCCGATCGACCAGCGCGTTCTTCTTGATCCAGGGCATCATCGCGCGCAGCTTCTCGCCGACCTGCTCGATCGGGTGTGCGGCGAGGCTCCGGCGCATCGCCTTGAATGAGGCTTGGTTCACCTTGTTCTCGAGCATCCATTCGCGCGCGAAGCGGCCCGACTGGATGTCGGCCAGAATTTGCTTCATCGCTGCGCGCGAAGCCTCGCCGATCACGCGGGGGCCAGAGAGGTACTCGCCAAACTCGGCGGTATTGCTGATTGAGTAATTCATGTTGGCGATGCCGCCCTCGTAGATCAGGTCGACGATCAGCTTCATTTCGTGCACGCACTCAAAATAGGCCATCTCGGGCGCGTACCCGGCCTCCACCAGCGTCTCGTAGCCCGCCTTCATCAGTTCAACGAGGCCACCGCACAGCACAGCCTGTTCGCCAAAGAGGTCGGTCTCGCACTCCTCTTTGAAGCTTGTCTCGATGATGCCTGCGCGTCCTCCGCCGATCGCCGAGGCGTAGGAGAGCGCGAGTTCGAGAGCGTTGCCTGACGCGTTCTGCGCCACCGCCACAAGGCATGGCACGCCCGCACCCCGTTGATACTCGCTGCGAACGGTATGGCCCGGGCCCTTGGGCGCAACCATAGCGACGTCCATGTCGGGGCGCGGCTCAATTAGGTTGAAGTGGATGTTGAGCCCGTGCGCGAACATCAACGCTGTGCCCTCGCGCATGTTGGGCCCAAGCTTTTCGCGGTAGAGATCCCCCTGCCCCTCATCGGGGGTTAGCACCATCACCACATCCGCCCAAGCCGCCGCCTCTGCCGGGTCCATGACCTTGAAGCCGGCGGCTTCGGCCTTGGCGACGCCAGCGGAGCCGCGTCTGAGACCAACCACGACCTCAGCGACGCCGGAGTCGCGCAGATTGTTGGCATGTGCATGGCCCTGGCTGCCATAGCCGATGATGGCGACCTTCTTCGCCTTGATCAGGTTCACGTCCGCGTCGCGGTCGTAGTACACGCGCATCTCGTTTCCTCTCCGGTTCGGTGTCGTGGCGTGGTGGCCCGGCTCTAGCGGCGGTTGCACTATCCCGCAAGCGGGGTCGGGCCGCTCAGCCGTCGATGCCCTTCGGCCCGCGTGCGATGGCGACGATTCCGGTGCGGCTGACCTCGACCAGGCCGAGGGGCCGCATCAATGCGACGAAGGCATCGAGCTTGTCCGTCGCGCCGGTCATCTCGAAGACGAAGCTTTCCGTAGTCGCATCGACCACGCGGGCGCGGAAGGCATCTGCAATGCGCAGCGCTTCCACGCGCTTCTCACCCGTGCCCGCAACCTTAATCAGCGCAAGCTCGCGCGCGATGTGCGGCCCCTCCATGGTGAGATCGGCCACCTTGTGCACCGGCACCAGGCGGTCGAGCTGCGCCTTGATCTGCTCGATCACCATCGCGGTGCCGGAAGTGACGATGGTGATGCGCGACAGTTGCTTCTCGTCGTCGACGGGGGCGACGGTGAGGCTGTCGATGTTGTAGCCGCGGCCAGAGAAGAGACCGATGACTCGGGCAAGCACACCGGCCTCGTTCTCCACCAGCACGGCGATCACTGCCTGTCGGGTTGAAGTATCCTGAGCTGGGCTCAACGCTTTGAGCATGGGCAGAAGGTCCTCGGCTGGCGCAGGCGGCTCAGACGAGCACCATGCCTTCCTCGGTCACGCCGGGCTGGGCGGCACCAGACGGCGCCTCGTCCTCTGGGCCGAGGATCATCTCGTTGTGCGCCGCCCCCGAGGGGATCATCGGGAAGCAGTTCTCGTGCTTATCCACACAGATGTCGGCAATCACTGCCCGATCGACTGCGAGCATCTCGCGGATGACGCCGTCCAGATCGCCCAGCGATTTTGCGCGCAGGCCGACGGCGTGGAAGCTTTCCGCAAGCTTGACGAAATCGGGCAGAGCGGCGGAGTAGGACTCGGAGTAGCGGCCGCCGTGCAAAAGTTCCTGCCACTGTCGCACCATGCCCATGTACTCGTTGTTGAGGATGAACACCTTTACCGGCAGGCGATACTGCGCCAGCGTGCTCATCTCTTGGATGTTCATCAGGATCGAGGCTTCGCCCGCGATGTCGATGACGAGAGCCTCGGGGTGCGCGATCTGCGCCCCTATCGCAGCCGGAAGCCCATAACCCATGGTGCCAAGCCCGCCAGAGGTGAGCCAGCGATTGGGACGTTCGAACTTCCAGAACTGGGCCGCCCACATCTGGTGCTGGCCCACTTCGGTGGTGATGAACACGTCGCGCCCTGTCTCACGCGCGATCTCGTAAAGACGCTTGATCGCGTGTTGCGGCTTGATCACCGCTTTGGGTGATGCGTCCTGGCGATAGCGCAGGCAGTCGCGTGACCGCCAGAGATCGATCTGCTTCCACCAGGCAGCGAGCGCGCCGGTGTCGGGCTTCGTTGGGTCTGCCTTCCAGGCCGCGATCAGGGCAGCGAGCACGCGGGTGGCGTCGCCGACGATGGCGCAATCCACGCGCACGTTCTTGTTGATCGAGGAGGGGTCGATGTCGGCGTGGATTTTCAGAGAATGGGGCGAGAAGTCGCGCAGCCGGCCAGTGACGCGATCATCGAAGCGGGCGCCGATGTTGAGCATGGCATCGCAGCCATGCATGGCGAGGTTGGCCTCGTAAGTGCCGTGCATGCCCAGCATGCCGAGGAACTGCGGATCGGACCCTGGGAAAGCGCCAAGGCCCATCAGCGTGTTGGTGCACGGAAAGCCCGTTAGGTGCACGAATTCGGTAAGCAGGCGGGACGCCTCGGGACCCGAGTTGATCACCCCCCCGCCGGCATAGACGATCGGGCGCTTGGCGCTCTTCAGAATCCGCACAGCCTGGGCGATCGCATGCGGATCGGGGTCGACCACCGGCCTGTAGGAACGGTGCGGTGTGGCGGGCATGCCCTGATAGACGCCGCGGCTGATCAGCACATCCTTCGGCAGGTCAACCACGACAGGCCCCGGCCGGCCGGAGCGGGCGACGTAGAACGCTTCGTGCAGAATGCGCCCGAGCGCGTTCACATCTTTCACCAGGTAGTTGTGCTTGGTGGCGGGGCGGGTAATGCCGGTGGTGTCGGCTTCCTGGAAAGCGTCGTTGCCAATCAGGTGTGTGGGCACCTGCCCGGTAAGGCAGACGACGGGGATGGAGTCCATGAGCGCGTCGACGAGCCCCGTCACTGTGTTGGTGGCACCAGGCCCTGAGGTAACCAACACCACGCCCACCTTGCCAGTCGAGCGCGCATAGCCCTCGGCCGCGTGCACCGCCGCCTGTTCGTGCCGAACTAGGATGTGGCGGATGGCGTTTTGCTGAAAAAGCGCGTCGTAAATGGGCAGCACCGCTCCGCCGGGGTAGCCGAAGATGACATCCACGCCCTGATCTTTCAGCGCCCGCAAAACGATTTCGGCACCACTCAGGGTCTCGGTCGAGGTCATGGCCATGGTCCTTACGCTTGCCCAGCCTGGGCAGGCCCGGGCGGCGCAGCGGTTATCCTGGCCGCGCCGCGGTGCGTCAACAGGAAAGCATCAACAAACGAAAACAACTCTGCCATGTCTTTTGCTGAAAATTGCGCGGAAGCGCCGATCCAGGATCGAATGATGAAGGTCTGCTCCACCGGCGCTAGCCTGCGGTGCCGGAACCACGTGCCTTGACGCTTGGCATATTGCCGGACCTGGGCCTGGGCCTTAGCCACCGCTTCAGCGAACGAGATCTCACCACGGATGGCGGCCGCCAGCGGAGGCACACCGTGCGCGCGCATGGCTGGCACGGCAGGGTCGAGGCCGCGTGCGAGAAGACCCCGCACCTCATCAAGAGCACCGCGCTCCAGCATCGCGAGGAATCGGGCATCGATTGCGGCGCGCAGGCGATCGCGCGGCGGATCAAGCAGGATATGTGCAAATAGCCACGGCGCTGGCGCATATGCCCTCCCGCGCCACCAGGCGGCAAGACCTTTTCCAGTGGCCTGCAGCACCTCCCAGGCCCTCATCACGCGCTGGCTGTCGGAGGGGTGAAGAACGGCAGCCGTTTCGGGATCACGTTCAGCAAGGCGCGCGTGCAACGCCGGCGCGCCGAGTTCGGCAGCAAGACGCCGAGCCTCGGCGCGGATCACTGGCGGCACGGGCGGGATTTCGCCGATCCCCCGCACCAGCGCCTCCAGCCACAGCCCCGTTCCGCCGCACAGGATGGGAACGCGCCCAAGCCCCCTGGCCTCTTCCATGGCAGCCAGTGCTGCTTGGCGAAACCAGGCCGCGTCTGCCGCCTCTGCCGCATCGCGCATGCCGTAGAGGAGGTGCGGGACACGTGCCTCGTCCTCAGGCGAGGGCCGCGCCGTCAGCACGCGCAAATCGCGATAGACCTGCATCGAGTCCGCGTTGATCACCGCACCGCGGCAGCGTTCGGCAAGCGCCAAGGCAAGGGCTGATTTGCCGGAGGCGGTGGGCCCCGAAACGATCAGCGCGCGCGGCAGGCCTTCATCGTCCGCGGCTTGCGTCTCAGCCGAAGCCATCGCACCACCTTGCCATGGACCTAGTTCTGACATTGATTGCGCCGGCCGCAGGCCCTGCGCTGGACAATGCCCAGCTGCGCGAAGCGGCAGCGGCTTTGCGCGTCGCGGGCGCGACTGTCCGCCCCGCCACCTGGCTCTCCCCCGGTGAAGCAGCGGACCTCCCTTTCTCAGACATCGCCCCCGAAACGGCCGAGGCAACCGCGCGCGCCGCCTTCGCCGGCGCACCCATCGACCTCGCCGTGCTGCCCGCTGAGGGCCGGCGCAAGCGCATCCTCGTTGCCGACATGGACAGTACCATCGTCGTCGGCGAGACGCTCGACGAGCTCGCCGACTTCGCCGGGCTAAAGGAGCGGATCGCCGCCATCACCGCCCGCGCCATGGCGGGGGAGCTCGATTTCGCGGGCGCGCTGCGCGAACGGGTCCGCATGCTCAAGGGTCTCTCGGCTGAGGCGCTCGAGAAGACCTGGGAGCGGATCGCCATCATGCCCGGCGCAGCGGAGCTCGTCGCCACCATGCGCGCACACGGCGCAGTCTGTGCCCTCGTTTCGGGAGGGTTCCGTTTCTTCACCGCTCGGGTGCGCGAGGCTTTGGGCTTCCACCTCGATCGCGCAAACGACCTGATCATCGAGGAGGGCAAGCTCGCCGGACGGGTGGTTGAGCCGATCCTCGATCGCACCACAAAGGAAGAAACCCTGCGCGCGCTGGCCGAAGAGCACAGCGTGTCGCTGGCCGACACGGTCGCGGTGGGAGACGGGGCGAACGACCTGCCGATGCTGCTGGCGGCGGGACTCGGCGTTGCGTACCGGGCGAAACCGGCTGTGACGGCGGCGGCGCGGGTCAAGATCAGTCACGCCGATCTACGCGCGCTCCTGTGGTTGCAAGGCTACCGCGGGGAAGAGGTTCGCCGGCCCTGAGGACGAGGCGAGGCCCTGCGCCTCCCCCCTCCCCGCAAGCCACCCGCCTTAGCCGCGACCGACCGGAATCGCCACCCAGCGTGGGCCCTGCCCGCCCTGGCTTTCAAGCAGAACAAGCACATTGCGCCGGCCCGCTTGCCGCGCACGGTCGAACCGCTCGCGCACCTCAGCCGGGTTGGACACGGGCTCTTGCTGCACCTCGAGGATGATGTCGCCGGGGCGAACGCCTCGCTCCGCGGCGGGGCTGTTCGGGTCGACCTCGAGCACAAGCACGCCGCGCGCATCCTGCGGCAGGCCAAAGCGGTCGCGGAGCTCTGGAGTGATGGCGGAGAGGCGAAGCCCCGTTCCCGGCACATCCACCGGCCGGCCGCCACGATCCTGCGGTCCCGGCGTGGCGGCGGCGAGCTGCGCATCGTCCGGCAGCTCTCCCACAGTGACGCGCACGGTTTCCCGCTTGCCGTTGCGCCAAATGACCACCGGTACCTCACGGCCGATCGGGGTGTCCGCCACCACGCGCGGCAGGACGCGCATTTCCCGGATTTCCTGGTTGTTGAACTCGAGGATGATGTCGCCGTTTTGCAGCCGGGCCTTGTCTGCAGGCCCGCCCTCATTCACCCCGGCGACGAGAGCACCTCGCGCCCCACCTGGAAGCCCAACACTTTCCGCAATCTCATCCGTCACTTGCTGGATTCGCACGCCGAGCCAGCCGCGACGGATGCGCCCGTGTTCGCGCAACTGGCTCACCACGCTTTGCGCGATGGCGGAGGGAATGGCGAAGCCAATGCCGATCGATCCGCCAGTGGGCGAAAAGATGGCGGTGTTTACGCCCACCACTTCGCCTGCCATGTTGAACAGCGGCCCACCCGAGTTGCCGCGGTTGATCGCGGCGTCGGTCTGGATGAAGTCGTCGTAGGGCCCGATGCGAATGTCACGCCCGCGGGCAGAGACGATGCCGGCAGTCACCGTACCGCCGAGGCCGAACGGGTTGCCGATGGCAAGCACCCAGTCGCCGATCCGCAGGGCATCGGAGTTGCC
>CALLUO010000004.1 GCA_938010425.1 uncultured Elioraea sp.
TAGCGCGAGCCTTGCTCGCCTTGCACCTGCGGTTGGGTAGATGATCGATGTCTTATTCCATCATCAGCGATCCGCTAGGCTCCAACATCGTGGTCAGGCGGCCCAGGCCGTCCGTTTCGCGCGCGAGATGACACGACGACGCGCACCAGAACTCTCGCCCTTGCGGTTGCCATCGCCCTTGCCGCGCCGTTCGCCTCCGCCGAAGCGCGAACCATCCGCTGGTCGGCGGCTGGCGCTTCGAACACGATGGCTCCGCACTCGCAGACCCTCGGCACCGTGACGAAGCCCCTCAATCCGATCGACGAGCGGCTGATCCTGCGCACGCGCCCCTGGGCCTTGGATACTGCCTTGCAACGTCCTGGAGGCAGGTCGAACCCGCGCGCTCGCGCTTCGAACTCCGGCCCGGCGCCACGGTCCACACCGGCAACGACGTCACCGCCGAAAATATCGTCTTCTCAATCGAGTGCGCGCTCGCGCTCACCTCGAATTATCGCTTTGTCGTCGACACCGTGCCGTCGGCGCTCAATGTCGATGACTACACCTTAGAAGTCGGCACCAAAATTCCTGATCCGAACCCGCTGAACAAGCTCGCTTCCGTCTACACCACGGACTGCAAGTGGTCGTAGGCGAACGATGGCCGCCAGCCGGAGAACACACACGCGCGGGAAGAGACGCATACGGTGCGCAACACCCATGGCACCGGCCCCTTCTGGCCCACCATCCGCGAACACGACATGTCAACAATAATGGCACGCAACGAACAGTTATGTGGCAAGAACGTTCCGGATAACGATGGCAACATCACCGAGCTCATCTGCCCTCCAACGCGTTCGACGCGACACGCATCGAAAGTTTTTTTACCCGGCGAGGTGGGTTTCGTGCTCGACCCGCCTTGGCAAGTCTCGAACGGCTGAAGCGCGCGCCGACCATCTCTGTGCTGATGAGAGGCGCTCGGTCGCCCGCCGCAAGCACGCGATGCGACTTCGCAAAGATCGTCGTCTGTCGATCTTCTTGACACCCGCATTTTTCACCGTTGTTTTGCCGGATTTTCGTCTCGCCCGGGTATGTCCTTTGCTAGCCTCTCGGCTCATCGACCAAAGGGGAACAGAGAGGTTCACAGATGACGAACGCGTTCAGCGCGCTGTCGACATCGGCGGGCTTTTCGGCGCAGCGCCAGTTCCCTGTGACTCACACGGCCAAACCCGGCGCAGGAGCGGAAGGCGCGGCCCAAAACGCGTTTCTGCGGCTCGCCTTCATCATCGAGAAGAACGGCGTTGACATCGTCACCGCCGTGGCTCGACTCGGCAAGGCAGCCGGAGCGATCCTCGCCAGCATCGACGCACTCCCTTCGGCAGCAACGCCAACTCCATCGCCCTCAAGGAAGGTCTGCTCGCCATGGCTCTTGCCGGGTCAGCGTAGTCCAGCCCGGCCTCTTGCTCACCTACCGCATGGGCGGCGAGGGTGATCCGACCAACGGCTTCCGCCCAACCATCACGCCTTTTGCCAGCTACATCGTCGGTGCCGATTCGGAACAGATCACGTTCACACCTGACGGAAGAAGCTGCTGGTCTCCAACGAGGGCAAACCGAATGGCTACCGCCCGGACGATGTCGACTCAGAAAGCTCTGCCTCCATCATCGATCTCGCTACCGGCACGGTGCGCACCGCCGACTTCACCGCGTTCAACGGCCAGATCGACGCTCTGCGCGCCGCGGGAGTTCGCATCTTTGGCCCTCGGGCCACCGTCGCGCAGGATCTCGAACCCGAATACATCACCGTTTCGGCCGACGGGAAGACGGAATGCGTCGCACTGCGGGAAAACGACGCGATCTCTGTGCTCAACATCGAGCAGGCGGGGCTCCTGTCCGTCCTGCCATTTGGGCGTAAGGTCCACTTCCAGCAAGGCCATGCGCTCGATGGCTCTGATCGCGACGGACCTTCGGGCAGCTCCGCGATCAACATACGCCCCTGCCTCATGTTTGGCACGTATCACCTGCACGGACTCGCGACCTTCCCCGTCAACGGCGTCGACTCCATCGCCTCCGCCAACGAGGGAGATGCGCGCGACTGGCGCGGCTTTAACGAGAAGGTACGCATCGGTGCATCCTCTCATATCCTTGATCCCGGCAAGTTTTCCCATGCTTCGGTGTTGAAGCAGCAAACCAATCTCGGCCGGCGCACGGTGAGCAGCGCCACCGGCGACACAGATCGCGACGGCGACTTCGACCAGATCCATGCGTGCAGCGCCCGCTCCCTATCCTACTCAACGACACGCGGCACGCGCGTGCGAAACTTGGGCGATGCCATCGAGTGCGCGCTCTCCCAGCTTGACCCCGACTTGACGCCGCCCACAGCGGGCCAAATCGGAACCAAGCCAGGGCTGGGCCATGACAGCCGCTCAGACAACAAGGGCCCACAACCCGTACACGCGTCCTTCGCGACCATTGGCCACGCTATGTACGCCTTCGTCGGTCTCGAGCGCGCCATCGCCGTGGCGGTCTTTCGCTTCGGCGACGCGGAAGGCGACGGCTTGCTGGTCGCGACCATGCAGGGCGTGATCGCCGCCCCAGGCCATCGCGCGCCAGAGGTGTTCGTCACGATCCCCGTCTTGTCCCGAACCGGCGGGCAGCCGCTCCTCATCGTGCGCTTCGAAGTGTCGAACGATACGGCGGTCTATGCGCTCTGCAAGAACTTTGCGTTTCAGACCCGGGCACTCCTCAGATCATGAGGCAGGGCTGCAGGCGAGAACACACATGCCGCTGTGTGCCTCGTTGCACGAGCGGTTCAAGCTGGACTACGCCAAAACCATCGTCTTGACTCTTGGCGACCTTTGGATCCCGGGGCCCTTCTGCGCCAGCGAGGCCAATCCTTCGCTCGAAGATGGGCTCGAACGCGTCTACACACAGCTCCTTAGAACGCCAGTCAAACGACCCTCCGGCGTACAGACCTCCGGCCGGCGCACAAGGGCGGCGATGAACGCGGTCTGTGTCAACCGCTGCCTCCTTCGGCAACCACGAGTTCGATCTTGGCACCAACCTGATTGCAGGCATCATCCACTTCACGGGCCAGTATCCCAGGGCACTGTTCCCCTGCCTCTGCGCCAAACTGGACTTCTCGGCCGACACGGCAGCCATCTGCGGCAACCTTGCCGCGGCAGTGATAGCGGACGGGCAGAAGGCCTGATCCATCAAGCGGCGGATCGCAGGTACAGCGTTGTGACGGTGGTTGGCGAGAAAATCGGCCTCGTCGGCACAACAACGCAGATCCTCGCCTCGATTTCCTCGCCCGGCCCGATGCGGGTCATCGGCCCGCAACAAAATGACAAGGAGGCTCTCGCCGCTATCCTGCAGCCGAAGATCGACGCACTGGCCGAACAGGCATCAACAAGATCGCGCTGATGTCTCACCTGCAGCGGTACGCGTTTGAACTTGACCTCGCGCCTGGGCTGAAGGGTGTCGATGTTGTGCTCGCCCCCGACTCACACGCTTTGTTCGCCGATGGCGACGACGTGCTCCGCTCTGGCGACTTGCCGGCAGAAGCCTACCCGGTTCTGGGCACCAACGCCGACGGAGACCCGGTGCTGATCGTCTCCACCCCGAACGAATACGCCTATGGCGGCCGCCTTGTGGTCGAAGTCGATGGCGAAGGGCAGATGATCACCGCCCGCTTGCCGGACTTCCTCTCGGTGAATGGTGCGTGGGTGACCACGCCCGAGCGCGTCGCCGAGGCTTGGGTCGGAGGGCCAGAGTCCCTGTTCGCCTCTGAGGCCTTCGCCCCTGGCCCTACCGGCCAGCTGGTAACAGAGCTTGCGGACGCTGTCGGGGCTGTGATCACCGCCCAAGATGGAGCCTGGTTCGGCTTGACCGACGTCGTCCTCTTGGGGCATCGCATCGAGGTGCGCCGGCAGGAGACCAATCTCGGCAATCTCACAGCGGATGCGAACCTCGCCGAGGCGAAGAAGATCGACCCGACAGTACTCGTTTCAATCAAAAAACGGCGGCGGCAGCCGTGACTCGATCGGTGTCGTCGTTGTTTCGTCGATCGCGGAGGAAGTGCCTCCTCTCGGCAACCCTGAAACCGGCAAGCCAACGGGAGCGATGAGCCAGCTCGCCATCGTCAACGCGCTCCGCTTCAACAACGGCCTGAGCTTGCTGACACTCACAGCAGATGGGCTTCGCCACGTTTTGGAGCTCGGGTACTGCGTCGACCTCGTCGTTTCCGGCTTGCGCAACGGAGTTGCGACCTTCGCCGAGGATGGCAGCGAACAGGATGCGCTCGCCGAATTCCTTGCCGCCTGCCACGCCACGCCCGAGACGGCCTACAACGCACCGCACACTGCAGTGGGGCTTGATACGCGGATCCAACAGACTCTGTTCCGCGTTCCGCCCAAATACTGTTGAACCGCTGATCGAGTGCGGTCTGCATCGCACAGCGACCTTCCGCGGCGATGTTGAAACTTTCCGCAACCGGCGATCAGGAAGGCACCAGCGCGTAAGCTCGACCTCTTTGTCAAGCTCTGGGCACGATCGACGGCGACATTCCCACTCCCCTCGTGCCGAAGCCACAGGCCGAAATTCTTGCGGACTTCCGCCTCAAGCACGCCGAGGTGTACGGCAAGGCCCCGGGGCCGAACTTCTGGGGCGCACTGCAGAAAGTGACGCTGATCCTCGCCATGATCGACGAGCACGAGGTGATGAACGACTTTCCTGATGGCGCTCCGGCCGCGTTGAATCCTTACTTCCCCGAAACCGCGGGCCAGTTCAAAGAGACGGTGCTTTTCCGGAACGGACTGCAAGCGTTCCAGGAGTACAACGCGAACGAGGACCGGATCTGGTCCGCAGCAGGTGATCCCCGCGTGG
>CALLUO010000005.1 GCA_938010425.1 uncultured Elioraea sp.
CCGCCGCGGTGGACCGCAAGAACCAGCGCCTTCCGGCACCTGGTCGGCGACCGTTACGCGGGGGGCATCAGCGAATGGCGGGAGAAAGCCACCAGCCACCGGCCAGAGGCCCATCCCCTCACTCTGCGGCGCGGGCATACACCTCAACACTGTCGCAGGTGCAGTGCAGGTTGCGATCGCCAAACACATTATCCACCCGCTTCACGGGCGGCCAGTACTTTGCCGCCGCCACCCAGGGCAGCGGCATCGCGGCTTGGCGTCGGGGGTAGGGGTGTGTCCACGTTTCCGCCACGATTTCGTCGGCGGTGTGCGGTGCATTTTTGAGCGGGTTGTCGTTGCGTGGCCAGTGTCCGCGTTCGATCGCCGCGATCTCAGCCCTGATTGCCAGCATCGCCTCGCAAAACCGGTCAAGCTCCGCCTTCGATTCGCTTTCGGTCGGCTCGATCATCAGCGTTCCGGCCACCGGCCAGGACATGGTTGGGGCATGGAAACCATAGTCTTGCAGCCGCTTGGCGATGTCCTCCACCGTCACGCCGGCCGAGGCCTGGAAGTGCCGGCAGTCGATGATGCACTCATGCGCCACGAGCCCGCCTTTGCCCGCATACAGCACCGGATAGGCGTCGCGCAGCCTGTGCGCGACATAGTTGGCGTTCAGGATCGCAATCTCGGATGCGCGCTTCAGCCCCTGCCGGCCCATCAGCGCGATATAGGCGTACGCGATGGGGAGAATGCCTGCGCTTCCCCAAGGTGCGGCGGCGACGGGCCCTGGCCCGGTCGCTGGCCCCGCCTCGGCCACTAGCGGATGGTTGGGCAGGAAGGGCGCCAGGTGAGAGGCGACCGCGATTGGGCCCACGCCCGGGCCCCCGCCACCGTGAGGGATGCAGAAGGTTTTGTGCAGGTTGAGGTGGCACACATCGGCGCCGATGGCGGCCGGGTTGGTCAGGCCAAGTTGGGCGTTCATGTTCGCCCCATCCATGTACACCTGCCCACCCGCCGCGTGCACGATGGCGCAAATCTCCTGCACCGCCTCCTCGAACACACCGTGCGTCGAGGGGTAGGTGATCATCAGGCACGCGAGGCGGCCGCGATGGGCATCAACCTTCGCGCGGAGATCGGCGACGTCGATGTTGCCGTCACGGTCGCAGCCCACCGGCACGACGCGCATCCCCGCCATCACGGCTGAGGCTGGGTTGGTGCCGTGCGCCGAAGTGGGAATGAGACAGATGTCGCGATTGCTCTCGCCGCGGCTTTCGTGCCAGGCGCGGATGGCGAGAAGCCCCGCATATTCGCCCGCACTGCCCGCGTTCGGCTGCAGGCTGACGGCGGCGAACCCCGTGATAGCGGCAAGCCAACGTTCCAGCCGCGTGATCAGCTCGCGATATCCCGCCGCCTGTTCAGCTGGCGCAAATGGGTGGATGTTGGCGAAGCCTGGCCAGGTGATGGGGATCATCTCCGCCGTCGCGTTCAGCTTCATGGTGCAGGAGCCGAGCGGGATCATCGAGCGGTTGAGCGCAATGTCCTTGTCCTCGAGCCGCTTGAGGTAGCGCAGCATCTCGTGTTCCGAACGATACGCATTGAACACGTTCTGGCGCAGGAAGGGCGAGGTGCGGAGCAGGGAGGAGGGGACGCTCTCGCTAGCGGAAGCAAGTCCGACGGGACGATCCGCTGCCGTGCCAATCGCCTCGGCGAGTTGCGCGAGTTCAGCCTCAGTCACTGTCTCGTCGAGGGCGATGCCGACGCCTGAGGCGTCGATGCGTCGAAGATTGAACCCGCGCGCGACCGCCTCGGCCATCAGCGCATCGGCCTTCTCCCCGGCTTCGATCGCGATCGTGTCGAAGAAGTGCGCATGGCGAAGCCCAAAGCCTGCGCGCAGGGCAGCGTCGGCGAGCAGACGGGCAGCGAGGTTGCAGCGTCGCGCGATGCGCGCGAGCCCCTCCGGCCCGTGCCAGACGGCATACATCGCCGCGATCACCGCGAGCAGCACCTGGGCGGTGCAGATGTTGGACGTCGCCTTCTCGCGCCGGATGTGTTGTTCTCGCGTCTGCAGGGCAAGCCGTAGCGCCGGCCGCCCGGCCGCGTCCTGGCTCACCCCAACGAGGCGGCCCGGCAACAGCCGCTTGTGCGCGTCGCGCGTGGCGAAGAAGGCCGCATGCGGGCCGCCGTAACCGAACGGCACGCCGAAGCGCTGTGCGGAGCCCACCACCACATCGGCCCCCATCTCTCCGGGAGGCTTTAGCAGGGCGAGCGAAAGGAGGTCGGTGGCAACGATGGCAAGCGCGCCAGTGCGATGCGCTGCGCTGATTTCGGCCGAAAGATCGCGCACCGCGCCCGTGGTGCCAGGATACTGCAGCACCACCGCAAAAGGTGCTGCGCGCTCGATCGCGACCGCGTCACCGGCCGCCACCTCCACCACCGTGACGCCGAGCGGGCGGGAACGGGTGGTGAGCACAGCGCGGGTTTGCGGGTGCAAATCCGATGCGACGGCAAGCGTGAACGAACCACCTGCCCGCTTTTGCCCGCGATGCACGGCAAGCGCGAGCGCCATCGCTTCCGCCGCCGCCGTCGCCTCGTCGAGCAACGAGGCGTTGGCGATGTCCATCGCCGTCAGTTCCGTCACCATGGTCTGGAAGGTGAGCAGGGCCTCAAGGCGCCCTTGCGCGATCTCCGCCTGGTAGGGGGTGTAGGCTGTGTACCAGCCGGGGTTCTCCAGCACGTTGCGCAGGATGACGGGCGGGGTGTGCGTGCCGTGGTAGCCAAGGCCGATCAAACTCTTGATGTCGGCGCGGTTGCGTGCAGCGAGCCCTGCAAGATCAGCAAGCACGCCCGCCTCGTCCTGTGCCTCGGGCAAACCGTTGCCGAATTCAGCGCGGATCGCACGCGGCACGGCGCGCTCGATCAGCGCATCAAGGCTCGGGAAGCCGAGTTCGGCCAGCATGGCCGCGACCTCGCCCGCATCGGGGCCGATGTGCCGGGTGGCGAACGAACCGGCCGCGCAAAGGCCGCGGAACTCCTCGAGCGCGCTCATCTCACAGGGTCTCCAGGTAGGCGGCGTAGGCGGTCTCGTCCAGCAAGGCCTCGAGTTCCGCCGCATCCGAAGGTTCAAGCCTGAAAAACCAGCCGTCCGCCAAAGGCGAGGTGTTGACCAGGCCTGGGTTATCGGACAGCGCGTGGTTCACCTCCACCACCTTGCCCGAAATGGGGGCGTAAATGTCCGAGGCAGCCTTGACGCTCTCCACCACCGCGCAGGCTTCGCCTGCCGTGACAATTCGCCCGACCTCGGGAAGTTCGACGAACACAACGTCGCCGAGTGCGGTCTGCGCATGGTCGGTGATGCCGACGGTAGCGACGTCGCCATCGAGCCTGATCCACTCATGGTCCTTGGTGAACTTCATCTCGCTCATGGCTCAGCTGGTCCGGCTGCTGCGTTTGTAGCGGTGGGGGACGAAGGGGAGGGGATGGATGCGAGCGGGAACGAGCCGCCCACGCAACGAGAGCTCCACCGGCGTGGCGTCGCCGGCGAACCGGGAAGCAACGTAGCCCATAGCGATCGGGCCACCGACGGAGGGGCCGAAGGTGCCGGAGGTGAGGGTGCCGATCGGTGTACCGTCTGCCGCGAGCACCTCGGTTCCGGCCCGCGCCGGCTGCCGTCCCTCCGGCAGGATGCCGACGCGACGTCGCGCCGGCCCCTCGTCGAGTTCCCGCCTGATCCGTTCCGCACCAGGAAAATCCCAATCGACCCGCCGGCGCTTGCCGATGGTCCAGACAAGCCCCGCCTCTACCGGCGAGGTGGTCTCGTCGATATCGTTGCCATACAGGCACAATCCAGCTTCGAGACGGAGACTGTCGCGCGCGCCAAGGCCCGCCGGGGCGACGTCGGGATCAGCGAGCAAAGCCTCGGCCAGCGCGATCGCGTCCTCGGCAGCCACGCTGATCTCGAACCCATCCTCGCCCGTATAGCCAGAGCGAGAGACAAGGACCGAAAACCCGGCAACCCTTGTCTCCGCCACGCCGAGGAAGGGCAGGGCGACGGCCTCTTCCGCCCCGGCGCGGGCGAGAACAGCCTCCGCCGCAGGTCCCTGCAGCGCGATGAGCGCCCTGTTTTCGAGGGGCGTGAGCGTAACAGAGGGCGTCAGCAGAGCGCGCAGACGCGCGAGATCAACATCCTTGCGCGCCGCATTGAGCACGAGGAAGAAGCGATCCTCGGCAAGGCGGGCGATCATCGCATCGTCAAGGATGCCGCCCGTATCAGTGGTCAGCAGGGCATAGCGCTGTCTACCAGGAGCAAGGGAGACGAGGTCGGCAGGAGTGGCACGTTCAAGCGCCTCCGCCGCAGCGGGCCCCTCTACCCGCACCTGGCCCATGTGCGAAACGTCGAATAACGCAGCCTTGGTGCGGCACTGCGTGTGCTCGGCCAGGATGCCGGCTGGATACTGCACAGGCATGGCGTAGCCGGCGAAGGGCACGAGGCGCGCCCCGAGGCGACGGTGCAGCGGCTCAAGCGGGGTCGTAAGCAACACCGAAGTCACGGGCGCTCCGCAAGGGCCTCGCGCCGCAGGCCCCATGCCCGCGGCTCGTTGGCCCCCCTCTGTCCCGTGACCTGAGAGATTCGCGGCCCTAGTCAGGGCCCGCTTACTCCTTCGGTGCGTCGGCCGCTCCTGACTCCGGGATGGCCCATCTCGGGCCTTGTTCCCTCGCCTGCCGGCGGCCGCCGGCTTTCCAGAGGTCCGATCCCTGGGCGGTCCTTTGTGCCTGAGCGTTTCCGGGGGCCGGTTGCGCCTTCGGCGGCGCGGGCGAACCCGCGCTCTCTTCCGCCTGGGAAATCTGGACACTGATCACATGCCTCAGCCCCCCACGGAACGCAAGGCGCCCGCGCCCCGACCTCCGTGCTGGCCGTAATGGCCGCTCAGCGCGGCCGGGCGGCGATCAGCCTGCGATTGGTGGCGAGTTCCTCCTCGCTCAGCTGCAAGCCGACGAGCACGGTATAGTCGGACGCCCGTACACCGGGCCGCAGGGGCAGATCCACCGTCACTTCCTCCCCGCTAAGGCGAAGGCGCGAGCGGTTGGCGGGAAACTCTACGGCAATCTCGAACACCTGTTTGGCGGGGATGCGGCCCGTTTGGTCGGCGACGGCGACGAAATAGGGCACGGTCAGTGCCCGCCCCGAGGCGGCAGGGCCGCGCATCACCTCGATGGTCGGTGCCAGCGCCACCCGCACGCCTTCGCGGCTGCGCCCGAGCGGTTCGCAGCGCCCCGAAACCGCGGTCAGCTTGGCCTCGACCACGAGGTCGGTCAGGTCGCGCCCAGGACCGCGATAGCGACGGAGATCGGATGTCTCTGCTGTGCCGGCGATTTCGGGGCAGTCAAACCGCCGGGCTTGCGTCTGCCCACCGCCGCCACCGAACATCCCACACCCGCCGAGCGCGACTATGGCGGCCAGCAGAAGGGCGGGGCGGAGCATGTTAGCGGTCGCCAGCGAGAAGTTCGTTATGGCTGCCGTCGCAAAAGGGTGGTGTCTTCGTCTTCTTGCAGCCACAAAGCCACACTGTCTCGTCCCTTTCCGCCTTCCACATCAGCGACTTAAGCCCCGTGCCCTTGTGCGCGCCATCGCAAAAGGGCTGGGTGGCGGAAAGCCCACAGGAACACCACCAATACTTCTCGCCGGCCTTCACCTCCACCGCGTAGGGCGCGGCCTGAGCCACCTTAGGCAGGGCCTCCCGAACAGTTTCGTTCATTGCTCTCCGCCTTGTTGCCTGCTGAACAGTTCGTTCGGGCCACGGATGCCGCTTGCCCCGCGCCCCTGCGCAGGCACTATGGGGGGTGAGGCGCAACCCCGCAACCGGGCTGTAACCGATGACAGTTGACAAGCCCCCGCTCACCGTCCTGCTCGCCGGGCCAAGGGGCTTCTGTGCCGGCGTTGACCGCGCGATCAAAATCGTCGAGGAACTCCTGCGTCGGCACGGGCCCCCTGTCTATGTGCGGCACGAAATCGTGCACAACCGTTTTGTGGTCGAAAGCTTGGCCGCCAAGGGCGCCGTCTTTGTCGAGGAACTGGACGAAATTCCCGAAGAGGACGTTCGGGCAGGCGCGCCGGTGGTGTTTAGCGCGCACGGCGTTCCGAAATCCGTGCCTGAGGCGGCACGCGCGCGCGGCATGGTGCAGGTGGACGCCACCTGCCCTTTGGTCACCAAGGTGCACCGCGAGGCGGAGAAACACTTCGCCAAGCGCCGCCACCTGTTCTTGATCGGCCATGCTGGCCACCCTGAGGTGGTGGGCACAATGGGCCAGCTGCCGCCCGGTGCGGTGACCCTGGTGGAGGCGGTGGAGGACGCGCGCCGGGTGAGCCCTCCGCCCGAGGCGGAGGCGCTCGCCTACATCACCCAGACGACGCTCTCGGTCGATGACACGGCTGAGATCATCGCCGTCCTGCGCAAGCGCTTTCCCGACATTGAAGGCCCCCGGCGCGAGGACATCTGCTACGCAACGACCAACCGCCAGGCGGCGGTCAAGGCAATCGCACCGCGCGCCGACCTTGTGCTGGTGATCGGCGCGCCCAACTCCTCCAACTCGCAGCGCTTGGTCGAGGTCGCGCTAAAGTCTGGCGCACCAGCCGCACAGTTGATCCAGCGCGCGGCCGACCTTGCCGCCTTGCCGCTTGATAGGGTTGGAACGCTGGGCCTCACCGCCGGCGCCTCCGCCCCGGAAGTGCTCGTCGAGGAGGTGATCACCGCCTTGCGCGAGCGCTTCGCGGTCAGCCTCGAGGAGGTCGTGGTCGCCGAGGAAGACGTTACCTTCCGCCTGCCGGCTGCACTTGCCGTCTGACGCATCCTCCTGATGGCGGTCTACACGGAGGTCTCTGACGAGGCGCTCGCCGCCTTCCTTGCCCGTTACGACCTCGGCGGGCTTCTCTCCTTCAAGGGCATCGCGGAGGGGGTGGAGAACTCGAACTACCTGCTCGCCACCGACCGGGGCCAGTTCATCCTCACCCTCTACGAGAAGCGGGTCGATGCGCGGGATCTTCCCTACTTCCTTGGGCTGATGCAGCACCTCGCGGCCCGCGGCGTACGCTGCCCTCTGCCGGTGCGCGATCGCGAAGGTCGGCTGTGGGGCGAGCTTTGCGCGCGCCCCGCCGCCATCGTCACCTTCCTGCCCGGGGTGTGGCCGCGACGGATCCGCAACGAACACTGCACCGCCGTCGGAGCTGCCTTGGCCGAACTTCACCAGGCCGGCGAGGGGTTCGGCCTCGAACGAAAAAATGCGCTCGGGCCTGCTGGCTGGCCGCCTTTGCTCGCAGCCTCGCTCGCGCGCGCCGACGAGGTTCGGCCCGGGCTGGGTGAGGAGCTCGTCGACACGCTTGAGGCTCTGCTCGCTGCCTGGCCAAGCGGGCTGCCGCGCGGGCAGATCCACGCCGATCTCTTTCCCGACAACGTGTTCTTTCTCAGCGACAGGGTGTCTGGGCTGATCGACTTCTATTTCGCGTGCACCGACCTTCTCGCCTACGATCTTGCCGTGTGCCTCAACGCCTGGTGCTTCGAACCTGACGGGTCGTTCAACCTGACCAAGGGGGCGGGGCTGATCGCTGCCTACGAAGCCAAACGCCCACTGTCATCTGCGGAGAGCGAGGCCCTGCCCGTTCTGTGCGCAGGCGCGGCGATGCGCTTCCTGCTCACTCGCCTGCACGACTGGCTGAACCACCCCCCCGGCGCCTTCGTCACCCCCAAGGACCCGCTCGAATATCTGCGCAAGCTCCGCTTCCACCGCAGCGTGAAGACAGCGGCTGACTATGGCCGAGGCGCGTGAGAAGCCTCTCATCGAGGCCTGGACGGACGGAGGCTGCAAGCCGAACCCGGGCCCGGGCGGCTGGGCGGCGATCCTGCGCTGGCAGGGTCATGAGAAAGAGCTCTTCGGGGCGGAACCCGAAACCACCAACAACCGCATGGAGCTCACCGCCGCCATCGCGGCACTCGAGGCGCCAAAACGCCCAGCACGGCTCATCATCCACACCGACAGCGAGTATCTCCGCAACGGCGTCACCCGCTGGCTCGAAGGCTGGGTACAAAGAGGCTGGCGGAACGCGGCAAAGGACCCGGTTGCGAACCGCGACCTCTGGGAACGGCTGATCGCCGCCGCCGCCCGGCACGAGGTGGAGTGGCGTTGGGTGCGCGGTCACGCCGGAGACGAGATGAACGAGCGGGCAGACCGGCTGGCGACAGCGGCACGGGAGGCGCTAGGGCGCAGAGGGCGCTAGGGCCTCGCACCGCGCTCCTCGTGCGGCCTTAGAGCGCGGCCAACACGGCCTCGGCTTTCGACACCTCGAACCCTCCCGGCTCTTCGACGCCGAGATAGGTCACCACCCCATCCTTCACGATCATCGCAAAACGTTGCGCACGGATGCCAAGACCGCGCGCGGTGAGGTCAAACTCGAGCCCCAGTGCCTTGGTGAACAGCCCAGATCCGTCAGCGAGGAACATGATCTTATCGAGCGCATTCTGGCTCTTTGCCCAAGCCTCCAACACAAACTGGTCGTTCACTGCGAGGCAGGCCACCGTGTCCACACCCTTGGCCTTCAGCGCATCGAGATGCTCGAGGAACCCGGGCAGGTGCTTCATCGAGCAGGTCGGGGTGAAGGCGCCGGGCACAGCAAACAACACTACCGTCTTGCCGGTAAAAATGTCTTCCGTTGTTACCTCACGCGCGCCATCCGCTGCCACATGTATGAGCTTGGCGGACGGAATGCGGTCGCCGACTTTGATCGTCATCGTCTGTGGTTTCTCCCGTGTGTGATCTGCCACTCCTATAGCGGCAAAGCGCATGGGCGTCAGCGCTGGTTCGCGACCGCGGTGCTGCGCTGCGCCTGGGCGATCGCCTCCAGCACTGCGCGTTCCGTCAGCAGCTCGGGCAGCACGATGCCTTGGGGCGCGCCCGGCCCGTAGACAGCGTTGAACGGGATTCCCACGCGTCCGTGCGCAGCAAGGAAGGCAGCGATCGTGGGGTCGGGCCTCGTCCAGTCGCCGCGCATCACCCGCACCTCGTGCTTGAGGAGCTCGGCCACTTGGCCTCGGTTGAGAACGAGCGCCTTGTTGACCTGGCAGGTGACGCACCAGTCGGCGGTGATGTCGACCAGCACGACCTCGCCCGCTTTGGCATGCTCGACCAAGTCTGCGGGAGAGAAGGGCAGGGCGGTCGCATCGGCGTAGGCTGCTCGGGTCGCCGGCCCCACCCCGCTCACCAGCGGCAGGGCGACCGCGCCAACCGCGAGCGCCCCGGCCGCTGGCAAGGCGAAGCGCCGCCCGCGCGCTAAAGCGAGCACACAACCGGCGACGATGAGGGTGACCGCGACCGCTAGAGCGGCGGCGATGCCCACCTGGGCGGCAAGAACCGAAATGAGCCAGACCGAGGTGCCGGCAAGTAGCAGACCGAGCACAAGACGAAGGCGAAGCATCCAAGCCCCCGGCCGCGGCAGCCAGGCGATGGCAGCAGGGGCAAGGGCGAACAGGATCCAAGGCGCAGCAAGCCCGAGGCCAAGGGCTGCGAACACGGCGAAGATCTCGCCCGGGCCGCGAGACAAAGCCCAGGCGGCGGCGGTGCCGACGAAGGGGGCGGAGCAAGGGGTGGAGAGCAGGGTCGCGAAGGCCCCGGTGGCGAGGTCGCCCACCACCCCTCGCTTCGGGGCCCAATCCGCCGCCCCGCCAGCCCAGGCGGGGGCGGGAACCGAGAACAGTCCCCAAAGGTTGTAGGCGAACAGGGCGGTGACCGCGGCCATAAAGGCGAGGAACAGGGGTTCCTGGAACTGTACGCCCCACCCCACCGCGCCTCCGGCAGCGCGCGCCAGAGTAAGCCCCGCGCCCAGCAGCAGCATCGCCCCAACCACCCCCGCAGCGGTCGCGGCGAGCTTCGCCCGCACCACGCCCCGGTGCCGCCCGGCCAGCGCCGCTACCCCGCTCACCTTCATGGCCAGCACGGGCAGAACGCAGGGCATCAGGTTGAGGATCAGCCCACCGGCGAGGGCGATGAGCAGGATCGGCCACACCCCCGCAGAGCCGCGCGCCACCGCGGCCGTGCCCTCGACGGCGAGGCCGCCATCCACCAGGGTCAAGCGAAGGGTCTCCGCCTCCAGCGGTTCGGCAGAGGCGAAGTAAAATCGCGCAACACGCCCCCCCTCGGCCAGCGAGACGGTGGGCGCCGGCAAATCGAGCGGGCCTGATCCCTCGACGAACAGGTCGGGCGCGCTGAAGGGCATGGCGCTACGCGCCGTCACGGTCAGGCCGCGTGCGCCCACCTCCGCTGTGAAGGCGATCGATGCGGTCTCCGCCGGAGCCGGAACCCGGCCGAGGAAGCGACTGATCAGATGCGCAGCGGCCGAGGCGCCGCCGGCGCCGCGGTCGAGCGAGAGTGCCAACACGGCCCCGCCCGGGACACAGATCTCGCGACAGACGAGATAGGACAGGTCTGCCCTGAACACTGCCGGCGCGCCGGCTTCGGCGAGCCGCGTTTCGATTGGCAGCACAATCTCACCATCATAACCGAAGCTCTGCAGGCCAAAGAGGACGAAGCGCTGCGGCGCCGGCCACAGGATCCTCGCTGCGGCGAGGTTTTCCGATCCCTCCCAGACGATCTCCGGCGGTAGGCCCGCCGTCCCCGGATTGCGCCAGTAGAGTTTCCACCCGTCGTCGAGCCGAACGTGGAGGCCGAGCAGCACCTTGTCCCGGCCCTCAGCGATGCTGTCGACGGCCGAAACGAGCCGAAGGTCGGCGCGTTCTGCCCGCATCCACTCGCCAATCCCCGCGGTGGCGCGCGCAGCCGTGGCTGCGACAGTGAGGGCAGCGCAGATGAGAATGAGAAGGGGTGTGCAGGTGCGTATAGCGACCATGGCGTTTCTGAGCCGGAGACCGTGCGCGGCGCGCCGCCTTGGCGCAAGCCCGGCTGCTCCTCTCTCTCACCGGATTGACCGCCGGGTTGGCGCGCTCATGCGGCAGGGTTGTTTCCCACGCGCTGGGACCGACATGCTACGATGTGAGGTATGGGAATGACGGCGATGTCCCTCAGTGAACGTGGCTACCTGACTGGGCAGGTCCTGATCGCCATGCCAGGCATGCGCGATCCGCGCTTTGCCCAGACCGTGATTTATATGTGTGCCCACTCGGCAGACGGAGCGATGGGCATTGTCATCAACAAGCCCCTCTCAGGGCTGACGTTCGAGGGGCTTTTGCGCCAACTCGGCATCGAGCCCGTGCCGCCGTCGCGCACCATCCGGATGCATGCGGGCGGCCCGGTCGAAACAGGGCGTGGCTTTGTCCTACACACGACGGACTGGATCCAGGAAGGTTCGCTCAAAGTGGACGACGCCTTCGCGCTCACCGCTTCGATCGACGTGCTGAAGGAGATTGCGCGCGGCGGTGGCCCTCGCCAGGGCTTCCTCGCCCTCGGCTACGCGGGGTGGGCGCCAGGCCAGCTCGATGAGGAGATCCAGCAGAATGCCTGGCTTTCTGCCCCGGCGGACGAGGCTCTGCTGTTCGATGTCGATCTCGCCGCGAAGTGGCGCGAGGCTTTGGCGAGGCTGAAGGTCGATCCGCTTCTCCTGTCTGGGTCGGCTGGCCGCGCCTGAGACGGCTAAGACAGGTGCTGCGGCAAGGGCGGCAGGCCGACCGAGGCGTAGATAAGAAAGCGGAACCCGAAGATCTGGGCGTACACTAAGGGGGCCGTCCCCGCTTGCCGGCACGGCGACCGAGCGCGTAAGGGCGACGGGGGTGGCGGTGCGGCGAGGCACAACCGGGTTTGCCCAGCCGAAAGCGCGTGTCGTGAGCCGTCAGTGACCCCCGCGGCGAGACGAAAGATCGGGTTGCGCGACCTGGCACAGAGTTCCCCGGCACCATGCTGGGGGCAGGCCGCGCAACGATCAAAGCGGGTCGGTCGGAGCGGCTTGATCGGGGAGTGTCCTCCTTCACGGCCTAACCGTGACCGTGACTTGGTCGCGGCGCGCCCTAGGTGGGATGCCCGCGCTTCGCCGCGTGCTGCTCGCGCGCTCAGTGACTGACCGCATGGCCCGCTTCCAGGCCCGCGCGAGCCGCCGCCGGTGGGACCGGTGCCAGTTCCCCGCCCGGGGCAAGCCAGGAGAGCGCGGCGTCGGGCCAGGCCCAGCACTCACCCCCGTGCCAGATGCGGGCCGGGGGGATGCCGGCAAGGCGCGCGAGCGCTTGCACAAAGGCAAGAGGCCAACCCGCCACAAACCACCGTCCGTGCGGTGACCGTCCACGCCAAGAGCTGAGCTCTTGGAGAAGCTCGTGCCATTCGTCCTGACTGAGCGGAGGCAAAGGCGACATCTGCGCCGCCGTTGACGCCCAGGACGGGGCGAGCCAGACGAGATCGTCAGCACCCGCCGTGCTGACCGCCTGGAACCAGGCTTGTGCGGCAACCGCAGGCGGGGCTGGCGTTCCAGCCCGCCACGCCAGGTCGCGCCGCCCATCAGCCGAACCGGGCGGGTGCCAAAGGGTATCGCTCCAGCGGTCTGGCGCGGGCGCTTCCGGCAGTGGTGGCAGAGCATCGAGCGAGCGCTCTTCCCCGACCACGACGAGATAGGGTGCACGCGGCCCAAATAGCTCGTGCCAAGCGGGAGGTCCGCTGCCATTGTGGTCGAGCGCTTGCGGCCAGACCGCACCGACGACAGGCACCACCCCTTTCGCGCGCCAAACCCCCGAGGGCAGGGCATGCACCCACTCTTCCCACACCTCTCTGGCAGCCCAGTGCTGAACGGGGAGGGTCCGCGATGCCATGCCGGCATGCTGTGGTGTCGGATCGCTGCAGCGGCGTGCTAAGGGGTGAGCGCGATCCGGCGCTCCCGCCAAGGCGGCGAGTGCGCCGGGCCAGCGCGGATCAAGCACGCCCGCGTCGCGCCGCCAGAAGGAGATGGGTCTCGCTCGGCGCTCCGACACTGCCTCGGTGAGCCGCCGAATTTCGGCCGGCGGCATCTCCTCGGCAGCGGTGATGAGGATCCAATCTGCGAAAGCAAGCTGGCTTTGCACCGGCGCGAGAGGGAGCCGATCCCGCCAGGCCGGTCCATACACCAGGGTGAGCACGACGGTGCTGGCCAAACCGTGGGCGCGCAAAGCCTCAAGCATGGGGCCAGGATCAGCCAGCCCAGAGCCTTCGATCACCACCGGGCGATGTTCGCCCCGCGCCAGTCGCGCCACTGCCTCCGCCATCGCTCCCCCGACCGCGCAACAGCCGCACCCGCCAGCGACCGAAACCAGCGGCACCCCCGTGTGCGCCAAGCGGTCGGCGTCGAAATTTTCCTCCCCCGAGTCGTTGACGAGCAGGGCTGGCCGGTGACGCCGAACCAGCCACGGCAGCAGCACGTGCGCGATAAAGCTCGTCTTCCCGGCGCCAAGAAATCCGCTGACCAGGATCGCGTCTGCTACGGCGCCCCCATCACCCTCGGCGGCGAGCAGGGTCACGCGAGAACGGCCCGGCTCCCAACGCGCTCAAACACCGCGTAGTGCGTGTTCAGCACCATCCCCTGGGCCTGGCCGCTGGTTCCGGTAGCGATCCGTCCTGCAATCGCCCACTGCGCGGTGTCGATCACCAGCACCTCGTCGCTCCTGCGGTTGCTGATGTAGGCCTTGCGGCCATCGGCCGTAAAGGCAACGTGGCCGAGATGGCCGCCGCGTCCGGCATCGATGGTGGCGACAGTGCGGAAGGTCTGCAGGTCGAGAACAGGCACGCGCGTGTCGTTGTATTGGGTGATCAGCGCAAACCGCCCGTCTGGCGTGAGATAGGCGTGCCCGGCACCCCGGATGCCGAGCTGCAGCGTGGCGAGGCGCTGCCGCGAGCGGGTGTCGAACACCTCGACCGAGCCGCCTTCTAAAGCACTGCCGCTGCCGCGATTGCAGACGATGAAGGCGTCGCCGGCCGCGGTGAAGGTACCGTGATGCCCCTCAATCCGCGCGAGGTTGGCTGTTTCGTCGGCTGAGAGGGTCATCGCGACCTGCCCTACGCGACGCAGCGCCATAGGCTGGCTCGCGTCGAAGATGGCAACCACGGGCCGAGAGCGGGTGGTTTTCGGCTCGACCGCCTCGAGCGTGACCCACAGTTCGCGCCCGAGACTGTCAAAGTAGTGCGGATTGCCCTCGACCGGAACGGTATGCACTTGCAATGACCTTGTTTCGATGACGACCACCTCATTGTCGGCGTAATTTCCAATCACATAATGCCGGCCGTCATGCAGCCACAGGCCGTGCATGGTCACATCGCCAGTGTGCTGGCTGTTGCGCACCGGGATCTCGACCGTCCGGATCCGATCTGAGGCGACGTCGATAAACACCACGCGGGTCTTGCCGTCATCGAGCCCTGAATGGTTCAGCGCGACAGTCTGCCCATCGGGGGAAACCACCGGGTGCTTTGGCCGGTTGCCGGTTTCTAACGTCGCGGCGACCCGCAACATCTGAGCGTCGATCTTGTTCAGGGTCCTCTGCCCAGGTGCATTGTTGGCGACATAGAGCCAGCGCCCGTCTGGGGTGAGGCTGCCGAGCGTTCCGCCTGCGCCGCCGGTGACAATACGGGCCGCGATCCGGTCTGTTGCGGGATCGATCGCCAACACGGCACCATCGCCGCGCAAGGCAAACACGGGGCGCTGTGCTGCGCTGACACCTCCGCCGTTGACGCCGGCGCAGCCCGCAAGCGCCCACAGCGGCAAGCTTGCCGATAGCCCGGCGGTGGCCAAGACCTTACGCCGATCAAGCATCGGGCGTTTCCTCCATCTGTTATGACTTGCAAAGAGCTTAGGCCGAACAATGACGGCCACTCAAGCTTGATCGGCTTCCCGCCACACTTTTGGTGCTTGCATCACGTCTCACCTCTTCCCGTTGGGCTCCGACGTGGCGAGGCTCGCCATCTGCGTCACAGCGCCATCCAATTGATACGGGCTGAACATGTAAGCGGTAGAACTGGACTCGCGGCCGCGATGGGCAAGGCGGGCCCATCCGTGTCTCAGGACGCGTCGACCGCGAAGACAGGTGTGGAGATAAGGGGAACCAAAGGGCGCGCTTTTTTGTTGCGAAAGAGGCACACTCCGGTCTCGCCTTTGGCCTCGGTCCCGCACGTGCTGTCCTGTGCGCTCTGGCCGGCCACTCTCGAAGGAGACTGTGCCGATCAGACTTTCCCTCGCTTTTGTGGCGGGAAGATCGAGGCGAGTCTCGACGTGCGCGAGCCCGCTCGACGATGGAGCTGCGCGCCGTGAAGGCTCCTGCCCCCTGGCACACGACTCGCGCCGCCGCCGAAGCGGGCTTTAAGCCCCCTTGGCTGCCAAGCGAGAGGGCAAAAGAGGGCCGCAGACGCTCTTTTTCCCGGCGTGAGCAGGAACGGAACCACCGATGAACACACCGCCGCCCCCTCTCGCGTCACACCCCACTTCGTTCCAGCAAACACTCGCGAAGGCCTCTCGCTACAGCAGGCCGCGGCGGCGACCGAGGAGCAGGATAGCCCGGCAAAGCGCGGCAGAGCCAAGCATGCATGCGGCGGTCGCTGTTCCGGAACCCGTCTCCGTCGCGCCGACCAGCACGGTTGCGAGGGCGCCAAACCCCATCTGCAGGGCACCCGATAGGCCGGAGGCCGTGCCAGCAAGGCCCGGCCGCACGCTGACCGCGCCGGCCAGCGCATTCGCTTGCGCAATCCCGTTGCCCACAGCCATCAGCAGCGCCGGGCCGAACAGGTTGAGTAAAGAGGGCTGGCGGAGCAGAACGAGGGCGAGGGCAGCCGCAGCACCGAGGAATGTTACACTGGTCCCAAAAGTCAGAAGGCGCGCGATGCCGAGCCGCTGCGCGAACCGGGCGGTGACCATGTTGCCGCCAGCATAGGCGATGGAGACGAGGGCGAAGGCGAGCCCGTAGGTGGTAGGGGCGAGGCCGAGACCCTCGACCACGACGAAAGGCGCGCCGCCGAGGAAAGAGAAGAACACGCCCGAGGAAGCGGAGAAGGCGCCGGCGAAAACAAGGAACCCAGGAAGGCGCAAAAGCCCGAGATTGGCACGCAGGAACCCGGCTATGCCTGGCAACGGATGGGGCGCAGGCAGCGTTTCCTCAAGCTTGAGCAAAACAGCAGCGAGCAGCACCGCCCCAGCAAGTGCGGTCAGCAGGAGAATGGCCCGCCAGCCAAAGGCCTCCTCGAGCAGGCCCCCGAGGACAGGGGCCAGCATCGGCGCGGCCGTCATACCGGCCAGGACGAACGCCATGACGGACGCAGCGCGGTCGCGCGGGAAACAGTCGCGGATCATTGCCCGCGCCAGCACCATGCCCGAACATCCGCCCACCGCCTGAATGATGCGACCGAAGATCAGCTCGCTCACGCTTGTCGCGAAGGCCGCACCGAGCGAAGCGGCGAGGAACAGGGCCAAGCCCGCAAGAGCGAGCGGCTTGCGCCCGAACCGGTCGGACAGAGGCCCATAGAGCAGTTGGCCGACCGCGACACCGGCGAGATAGCCGGTCAGCGCCAACTGGGCTGAGGCGGCCGCAACCCCGAACTGGCGCGCAAGCCCCGGCAACGATGGCACGAGGATCTGCAAGGTGAAGGGGCCGATTGAGGTGAGCGCGACCAAGAGCCACGTCGGCGGAGCAGGGCGAAGGCCTCGCGCCGAAGACGGGTCTGCAGTCAGCGTGGCTGGAGCGATGTCGCGCGGGCTCATGCCGCGAGCCTAAGGGGGCCGGAAGCTGGCTGCCATCCTCTCACCAGCGGAACGCCGGCAGCACGGCCGCTGGGGCCAGCCCCGCTCGGGCAAGCGCCGCTTCCAGCACAGGCCGGGGCGGCAGCCCGTCCGGCGGGGCGCCGAGCTCCGCTGCATGGATGCCGCCAATGACCCAAGCGGACGCGATCCCCGCCGCCTTGGCGCCTGCGATGTCGGTACGCAAGGAATCGCCAACGGCAAGCACGCGGGCGCGATCGTCTAGCCCGAGCAGGGCAAGCACCGTGTCGTAAATCGCAGGATCAGGCTTGCCGAGAGAGCGCACTTCTCCGCCCAGCCTGGCGTAGGCCTCAGCGAGTGCGCCCGCGCACAGCACGCGTACGCCGCCGCGGATCACTTCGAGGTCGGGGTTGGCGCAAATCATCGGCAGCCCGGCCTTTCGACAGCGATGAAGCAGCGGGAGAAAGTGCTCGAGTGTTTGCCCAGCGAGGTGATCATCCGGCCCGGTGTTCAGCACAAACCCCGCCTCCTCTGGGGTGCTGGCCTCAGGCAGGCCCAGCGTGTCGAACACGTTGCGGTCGCGCGCCGGGCCGAGGTGATAAAGAGGTGGTGCAAGCCGCGCGAACCATGGATCGCTGCGGTCGCGCAACGCCCGATGCACCGCCTCGCCCGAGGTGAGGATGGCGTCGTAAAGCTCATCGCCAAGTCCCATAGCGCGCATCGCTGCTGCCGCCGCCTCCGCCCTGCGCGGAGCGTTGGAGAGCAGCACCACGCGCTTGCGGAGACGTTTCAGGTTCGTAAGAGTTTCCAACGCACCGGGATAGGGCGCGACCCCGTCATGCACGACGCCCCAGAGGTCGACGATAAACCCGTCATACGCCTCGGCGAGCGGAGCAAATCCCGCAAGGAGCCTCATCCGCGCACCTCGGCGAGATCAACGCCGACAGCGTCAGCGATCGAGGCGAAGCCATCAGCAGCAAGGCGGGCGGCGAGGCCGGCAAGGATGCGCGCCACCAGCCCCGGCCCTTCGTAGATCAGCCCGGTGTAGAGCTGCACCAGAGACGCTCCGGCGCGGATTTTGGCGTAGGCCTGATCGGCGGAAGAAACCCCGCCGCAGCCGATCAAGGCAAGGCGACCACGCACGAGGCGGGCCGCCTCGCGCAACAGCGCCGTAGAGGGAGCGAACAGCGGAGCGCCAGAAAGACCTCCCCCCTCGCGCGCATGCTGGCTGCGCAACGAGGGCGGCCGCGCCACCGTCGTGTTGGAGATGATCAGACCATCAACACCGTGCGCGATCGCGGTCTCGACAATCGCTTCCAGGGCGATGGGATCGAGATCGGGCGCGATTTTCACGAGGAGCCGCGTGTGCGAGGCCCCGCGCGCTTCCTGCGCTGCCGAAAGCAGGGCGCCGAGTCGGTCGGCCGCCTGCCAGTCGCGCAAGCCCGGCGTGTTGGGGGACGACACGTTCAGCACGCAGCCCTCAACGAGGGGGCAGGCTTCCGCAACCAGTCGTGCCGTGTCGGCAACCGGGTCGGGCGAGTCTTTGTTTGGAGCGACGTTGAGGAATAGGGGGCCGGGCAGAGGGCCATCTGCGCGCAGCCGCTCAAGCCTCCGCTTGATTGTTGACCAACCAGCGGAATTCAGGCCCAGACGATTGATCACTGCGCGGTCCTCGGTGAGGCGGAAGACGCGGGGGGGCGGGTTGCCCGGCTGCGGGCGAAGCGTGACCCCGCCCGCCTCGACGAAACCGAAACCAAGGCCGAATAGCGGGCGAATCACCTCCGCGTCTTTGTCGAAGCCAGCGGCGAGGCCGACAGGATTGGCGAATCGCAGGCCGACCGCCGAGACGGCAAGCTGCGGCGTGGGCCTGGGCGGGGGGCCGGAAAGAAGGCCGAGGCGAAGGGCGAGCACGGCGGCACGATGCGCGGTCTCGGGGTCGAGACAGCGCACGAGCGGCATCAGGCGCGAGGCGAGCGAGGGGGAAATCATCGCTTGATCGCTTGCCCTTTGCCCGACCGGAGGCGCTGGCGGAAGCCTAGACGTGATAGCGCGCGGCAGGCATGAGCGGCGCGCACAGGGCGCAAGGGGGAAGAGGGGTGCGCGGGCCTTTGCTGATGCTGATCGCGATCGCGCTGTTCGCCGTGCTGGATACGATCGCAAAGTGGTTGTCGGGGGCCTATAGCTCGGCGCAGGTGATCGCTCTACGCAGCGCGGTCGGCCTCGCACTTGCTGCACCGGTCGCGGCGCGGGCTGGTGTCATCGCGCGGGAACGTCTTGCGTTGCACGCGCTGCGCGGCGGGCTCATCCTGAGCTCGGCCTTTTTTTTCTTCCAAGCTTTCGCGCTCTTGCCCCTGCTCGACGCCTACATCGTCTTCTTTCTTGCCCCCTTCTTCACCATGGGGCTTGCGGTCGCGGTGCTGGGTGAGCGGGTGGCGCCGCGCGCCTGGGCTTGGGCGGGCTTGGCTTTCCTCGGCGTCCTGGTGCCGATGGTCCCGGCCCTGACGGGTGGGGGAGCGTTGGTCGGCTATCTCTCTGCCCTGGTTGGCACGGCGGCCACCGCAGGCGTGATGATCACCACGCGCAAGCTTGGCGCGCGCGAAGGGTTGGCGGTGGCGATGGCTGTGCCGGCGCTGTTGGGCGTGGTCATTTTCGGGCCTGTCGCGGTGCTGGTCTGGGTCGCACCGACGGGGCGCGACCTCGCTTTGCTCCTCGTTAACGGCCTCGTCTGGACAGGCGCCAACCTCGCGCTCACCGCTGCGGTTCGGGCGACGGAGCCGTCACGGCTAGCCCCGCTCGATTTCACCGCCATGCTCTGGGCTGTGCTATTTGATGCGCTCGTGTTCGGGGTTTCGCCGAGCTTGCTCGATCTGGTGGGCGCTTTCGTTGTTATCCTTGCCACGCTTGGGCACCAGGCGGAGCACGGATCGAGACCGCGATGAGGGGCGTCGTCAGTCGTGCGACAGTTCGGCCTCGCTGCGGCGGGGGCGGGCGCGCGGACCGAGCACGTCGAGCTTTTCCTCGATCCGCATGAGCTGCATCGACAGGCGGCGGTCGAGTTCGCGCATCATCTGGATCGGCACATAGCCGCGCGCGACCTCGAGCTTAAAGGAGGCGATCTCGGCGCGCAGGTCGGCTGTTGTTTCCGCATGACGCAACTCGATGCGCTCGATCCGCGCGATCACGTCCCTCTTGATGTCCCACATCAGCTTGAACAGCCCGGCCAGGATGGGCAGTTCGATCACTCGGATCCACCATTCGTAGCTGATCGCGCTTCCGTCCATGGATGTTACTCCGTCGCTTGCGGCCCGCCCTTGCGCAACGCGCGGGCCGGAACGATATCCCCGCTGTGGTCTGGAAGGAGCCCTATTTGGAAACCTGTTGCCGCTCCGCCCTGCACCGGTTGCGCCTAGCAGGGAGGGTGGGCCGCCCGCCAGGGATGAAGGACGGTCCCTGCCTCGCCCGGCTCTCGGGCATGGGGCTGTGCCGCGAACGCGCGGACGGCTGGTTCGAGATCACTACGGCGGGGGTGGAACGTCATTGCAGCGAAATCCTCAAAAAAACCGACGCCGCTCTCGCCTAAGCGCGCGGAAACTCAGGGGATGAAATCCTCGCGCGCGCGGAAGTTTCCTTGGAAGCGCCCATCCGTCTCGTAAAGCACTGGTGCGATGCGGGTGAGGCGAACTGGTTCGGCCAGGATGGCACCGGCCACCGCGTCGAGCCCGTCATCGGCCGCAGCGCGCGCGTCTGGGCGCCATTCGCGCATCTCCTCAATCAGCCGTGTGGCAAACACGCTGCGATGCGCCCACAGCCGCCGCGCTGCAAGGAGCGGCTCGAAGGCAGCGAGGATTCGTTCCGCTTTCGACCGTGTCGAGGTGCGTTCGACCACGGTGCACGCGACACGTGCCCGCACCATTTCCGCGCGCAACAGGCCGGGCAGAAAACGGCCCAGGCCATTGTTCTCCACCGTGACCGAAGGAAGGTGAAGCTCCTGCGCAAGGCGCACAACCTGGCGGCAGAGCTGTGTCGCAGCGTCCGTGCCTGCCCGCGGGTCATGCGTGAGGTAGGCGACGCGGTGCAGGTAGCGCGTTCCCTCGGCGTCGGTGAACAGGGCGGCGAAGACGGAGGCGTCGCCGCGGCCCGGCGCGCCGAAGGCCGGATCCCAGAACGTCGAGGCGGCAACGAGGCTGCGCCCGCCGAGGAGAAGCCTGAACCCCTGGTTCGCGGCATGCAAGGTCAGTTCATCCTCGTAGGGAACCATAGCTGCAGGGTCGAGGCGCGCGTCCTCCGGAGGCTGCGGCTCTAGCTGCATTTGAGCGGCGAAGGCACGCGGACCAACACGAGCGCGCAGTTCCGCAATCCGTTCTGGAGTGAACCGTTCCGGCCACGCGGATGCTCCTTCCGAGTCGAGGAGGGGAATGACAAGGCGTCGGAAACCTGCGAGGAATGGCGGGTCGCGACCGGGTTGCTGGTCGGTGGCGTAGATCGTGTCAGGCGTGTGCGGCGTGCCGATAAAGAGCATTTGACCGCCGGGAACAAGCACGAAGGCGATCTCGCCAAGACGCTCGCGCAAATTCGCCCGTTTCGAAGCCGTATCACTGTTTCCTGGCACTTCCACGTCGTCGCAGATCACGACATCGGCGCGGCTGCCAGTGATGTTCGCCTCGATCCCGCGCGCGAGCATCGATGGGTCGCGTGATGCGCTGGGCCGGTTGACGGTGAACCGGTCGGCCGCCCATTCCCCGCCGTGCCGCGGGTGAAGATGCCGGCAGAATGGATGGCGGCGAATGATCTGGCGCACGTTACGCACCATCCGTGTCGCCAGCCCCTGTTCCGCCGACAGGACGAGCAGGCGAAGGTCTGGGCGCTGCGACAAAAGCCAGGCGCAGTAAAGACCAACGACTGTGGACTTGCCCGCACCGCGGAAGCACATCAGCAAAAGGCGCGTCTCCCCCCGCTCCCAAGAGAGCCCAAGCCAGCGCGCAATGCGCAAGTGATGTGCCGGGGTCGCTGCCGTATTCAGGCGGTTCCAGATCCAGACGAACTCGGGAAAGCGGAGCTCAGTCGGTCCCGTCATGTATCGTCCTCGCCTGTCTCATCGGCGCAAACGGCAGCCCGCGCCGCGGCGACGAGGGCAAGACGGTCGTCGTCGCTTTGTCCTTCCGTCGTCGGCACCTCGGTGATCCTCGCGATCTTTAATAGCAGGTCGAGATGGGCGAGAGCCGCCTTGCAGGCCGCATGGTGAGCGGCAAAATTTTTCGCATCGGTCGCGATCGGCGCCGAGGCGGCAAAAGCCTGGTAGGAGGAGATGACACGTTCGATCGCCCGGTCGATCTCGGCGCTGAGGCGACTGCGCAGCCGGCTCACGCTTTGACCACGCGGACCCGAAGCGTGCCTCCCGCGAGATCGATCGCGATCGTCGAGCGGTTCCAGGCAATCACCGTCACCACGCCACCGGCACCGACGGTGGCCAGGAACACCACCCCGGTGGTGGAGACGGAGAAAGAAGCCTGAACGAAGTCACCGGGAAACGCGCCAGGGACGGAGATGTTGAGCTGCGTCGTCGCACCTGGAGCGAGCGAGGGAGGGTCCCAGCTCGTTTCGACGACGATCTCGCGCGACCCATGCGGCATGCCGGGTAGGCCGTAGAGGAGCATTGGCGCATACCTTGGATCGCAGTAGAGCCGAAGAGCGCGCACTTCATAGTCGCGATTGACACGGGCTACCCCGATCACCGCAGTGGCGACCTCCTCCGTGAGCCGGATCGCCTGCAGGCGCGTGAGCGTGGCATCGGCCAGATCGGCCGAGCTTTGCCACCAGCGTGCGGTCGGGTTCCAAACGAGCGACTGGTTGGAAGCGCGAGCAAGGGGGCCTGCGCTGTCAGTCAGCAGCTGTCCCGAGGCGTCGAAGCATTGCACGAACAGTCGCGGGTCGTCGGCATCGACGGCCAGAGCAAAATCCTTACAGCTGCGCGTGTCGACCACGAAACCGAGCCCGCGCGATGAGCCGAGGATGACGCCGCGGGACGTCAGGGCGTAACCATCGAGGCCAGGGAAGAGAAAATCGGTGAGTGTTGAGGGGGTGCCAGAGACCAAGGTGCTGACGCAAGCTAGCTGGTCGAACCCCAAAGCGTTGGATTGCCAGCGGAAGGCCGCCGCGCGGAGGTTCGGCACGTTGCCGATAAGACGCGTAGCTGCGATGTGGGCGGCCGCTTGGTGATGCGGGCGGACGATGGCGCCCGCGCGGGTCGTGTTTGGCCCATAAGCAACGTCAAGGGTATATGCCTGGCTGGCCCAGGCGACGTCATACCGGCAATCGGTCGCGTTGGCCTCATGCAGCGCGACAATGGGAGAACATCCTTCCATGCGGATGTCGCGGGCGATGATCGCCCGCGCATCGACCTCGACAAGGAAGGGAATGGCGCGGTTCGTGCCTTGCTGGCGAAGCTCGAAATTCTGCGCGTCAAAGATGTGGCGATTGTGTTCTTTGTAAGCGTCTGGCTCGGCAGAGAACCGCACTCCGAAGCGGTCGAGCGCGGGCCAAGAGGAGGAACTGACGGCGAAATGTCCGCCATGGTAACGAACCGAAGCATTCCAACCCTCAGCGGTCGCGCAGCGAACATCCAGACCAATGCGATTGTCAACGATGCGGCCGAAGATGAACGTCGTGTCCTCGACGCCGCGGCGATCTCCAAGACTCCGCACGCCGATCGTGAACCGAGTTGCTTCGGCAATGTAGATGAGGCTTGCGTCGACGTTTCGCACAAGCACGCCGATCTCGCGCTCGTCAAGCCACGAAGAGAGGGAAGAGCGAGTGACTCGGATATTCCAGTAAAGCTTTTCGCCATTGCGCGCCGAACCACCATCCCCGAGAGTGAGGGCGGGTTCCGGTTCGGCGAGATCGGCAACGATGCGGCCTTGCATGACCAGGCCAGGCGCAGCTCCGGGTAGAACGAGGCCGCGCGTGATGCGGAATGTTCCGTCCGGGATCAGCAGGGTGCGGCCGAGCGCCCCGGCGGCGGCGAAGGCGGCCGCCAGCGCCTCGGTATCGTCGACGACGCCGTCGCCGACGGTGCCGAAATCCGCCGCAGACAACGTTTCGGCGAGCTTGTCCTGGGCCGTTCGCAGGACTGACCGAGCGCCATCCTGGCGGAACAGAATTTGACCGCCACCGGCCTCCGCTGGATAGAGCTGGATCGAGCCTCCGGAGTCGAAGCCCAACAGACGCGAGGCGCGCGCGGTGCGCGGCGGCAGGATGAGGGGGCCGCCGAAATCGGTCGGCTCGGTCTGTATCGCGCGCGTAAGATCGTCTGCGATCTGCTGCAGCGCGGCCGTCTGATAGTCGAGCTCGTCGTTTAGCACGCGCGCGCGAAGCTCACCGCTCTCCTGAAAGTCGCTGACGCGCTCGATGCGCAAAAGCCGGCGCAGCGTGATCACGGCACCGGCCCGCGGTGGCGCGGTGAAGATGACTGCTCCGCCCTCGGAACGGCCCGCACCGCTCACCGTGTAGCCGTCCGTTTCGCGCACGCCATCGACGAAGACCTGCAAATCGGTTGGCTTGAAGATGGGGAAAGGATAGGTGAAGACGGTTTGCGAACCAGAGGCGACGTACTGGATACGCGGCGCAACGTCGCCGATCACGATGTGCTCGGGCATGGTCGAGGCCTCGGAGTCAGAGGTTGAGCAAGGATCGGAAGCTCTGCGAAAGCCCCGCCGCGAGCTGGTTGCCGGCGCGGATGAAGGGGGTGAGATTGCCGGTCGGCTCGAGCAAGGACCGCCGCCCTGCCGAGACGCGAAGCGCGAATGCGCGTTCGTCGAAGGCGTCCTGCTGGGCGGCCTCTTGTTCGAGCCCCGAAAGCAAGGCAGCGCTCGAGCCATCGCCCGAAGCAACACCGCCGGCAGCGAGACGGGCGCGGGTGGAGGCGATCGTGCGGGCGAGCATGTCGCGACGCCGACGCTGTGCCTCATCCGTTGCGGCGCGAAGCTGTGCCTCGCGTGCCTGCTCCTGCTGCTGGATCGCCTGCTGCTGGGCTGCAAAGGCTTGCTTCTGCGCCTGGTATTGCTGCTGGGCCCCGACGAGACCGGCCACGCCGGTGACGATCGAAGCGATGGGAACGAGCTGAGCCATCAGCCGTTGAGCCTTATCTCGGTGGTGACGGAAAGCAGCGTCATCGGCAGCGGCACGTCGCTTTCGATGCGCCAGAGGGGAGAGGCGACGTCACGGCGCCAGCCGAGGGCGCGAATCGTACGATCGCCGGTAAAGCGCGGCGGTTCGGCATCGAGCACACCTGGGCCGAGGCGGCGGAAGGGAAGGGCGATCAGACCACGGCCAAGATCGACCGAAAGCGCAGCCGTCTCGAGCAGGCGGAAGGTGACCGCGACGAGACGAACGGGGCCGGTGCGCGCGCCAACCGGAGTTAGAAGCTCAGGCGGCAGCGGCTCGACGACGTGGGTATAAGCCAGCCCCACTTCGAGCCGTCTCGCCGGCGGGTAGGTTTCGATTCGGCCGCCGATAACGGTGTCTCGTCCGCGTGGCGCACCGTCGCCGACGATAGTGACCTCGCGGCCGTCGAGATGGCCAAGCCCGGACCAGACCGTGGCTCCGGCCGGGTTCTCGCCGGTGACGGCGGCATCCGTCAGCACCGAGTCATCGAAGCACTCCAGACGATGCGTGCCGAAGCGCTCTGTCACCACATAGACCGTGCCGTCGATTTCGCTGACAGAACGGAAGGCACCCTGGGTGACCTGTCTTGTCCAGGCCGTGACCTGTTCGGCGCGGTAGAGGGTGAGGGTGGCGAGCGAACCATCGGCCATGACGATGTGCAGCAAACGCCGCGTTTGGTCGTAAGCCATGCTGATCGGATCGCGTACGAGATGCCGGGCCAGTACGGCGAGATCGGCCGCCTGGTAGGCCTGCTCGACGTCCGTGTAGGCGAATTCGTGGACGGAACGGCCCGAGCGCGCGACGAAGATGGTCGCCCCGTCGACGTCGACGGGAGGTACTGTGCGATCGACAGGGCTGCCGATTCGCGTTTGGCGATTGAGCTGGATGTTCGCAGGCGTGAGCGGGTCGCCGGAGACCATCCACTCCGCACCGGAGGTGAACACCTGGAGGTGTCGACCTGAGAAGACGGCGCGGATCGCGTTCACCTGGTCCGAGACGAGAGCGAACTCAATTGCCTCATCGTCAAGCCCGGTGCCGAGATCGAAGTTGAACAGGTCTCCTGTGCGCGAGAGCCATAGCCGATTCGGCAGATCGCGCGATCCACCGATGACCAGTCGGTCCTGATGGAAGCAGAGCGAGACGGGCCAGCCACGCGCGGGCGAGAAAGCCGCCTCGTCCCAGTCGGTCGTTGGTGCGGTGCCAGAGAGAGGCTCCAGCACGGTCGCGCTGGCAGAAGTGGCGGAACCGACCCAATCGATGCGCACTCGCTTCTTACCGATGCGGAATGTCACCCCGACATGGGCGGGCAGGAAGACGGGCGCCGAGGCCGTGACAGTGATGCTGCCGACAGTGTCGGAAGGGGTGAGGGTCACCGTCTCAGGCGCAAACCTGAAGAATGGCTCGGCGCGGAACGTCCAGGGCGTGATGAGCCATGCGGTATGGCTCGTGCGGGTGATGCGCTGCGGTGCCACATCCGGGTGAACGACGAGAAGCGTATCGGCGCTTTGCGTCCAGGAAAGGTTGCTCAGATGCGCCTCCGTCCAGGGGGTCGTCATTACGGCTATCTCCGCATCGCCGCGCCAAACCCCAAGGCGACGGTCGGTCAGCACCAAGAGATAGGTCTGTTCGGTCGAGAACTCGAAGGCGATCAAACGGGCGCGACCCGGCAGCATGCCGAGATGGCGTAGGCCGGGGCGGCGGCAGAGCCCGCCTGTTGGCAGGATGAAAACGTTGGACAGACGACCGGCCCCATTCTCGTAGGCGCGCAGATCGCTCCGCCCAATCAGTTCCGGCGAAAGCTCGCCGGCGGCGAAGCTCGTCTTGATTCGCCTCAGTTGGTTCATCTCAGCCGCGGGCCCCGATCAAAGAGAAATCTTGCAACGCAAGCGGCGTATCCTGCTGGCTGTCGGTCAGCCGTGCTGCGCGGAACTCGGCCTCGGCGAGGCGGAACAGGAGTTCAGCCCGTGCGGTGTTTTCGGTCAGCGGAATGGTGAATTCGGCAGCAAGACGCGCGATCAGGGCGGAATCGAAAAAGGGCGGAAAGTTCTGCTCCGGCGGGCGGAAGATGTAGGTGAGCACGATCTCCGGCGGGTCGGCGTGCAGGCGGTTTTCGGCGATACGGTAGGGAACGCCGCGACCCTGGCCCGGTCGGCCGGCAGAGAGTGCGCGTAGAAAGTCGGCGGGCAGCTGGAAGGCGTGTGCGTAGTCCGCGATAGGAGACGCGATCAGGCGGGGCAGCGACATTTGTGCGGTCGCGAACGACCATGGGTAGGCAGAGAGCAGAGAATCGCGAACTGAAGGGTAGAGGTTAGCCGCGACTTCGGCCTCGGCAGTGCCTTCGTCGAACGAGGCGATCGGGGTGGCACCGATCTTGAGCAGGGCGCGCGCGCAAAGAGCGAGAGCGGAGAGCGCCATCGGTCGGTCTCCTCGGGACGACGACGAAACGGTGAGTGCGGGAAATGGAAAGGAGGCGGCGCCCTGAGTGCGGGCTCAGAGCGCCGCCCAGGGATCAGCGGGTCATTCTCTGCAGCGCAGGCGCACGACCCCTTCGGGATCGATCAGCACCGCGCCCTGGCTCATCATGTTGTTGACGAACCATGCCGCCCGCTCGCCGTGCCAGGTGATGTCGGTCTGCACTTCGGCTCCCACGGCGTGGCCGATCGCGGTGCGGTGGTACCAGTAGCAGAAGCGAACGGTGCCGGTGCGTGTCAGTCCTGAATGCGGGATCCAGAGGGTACCGAGCCAGCGCTTGGCCTGTGTGCCGCGCCAGGGGAGCTCGTCTGCGCCGACGTAGTCGGCATTCGCAAACTCAGGGATTCGGAGCAGGTCAGACCACTGCTTCCAGCCGATCACGGCGTAGCGCTCGCCATCGTCCGGCACGTCGGCCTGGCCGAGCATCTCGAAGGCGAGCAGAATCTTTTCTCTCGTCAGGCCGTCGCCGTCGGTGAGGCCTGGATCGGTGCCGGTCGCCTCGCGCGTTGCTTGATCCAGCGCCGCAATGATCAGCTCATCCGTCTTTCGCCCGAGGGCGTAAGCGCCGGCATTAGCGATCACTGCGCGCTCATCGTGGTTGACCTTGAGCTCATCGAGTTTGTCGATCCAGTCACCCGCGTAATAGTCGGCGAGGAAGCACTCCACAGGTGAGTGGTCGAGGTTCATCACAGGTACTGCGCCGTGGCGGGCCTTGGTGCCGGCAACTCCCTTGCCGACGCGTTGGAACACGGTCGAGGCGCCCTTGACCCCAGACTTGGAGCGGACGGTTGGGCGGAGCTTGGAGCCGAGGCGCTGGTAGGCCTCGTGCACCTCCGTTTGGAAGTGCTTGACGAAGGCGCGGTCGATGGACGTGGACACGGATCGGTCTCTCGCGATCGGGTTGCAGGGGTGGGTGGTGCGGGCCCGGCGCGGTTGTCGCGCTCACGAAGCGAGGCGCGGCCGGTGCCGGCCCGGAAAGCCTGCGGGCCGCAGGGGTTGACCGCAGGCGGAAGAGAAGGCAGCCGGGGCGAGCGCGGGGGAGGATCAGGCGGGCACGCTCGAGCCCCGGCTGCAACGCCCGCGCGGGAGGCCAGGCGCGGGCAAAATGAAACAGAAAGGCAACGGGCCGGTCAGCGCTCCTCAGGGAACAGCTGTCGGAAGCCTTCCGCCACGCGCTCAACGAGCGCCGGATCGCGCCGGCGCCAGTAGCGCGGGTCGCGCATCAGGGCGCGCAGCTCATCCTCGTTCGGCGCGCGCGCGGGCTCCGCGTCTTTCAGGATGCCTGGTTCGTTGCTCTGCATCATCCGCTGCATGGCAAGCACGCCTTCGTAGGTTGACGAGAGCGCCTCGAACACCGCCTCCGGCAGGTTCGCCCTGCCCCAGGCGGCGAGCTGCTTGGCCGCGCGCTTCCAGCGCTCCTCGCCGCCGAAATGCTCTTTCAGTCGCTCGATCTGCCGCTCAGCCTCGAAGAGCTGCGCCGCCTCAGCGATCAGCGGCAACAGGCGCTCGGCGGCGAGGTCGTAGACGAGCTGTACCTGGGCTGGGGTGAAGCCGGCTTCATGCAGCCTGCGATTGACGTCCGGATCGGCCGTGACGAGAGGGTGACGAGCTTCAATGTGATAGTCGTCCGGGCTGTCTGGTACGCCAAGGGCGCGCAGGAAGCGGCGACGCTCCTCCTCGTCGGCGCCCTCACCTGGCAGACTGACCATGCGCGAGAGCTTGCGCTCGAGCTCGCGGTAAGACTTCAGCAGGGCATCGAGGCGGACCTCGCCTGTCTCCTCGTCCCAGAACTTCTCAGGCACCTCGGGCGGACAGGGTGTGCGGCGCTTCGGCTCGGGGCGAGTGGGCTTGTCATCCTCGAGCGTCATTGTGATCAAGTTGTCGGCCATCGGTCTTCGTCCTTGTCAGGCGAGGGCATCGGGGGCGGGGGGATCAGGGGCAAGGGTGGCAAAAGCAGCGCGTTCCTCCGCCTCGGACACGACGAGGTCAGGCGGCACGCCATAGAGCGAAGCGACCCAGCGCGAGGCAGCGGCGAGGTCGGCGGTGCCGGCGGCGGCGGGGCCGAGCGCGCGAACCACCTCAAGCCACGCGAGCGTGCCGGAGGCTTCTGTTCGCGCCTGCCACTGCGCCAGCGGCGACCGCCAGACGATCGCTGCCTCCGTTCCGTCGAGCGCAAAGCGCGGCACGAGGCCGCGCCGACGCAGCACAGCAAGCGAGCGCTCGATCAGCGGATAGAGAAGTTCAGTTTGCAGCCGCCCGAAGGTGGCGCTAAGCAGGCGGGCCATCTCAGCCGAGCGCTCCATCACCTCGGTCGCGGTCATGCGCGTGCTCTGAACCGGGCCCAGCCGGTCGGCGAGCAAGGCGTGACGAATGCGCGCGCGAAGGTCGTCGAGCACGATCTGGCTGACGTCGAATCGGCCCGGTGCGGCGAGCGGGGTGAGGCCAGACGAGCCGACCGCCTTCGGAATGATCGCGCCGGGCACGAGGCGGATATTGGCGGGATTGAGCACGCCGTCATCGTCTGCTTGCCAGATCCCCGTCACGGCGATCGAGGCATTCTTCAGGATGAGCTCGACCACCTTGTTGGCGGTGCGGATGTCAGGCAGCGCCTTCATGATCGGGGATCTGCCGTAGGTCTCCCCGGGCGCCTTCATCCAGCGGAAGGCGATGAAGGGCGAAGCCTCGAAACGGCCGCGGGCGAGCACGACGGGCTCGTCGTCGCCGCGCAGGATCGCCGCGTAGGCATAGGCGCTGCCATCCGGCATCACTGCCTCGATGACGGTGTGGCGAGCCGCCTCTCCCCCGCTCTCTTCCTTGCCCAGCCGCTCGGGCAGACGCGCGGAGGGGAAGCGGGAGCGGAGTTCTGCCACCGTCAGGCGGAGCATGCGGAAGACCGTGTCGAGCGGTCGTGTTGGCCCGTCTTCGAGCGCGAGGTCGGCCAGCGGGACGGCGGTGAAGCGCAGCGCGCTCGGCTCGCCGGGAGGAAGCTCTTCGACCGCGAGGCAAGCTGTGCCCGCGATGACGAGGTCGAGGAAGCACTGGTGCAGTTCGACCACCAAGTTGGAGCGTTCGAACTCCCCGGCCAGAGTCTCAGCGGCGGTTTCCAGCCTTGCCGCGGCTGTGTCGCGGGCCAGGGTAGGGGGCAGTGCACGGCCAGGAACAAAGGAGAACCAGCGCGTCCATGGCGGGGTGAGCTCGGCAAGCAGGGAGGCGGCGAGCTGTTCGACGGCGTCGGGTGCGGTGCCATCGTACAGTGGGATCGTGCCGTCGCTTGAGCGCGCCGGGAGAGCGTGGTCGTAGCAGTCCTTCCAGAGGGCTTCCCAGGGGCGGCGCCTGGCGAAGGCCCGCTCGGCCTGAGCCAGGATGGTTTCGGGCGAAAGAGAGCGCGTCATTCGCCGAGCAGCGACTTGCGGCCGACGGCAGGCAGAGACTCGGCGAGAACGCCGCGCCACGAGGTGGCGACGGTGCTGGCACGGCCGAGCCGGCGCGCTTCGAGCGTGGCGAGGCGGCGGGCGCGGTCTTCGTCGCCGCCGCCTGCAGCGGATGCGGCGGCAGCCGTGCCTGCCGAGTTGGGTCGCGGGGCCGGCTGGGTCGCGACATGCGGCGCTGGCGGCTTCGGCGCGCGGAATAGGCCACCCATCGTGCTCACTCCATGATCTAGCGGTGAGGTGCGGAAGAAAATCCGGCGGCCGGGTTTTTTGCCCGGCCGCCGTAGTCGTTTAGGGGAGGGAGAGGATGGCGCCATCGGGGCAAAGGACGCCCCTTGGCGCGATCCTTTTAGGCGGAGTGGGCGTTGCTGGTCAAGACTTTTTTCCTATCACTCGACGCAAGAAGCATCGCAAGCCGGCGATAAAGGCCGCGCGGTGTCAGCACGAATCCATCGTGCCCAAGCAGGCGAAGGCAGACAATCACACAGGTGAAGGGGGCGATGAGCGCAAGCGAGCGCCGGCGCGGCGGGGTAGGAACAAATGGCCCAAGCACCCGAAACCCGGCCCGGCGCCAGAACTCGGGCAGATCGAAATCCGGTGCGACACCGAGCCGTTCGACCACCATCCGCCCAGCCAAAGGGTCAACCACCGTCCAGCCCTCGTTATCGGCCAGCGCGGCGAAGCAGTGGCGGAACCCCGGCCGCAACAGACGCTGCCAAGCAAGGTCGGCCCGGCCGGAGAAAGCGATCCATATGAGCGGCTCCGCGCCGCGACCGGGGAACCGGCTCACGCCACAATTCCCTTCATCTTCAACGGCCACTCCAGGCGCGACATCGCCTCGCGCCAGAGCACGAGCGCGGTACGATCTCCCGGATGATGCGGATCGGGCGCCCGCTGCAAATCGCCGAAGCGGCGCAGCACGCGCAGATGCGCGATCTCAATCCGGCGCTGACGGTACAGACGATCAAGGCAGCGGATCACGTCGTCGGGTTCGCAGGGCCGAATCTTCAGGCCCTGACCGGCGACGATGCGCGCACCGGCATGGCGCGCGGCCAGCGCGGCCATGGTCCAAAACCAGGCCTCTTCTGCGCTGGCGAAAGGTTCGGCGCGCGAGAGGTCGGCGAGGACGGGACCGGAGCGGCGTGTGGCTGCAGCGGGCATGGCGAACCTCGTGGATACGTCTCGAACAAAACAGGAACATTTACCCACGGTTGCGCCAGGATCGCAAGCCTAATCGGAACTCTTTCCTAATGCGCGTTCCGCGAAGTTGTAGGACCATGTCCCTAACATGAGTCTCCGCCACGAAGACGTCTGGAAGGCGATCGACGCCCTCGCCGCCGAACACGGGCTCAGCCCCTCAGGGCTCGCCCGCAAGGCAGGGCTCGATCCAACGACCTTCAATCCCTCCAAGCGCAAGCAAGGCGGCAAGCCGCGCTGGCCCTCCTTCGAGACCATCGTTAAAGCCCTCGACGCCGTCGGAGCACCGCTTGAAACCTTCATCGCTCTGGCCACCGGTGGGACCGCCCAGGCACGTCGGCCCGGGGCACTGGGGCCGCGGCGCGTGCCGCTGATCGGCCTCGCCCAGGCGGGGTCGGATGCCTTTTTCGACGATGCGGGCTATCCAACGGGGGCAGGGTGGGACGAGATCGAACTCCCCTCGATCAGCGACCCCAACGCCTACGCTCTCGAAATCAGCGGCGACTCAATGGAACCTGTCTATCGCGACGGAGACGTGATTGTCGTCTCGCCGAATGCGCCGACCCGCCGCGGCGACCGCGTGGTGGTGAAGACGCGCCAAGGCGAGGTGATGGCGAAGGAGCTCGTGCGCAAATCCGCCCGCAAGATCGAGCTCGCCTCCCTCAACCCCGCCTATCCAGGGCGAAGCCTGGATGTCGACGAGGTCGCCTGGATCGCCCGCATCGTCTGGGCAAGCCAGTAGCGCTCGCCCTCAGGCCGGCTCCCGCGCCGCTTCTGCTCGGCACTCGAAGGCCGCGACCATCGGCAACAGGCGCACCAGATCTTGATCTGGCTTGCAGACGAGGTAGGCGCGGGCAGGCGGCGCATCGCCAGGCCTCTCCGGTGCAACCTCGCCCTCGTCCGTGATCGGAAAGGCGGTCAGCCCTAAATCGGCGTACACTGAAAGCAACTCAGGCCCGACGCGCCAAAACGCCGGATCCACCCCCTCCTGGTCGCATAGGTCGCGAAAACGCCAAATTGCCGACACGCGGTCCGTCGCCTCGCCAACCGGATCGCCCAGGGCAAGCCACGTCTTCGGCAAGCGTCGGAATGGCAGAGCCGCCCGCCCGTTTTCGCCAAATACCAGCGCCTCAGCACTGGGCGGCAGCGGTGTCTGAGCAAGCGCCTGCCAACGCGCCTGGGTCGTCGGCGAGAGGTCGAACCAGGCGATCCGCGCCGGACGGAGAAGACGGACCAGAGCGACAAGCAAAAGAACAATGCCGAGCAAAATGGTGGCGCGCAACGACCACGGCGCCTCGCCAGCGAGTACCAAGTGCCACCAGGTCTCCTCCATCCAATCCTGTCTCAGATGCGTAAACAGGGCAAGGCTTACCGTGCAGACAGCTAGCGCCAGCACCGCTGCCACCCAGCCGGCCGTAAAAGGTTCAGAGACCAGACGCGTGTCGCGGTAGAAGGCGCGGCGGAACGGCACCACGCAGGCAGCGACCGCGAGCATCAGTGCCGGCACTGGCCAACCATGACCCTTGGCGGCGGCAAGCCCAGCGGCAAGAACGAGAGTTACCAGCACCGAGGCCCAGGCCATCGTCACCCGACGCCACAGCCCGTAGGCGAGCACGAGCAGGATCGCGCCCAAGAGCGAGGCGACGAAATGGCTTACTTCAGCGATCGGTGCCCGCGCTGTCGCTCCGGCCCAGGCGAAGGGCGCCTCGATGGGTGGCATGGTGCCAAGAAAGAGCATGACCAGCCCCGCCAGCGTCACCGTGGCGGACAGGACCGGGGCGATAAAGGGTGCGCCCCAGCGGGCGATTTGGTCGAAAGCACGCGCCATCGCCACCCGCCGCAGCACGATTTCGTTCATCGCAAAGAGACCGCCGGCAAGAAAGAGCGGCAGCACGTAGTAGAGCAGGCGGAAGACGAGAAGCGCGCCAACCGCGGTCGCTGTCGGCACCAGCCCGGAAAGCCCGAGCAGCACAGTGCCGTCGAACACGCCTAAGCCCCCGGGCACGTGGCTCGCCATCGCCGCGGTGTACGCAGTCACGTAGATGGCAAGGAACACCAGGAAGTCGAGGCCAGGAGCAGATGGCAGCAAGACATAAAAAATCGCCGCGGTCAGGGCCACATCGACCGAGGCGAGCGCGACCTGCATCAGGGCAAGGCGCGGTCCCGGCAGCGGCACCGCCGTGCGGCCGAAACGCAGGGGCTGCCCGCGCAGATGGCCAGCGACGACGTAAAAGCCGACCAGGCCGAGCATTGTCACCCCCACCGCGACCATCACCGGGGTCGGCATCCAAGGCCCGAAGCCCGGAATGGCGTGGGGAACAGTGAGCAGAACGAGCCCGCCCAAGGTGAGGCCACCCAACACGAAAGTAAGGCTGCAGAAGGCCACCACGCCCGCGATTTGCAGCCCCGACATGCCCCAGAGCGCATAAAGCCGGTAGCGGATCGCCGCCCCCGACACCATGGCGAATCCGATATTGTGGGAGAGGGCGTAGGCCGTAAATGAGGCGAAGGCGATCCGCCCGTAGGAGAGTGGGTGGCCCACGAAGCGCGTGCCCAGCGCGTCGTAAAGCGTGAGCACGAAGTAGGCCGCGACGGTCAGCGCGGCGGCGAAAACCAGCGCGCGCCGCGGCATCGCTGCGATTGCCGCCAGCACGTCGTCGAGGCGGAGCGAAGCGAGTTCGCGCTGGACGATATAAAGCGCGCCGACCAGGAGTGCCAAGCCGAGGACGGCCGGCAGGTGGCGCTTCACTCCTGCCCTCCAACCTGCCCGCACGACCTCGCCCATGGACCTCTTCAGCGCCTCAGGCGGCACCCGCGGGCGCGTCCGTCCGCGCCAACGCGGCCCTGATCAAGGCCACCGTCTCTGCCACGCCGTAAAGGGCAACGAAGCCGCCAAAACGTGGGCCTTCCTTTTGGCCCAAAAGCACTTGATACAAGCAGCCAAACCACTCCCGCAGCCGCTCTTTGCCAAAGTGTCGTTTGCCAACCTCGTAGACGAGATCCTGGAGGGTTTCGGCGTCCGTCGCGGCTGGCGCGCTTGCCAGAGCCTCTGCAAGGTCGGCAAGCGCAGCGCGCTCCTCGGCAGAGGGCTGGCGAAAGCGCTTTGCCGGCAAGACAAAATCGCGGTGGTAGGCGACGGCATGGGCAACAAGCCGCGCCAGCATGGGGAACCGTTCCGGCGTGGCCTCTTCTTTGTAGCGGCGAATGAATCCCCACAGCATCTCAGGCCGATCCGCATTCACCACCGAAGCGAGGTTGAGCAGCATGGAGAACGGAATGGGAGAACCCGCATCGTCGGGGATGTGGCCGAGGTGAATGTGCCAGGCGGGGTTTTCGGGCAGCGCTTCTGGCGGTTCGCGGCGGGCGCGGTCGACATTGGCGAGATACTCGTCGACCGTGCGCGGGATAACGTCGAAATACAAACGCTTCGCCGTTTGCGGCTTGTTGTACATGAACTGGGCGAGGCTTTCGGGCGGGGCATAGGCCAGCCACTCCTCCACAGCGAGCCCGTTCCCCTTCGACTTTGAGATCTTCTCCCCCTTCTCGTCCAGGAAGAGCTCATAAGTGAAAGACTCGGGCGGTTCTGCGCCGAGGATGCGACAGATGCGAGAAGAGAGGCGGACGGAATCGATCAGGTCCTTGCCTGACATCTCGTAGTCCACGCCGAGCGCGTACCAGCGCATCGCCCAATCGACCTTCCACTGCAGCTTGCAGTGGCCGCCCGTGACGGGGGTCTCGATGAGCCGCCCAATCTCCTCGTCGCGCCAAATCACCGTGCCCGCATCAAGCTTGCGCTCGAGGATTGGCACCTGCATGACCCGCCCCGTGCGCGGGCAGATGGGCAGGAAGGGCGCGTACGTGGCGCGCCGTTCCGGCCCGAGTGTGGGCAGGATAACAGCCATCACCTCGTCATAGGCCTCGAGCACGCGCAGGAGAGCACGGTCGAATCGGCCCGAACGGTAGTACTCGGTCGAGGAGGCGAATGTGTATTCGAAGCCGAACTGATCGAGAAAGGCGCGCAGGCGGGCATTGTTGTGATGGCCAAACGACTCGTGCGTGCCAAAAGGATCTGGCACCGCGGTCAGCGGCTTGCCCAGATGCCGGGCGAGCAGTTCGCGGTTCGGCACATTTTCCGGCACCTTGCGCAGCCCGTCCATGTCGTCGGAAAAGGCAATCAGGCGCGAGGGCAGGGCAGAAAGGCGCGAGAAGGCGTGGCGAACCATCGTGGTGCGCACCACCTCGCCAAAGGTGCCAATGTGTGGCAGGCCAGAGGGCCCGTAGCCTGTTTCGAACAGCGCCTCGCGTTTGCCCGTTCGCGCCAGCCGTTCAACCACGCGCAGCGCCTCCTGCAGCGGCCAGGCGCGGACATGCCGCAAATTGGCGGACGATGGGACGGGTTCGGCGGTCATCGCGGCAACCTAGGAATGGCTCCCCGAGCGGTCAACGTGAGGAGACGGGGGTGAGCGCGCGTCTGCAGCCAAGCCTCGTTCTGCCGGCGGGGCCGGTGATCGCCGCGCGATATGGCCGCGCGGTCTTGCTTGAGCCCACCGGCGAGCTCGTACCCGCCGACCCTGCCGTCGTACGCGCGCGGGTGAAGGAGGGCGCGATGCCGATCGTCTGTCACGCGCCGGCCACCGCACGGCGGCTCGGCCTCGGCGCTTTCCCGGCTGCCGATGTGCTGGAGCTCTTCGCTTTCGTCCGCCCTGCCCAAGTGATCGTGCCTTCGCCCGCGGGGCTTGCCGATGCGCTCGGGCTCGCTCGCCCCGCGGGCCTAGAGGCGGAGGCCGGGCTCATCCGAGAGGTGGCGATTGCGCTTCTGCGCGGCCTTGCCGCGGTGCGCGCGGCACCGGCCAATGCGATGGCAGCAGGGCTCGCCGCGCTGATGGGGCAGGCGGGGTGGCCCTGGGCGGCCTCCGTTCTCGCCGCGCTCGCCGCTCCCGAGGCGACCCCTGAGCCCCGCGCGCTTAGGGTGTGGGAGCGGCTGGCGGAGTGGGAGGAGATCCCGCTTCCGCCCCAGCCCGCTCAGCATGCTGTCGACCCCCGGGAGGCGCGGCGACGGCTGGCCGAGATGCTCGGCCCGGAGGCGGAGAACCGGCCCGGCCAGGCTGACTTCGCCTCCGCTGCCTGCGCCGCCTTCGCGCCACGGTTGGCCGAGCGCGCCCCGCGCATGGTGCTGGTAGAAGCCGGTACGGGAACCGGCAAGACGGCCGGCTACCTAGCACCGGCGAGCCTTTGGGCAGAGCGGAACGGCGCTCCGGTCTGGATCAGCACTTATACGCGCAACCTGCAGCGCCAGGTTGAGGCGGAAACCGCGCGCCTCTACCCAGAAGAGGGCGAACGCCGCGCCCGCGTGGTCGTGCGCAAGGGCAGGGAGAACTACCTCTGCCTCCTCAACTACGAGGAGGCGGTCGCGGGGCTCGGTCGAGGCGGTGCCGCCACCGTTGCAATCGGGCTGATGAGCCGATGGGCGGAGGCGACGCGGGACGGCGACCTCGTGGGGGCTGACTTTCCCGGCTGGCTGCCGGAGCTGGTGGGGCAAGCCCACACGCTCGGCCTCGCCGACCGGCGCGGCGAATGCATCCACGCCGCCTGCCCTCACTATCGCGCCTGCTTCATCGAACGCACCGTGCGCCGCGCCAGGGTGGCAAGCCTGGTCATTGCCAACCATGCCCTCGTCATGGTGCAGGCCGCTTGGGGCGGGCTTGATGATCCCGCCCTGCCGTACCGGTACGTGTTCGACGAGGGCCACCACCTGTTCGACGCAGCGGACTCCGTGTTCTCCGCCGTTCTGTCCGGCGCGGAGGCGGCCGAACTCCGGCGCTGGATCAGAGGCGCAGAGGGAGGAAGAAGTCGCGCGCGGGGCCTGCGCCTGCGGGTTGAGGACCTGGTGGCGACCACACCCGCTTTGCTCGAAGCGCTGGACGCTGCCATCGTCGCCGCCAAGGCCTTGCCGGAGCAGGGCTGGCTTGCGCGGCTTGCGGACGCCGAGCGGCCGGAACTCGGAGGGCTTGACCCCGGTGCAGCAAACCCTTGCGAGGCCTTCCTTCGCCTTGTGCGCGCCCAGGTGCTTGCCCGCTCGCGCGAGGCCGAGGGGGCTGCGCGCGAGACCGAGGTGCTGCCCACCATTCCTGGCCTCGCCGAAGCGGCGGAGCGGCTTGAGAGGGCGCTGGCACGGCTCGAACACCCGCTGGCGCGGCTGCGCCAGGGGCTTCTTGATCGGCTGGCGACAGAGGCCGACACGCTGGAGACCGAAACGCGGCGGCGTATCGAGAGTGTGGCGAAAAGCCTTGCCAAGCGGGCCCTTGAGCCCATCACGGCGTGGCGGACGATGCTGCGCGCGGTGGTGGAGGGAAGGGCCGAGCGTGGCGCACCAGGCGAACGCTTCGTCGACTGGTTTGAGATCGCTTTTCGCCAGGGGCAGGAAGCGGACGTCGGCATGCGTCGGCATTGGGTTGACCCGACCGTTCCCTTCATCCGGATCGTTGCCGAACCCGCGCACGGGCTTCTTGTCACCTCCGCTACCCTGCGCGATCCGGGTGCTGGCAGCGAAGAGGCTTGTTGGGCGGCAGCGGAGGAGACGACGGGCGCGATCCACCTGCTCGCTCCGGCCGTGCGCGCGTCCGTCGCTTCACCCTTCGACTACGCGGCCGCCACACGCGCCTTCATCGTCACTGATGTGGCGCGCGACGACTTGGCTCAGGTCGCCTCGGCCTATCGTGTGCTGTTCGAGGCCGCGGGGGGAGGGGCTTTAGGCCTTTTTACAGCGATTGCGCGGCTGCGCGAGGTGCACGGCCGAATCGCGGGCCCGCTCGCCGAAGCGGGCATCACGCTCTATGCCCAGCACGTCGATGCGATGGACAACGCAACCCTCGTCGAGGTGTTCCGCGCCGAAGAGGATTCGTGCTTGCTTGGCACGGACGCGATGCGCGATGGGGTGGACGTGCCCGGCCGGTCGCTGCGCTTGGTCGTGTTTGACCGCGTGCCCTGGCCGCGGCCGACCATCCTGCACCGTGCCCGGCGGGCCCGGTTTGGTGGTGCCAACCCCGGCGCCATCGACGACCGAATCGTGCGCGCCCGGTTGCGCCAGGCCTTCGGGCGGCTGATCCGGGCCGAGACCGATCGCGGCTGTTTCGTCCTGCTCGATTCCCGCGTGCCGTCGCGCCTTCTGTCTTCCCTTCCCGAGGGCGTCACCGTGCGCAGGGTGGGCCTTGCTCAGGCAGTGGCGGAAATCCGCAGCTTGCTCGGCCGCGCTTGACGCGGCGGGTCGTTGGCAGTCCCCTCCGGCAGAAGGACGGAGGGCGTTGGGGCATGGTCGAAGAGGTTCCGCTGTCGCCTGCGGAGGCGCTGGTGTTCGCGATGGTGCTCGTTTCGGCGGCGGATCGCAACATGACCGAGCGGGAACTGACCATGATCGGCCGCATCGTCACCCAAGCCCCTGCCTTCGATGGGTTCGACACGGGCAGGCTGAGCATGATCGCCAATCGCTGCGTTTCCGTGTTGGACGAAGAGGATGGGCTCGATAAGGCGCTGGCGCTGGTTGCGGATGCTTTGCCCAAGCGGCTGCGCGAGACGGCCTATGCCTTCGCGGTCGAGGTCGCGGCGGCGGATGGGACTGCCGCGCAAGAGGAGCTTCGGGTGCTGGAGCTGATCCGCCATCGGCTGGAGGTGGATCGGCTGGCGGCGGCTGCGATCGAGCGCGGGGCGAGGGCGCGGCACGCGCGGCTCTAACCGTGTCGGCCGGGGAGGGCACGCGCGGCTCTGCCCGCGTCGGCCGGGGAGGGGGATCGGGTGATTTAGGGGCGCAGCGGTGGGTAATTCGCCGGCGCAGGCACCCCGGGCCTGACCAAATACGCTTTGCCGTTGCGCAGCGGCCAAGCGGCGCCAAGGCGTTCGTCCCACTCCGGCGGATCGTACACTGCACACCCAGCGAAATCGGTGAAGGTGAGTTCCGTGAACCACAACCTTCCGCCCGCCAACAGGAAATCGACCCGCACCTGATCGAAATCCGCAGCCAGCGCGCGGCAGAGCCGGAAGAGAGTCTCGAGGTCGATCTCCGAGGGGACTTCCGTCACAAACTGGTCGCGCCGGTTTTGCCGGATCGGCAGCAAGGCGAGCGTGCGGCAATCGAACCACGAGCTCATGACCTCTGCCCCCGGCGCGCGATGCCGTCCGCCCATCACCTGCATCACGAGCGGCTCGCCATCGACCATGAACACTTTGACGTCGGGCGGCGAACCTCCGTCTGCGGCGTTCGGGAGCAAAGGTTCGGCGAGGATGCGCGGGGGAATGTCGCGATAGCGCCACTCGCCTGGTCCCTGCCGGTAGTAATCGTAGGCGAGCCAGCCGCGCAACGTGGCGGTGGTCTGAGCGCGATCGAGACTCGTCTTGTCGTCAACCTTCAGGATTTGGCCCGAAGTGTGCGAGGGCTTGAGCACGAAAGCGTTGGGCAGAGCGTCCCAGTCGATGTCCTCGGCCCGCCACCAGGCACCAAGGAGGGGAGGCACCCACTCCGCGCCGATCCGTGCCGCAACGTAGTCGCGCACCGCGATCTTGTCGGAGCAAAGGGCGAGGAGCGGGTGATGGTCGGTCAAGCTCGCCGCGATGATCTTCTCGTTAAAGGTGACAGGGGGATTGAGCCTGGGCGGTTTGCCGTGCGCGCGGGTGTAGTGCCCGATCAGACGCTGCCGTTCGCGGTACCGCTCGAGCGGCGGAAAAACGCGCTCTGCCAGGAGCCCCAGCTTGTGCCGGTACCAGCGCCATCGCGCCGCAAGGGGCACGGGTTGATGCGTGGTTGGGGCCGCGGCGGATCGCACGGGTTCTTCTATGTCACCGAACAACCACCGAACAACAGCGGTTCCAATTCGGGGGAGCTGCAGCACGAACGGGGTGGGCACTGCACGGCAACAGTCATGCGATCCGTGGCTGCATGGCCGTCAGCGACGGGGTGCTACCACGATCGGTTGGCCATGCGCGGGGCGAGAATGCTGTCGCCGGACAGGCACGAAAAGGGCCAGACCTTGCGGCCCGGCCCCCTCTTCGCGGCAGGATGTCGCGCTTAGATGGCGCGGAGCATCCCCGCGGCGGGCTTACCGCGCTCCATCGAGACCTCAAAGCTCACCTTCTGTCCTTCGTTCAGGCCGCGCAGGCCTGCTGCCTGAACGGCGGTGATGTGGACGAACACGTCCTTGCCGCCATCATCAGGGACGATAAAGCCGTAGCCTTTCGTCGCGTTGAACCACTTTACGGTGCCAGTGGCCATCATGGCCTCCTCTGCTTTAGCACGTTGGTGCGGGGCGGAAGTGCCCCACGCCGACAACCGGATCTTCGTCAGCCAAGCAAACCCGGACGTGCGGGAAGCCAAGGCGAGCCAAACGCGATTGCGAGTGGGAGGATGCGCAGGTTCCGCGCCCATGGTCAAGCGTAAGCCAAGCATGATGGCAAACACAAAAACGGGGGCGCCCCGAAAGGCGCCCCCATCTTCCCCGTGTGAGGTCGGGACGGGCGATCAGAAGTCCATGTCGCCCATGCCACTGCCCGCACCACCGGCTGGCGGAGCTTTCTTCTCCGGCCGTTCGGCGACCATCGCCTCGGTGGTGATCAGCAGGGAAGCGACGGAGGCCGCATCCTGCAGCGCGGTGCGCACGACCTTGGTCGGGTCGATGATGCCGGCCTTGACGAGGTCCTTGAACTCGCCGGCCTGCGCGTCATAGCCCCAGTTATAATCGTCGTTATCGAGCACCTTGCCGAGGATGACCGGACCGTCCTCGCCCGCATTTTCTGCGATCTGACGCAGAGGCGCGGTGATGGCGCGGCGGACGATGTCGATGCCGAAGCGCTGGTCGTCGTTGTCGGCCTTCAGCTTGGAGAGGATCTGCGAGGCGCGGGCGAGTGCCACACCGCCGCCGGGCACAATGCCCTCTTCGACGGCCGCGCGCGTGGCGTGGAGTGCATCGTCCACGCGGTCTTTGCGCTCCTTCACCTCGACTTCAGTCGCGCCGCCCACACGGATGACAGCGACACCACCGGCCAGCTTGGCCAGCCGCTCCTGCAGCTTTTCGCGGTCGTAGTCCGAGGTCGTCTCCTCGATCTGCGCCTTGATCTGGTTGCAGCGGGCCTGGATGTCGGACTTCTTTCCGGCACCCTCGACGATGGTGGTGTTCTCCTTCTCGATGATCACCTTCTTGGCGCGGCCAAGCATATTCAGCGTGACGTTTTCCAGCTTGATGCCGAGATCCTCGCTGATCACCTGGCCACCGGTCAGGATGGCGATGTCCTCGAGCATCGCCTTGCGGCGATCACCGAACCCCGGAGCCTTCACCGCGGCAACCTTCAGCCCACCGCGCAGCTTGTTGACGACGAGGGTGGCGAGCGCCTCGCCCTCAACATCCTCGGCGATGACGAGCAGCGGCTTGCCCGACTGCACCACCGCCTCGAGCAGAGGCAGAAGGGGCTGCAGGCCCGAGAGCTTCTTTTCGTGGATCAGGATGTAGGGGTTCTCGAGTTCGGCGATCATCTTCTCCGCGTTCGTGATGAAGTACGGAGAGACGTAGCCGCGGTCGAACTGCATGCCCTCGACGACGTCGAGTTCGGTCTGGATGCCCTTGGCTTCCTCGACCGTGATGACGCCTTCGTTGCCGACCTTCTCCATCGCCTTGGCGATCATTTCGCCGATTTCGCGCTCGCCGTTAGCGGAGATGGCACCGACCTGGGCGACCTCGGCCGAGGTGGTAATTTTCTTCGAGCGCTTCTTCAGCTCCTCGACCACGGCAGCGACCGCCTTGTCGATGCCGCGCTTGAGGTCCATCGGGTTCATGCCAGCGGCGACTGCCTTCGCGCCTTCGCGCACGATGGCCTGAGCGAGCACAGTTGCGGTGGTGGTGCCGTCACCAGCGACGTCGTTGGTCTTCGACGCCACCTCGCGCACCATTTGCGCGCCCATATTCTCGAACTTGTCGGCGAGCTCGATCTCCTTGGCGACCGTCACACCGTCTTTGGTGATGCGCGGTGCGCCAAAGCTCTTGTCAAGCACGACGTTGCGGCCTTTCGGGCCGAGCGTGACCTTTACCGCATCAGCCAGGATGTCGACGCCGCGCAGCAGGCGCTGGCGCGCATCTGAGCCGAATTTCACGTCCTTTGCAGGCATGGTTCCCTACCTATTTCTTTCCGTATCGAGAAGAGTGGTTTAAGGCTCGATGGGACTACTCAGGCTGCCTTTTTCTTGGCCTGGGCATCATCGAGGATGCCCATGATGTCGCTCTCCTTCATGATCAGGAGCTCTTCGCCGTCGATCTTCACCTCGGTGCCGGACCACTTGCCGAACAGCACGCGGTCGCCAACCTTCACCTCGAGCGGGACAAGCTCGCCCTTCTCATTGCGGGCACCGGGGCCGACTGCGACCACCTCGCCTTCTTGGGGCTTCTCCTTCGCGGTGTCGGGGATGATGATGCCGCCGGCGGTCTTCTCCTCCGCCGACACACGCTTCACCACCACCCGATCGTGCAGGGGACGGAATTTCATCGATCGTCTCCGTGGCTTGCCTAGGTCAGGTTGCGATCTCGCCGGAGAGTGGGCTGAGGCGCCCTCGTTGTTAGCACTCTCCGCCAGCGAGTGCTAGCGATCTAAGAGGGTCGCAGCTGTCCGTCAACCCCCGGCAGCACTCGTCGGAGCTTGCTGCTAAGCCCGTGATTCCACACGATTTTCATTGGTTGTTTCGCAATCCCATGTCATCGTTCCGACACGCGGACGCGGAGGACACGCTGATACGACACAACCACAGAGACGGAGACCAACGACGCATGCCCCACTCGGCGATCGAACGGCAGCTGCTCGGTTACCGCCTGACGACGGCAAAAATCCTCTACCACCTGCCTGATCACCCTTCTCTCCTACAGACCTTCATCTGGCAGAACCTCGACCTCGCCCCCCATTTCCCAGAACTCAATCGCTTTCTCGCCTTCTGGCAGCGCGAAATTGAGGGCAGACTGCATTCGGTCACGGTGGCGACCGCAGGGCTAATCCGCGGCGCGGAACTGCGCTATGCCGGCGGACAGTTCACCCTGCACTGACCGCACGCGATCCGGTTAAGCGCGGCCGCGCCCCAGCCCAAACTCGGCTAGGGCTCAGGCCGCGGCCAGCGCTGTCGGACGCGCCATCAGTTGCGCGACGATGGCGCGGCGCACTGGAGCCAGCGCCGCCCCGGCGGCCAACACCGCGGCGCGGGCCAGAAAGGCGACTGCCCGTTCGTCGGTGTAAAGGCGCGCGATCGCGTTGGTTGCATGATACATCGGCAGGCTCGCGCGCCGGTGTGCCGCCGCATAGGCGAACAAGGGGCTCGCACCACCCGGGTCTGCCCCGCGCCAGGCCGCCTCGCGGAGGCGGCAGGCCAAAGTCCAAGCGCCGCTCAGGCCGAGATTATACCCGTGCGCCGTCGTCGGGTGCATGCCCACCGCCGCGTCGCCCGCAAGCGCGAAGCGCCGGGCGATGAAGCGCCGGGCGCAAACGGCAACAAGCGGGTAGGCGTGGCGGGTGGAGACAAGACGCATCCTCCCGAGCCGGCCCTCATAGCGCCGCATCACCTCTGCCCCATACTCTTCCGGCGACAACGCCATCAGCCGCTCAGCCTCGGCTGGCGACACAGTCAGCACAGCGGACGAAAGATGATCGCCAAGCGGCAGCATGGCGATCGTGTAACCGTGCGCGTACCACTCTGTCGCCACCCGCCCGTTCGGCTTTTCGTGCTCGACGCGGGCGACGATCATCGTTTTGCCGAAGTCCAGGCGATCGGCGGCGATGCCTGCGAGCCCCCGAAGCCTGGAGAAACGCGTGTCGGCGGCAACGATCAGGCGGGCGCTGATCGCGCTGCCATCATCGAGCTCAAGCCGCGCATCGCGGCTGCCAAGCTCGAGCCCCACCGCGGTGCGACCACAGAGAAACCGCGCCTCGCCCCGTTCGGCCACCGTCTCGTACAGGCTACGGCGAAGGGCATGGTTGGGCACAAACCACCCCAGTGGCTCTCCTGCCCGTTCGGGCGGCGATAAGCGAAGTGTCAGCGGCATATGCCCGTTCAGCACCCGCGCCTCGCCAAGCGGCGCAACCTCCTCTGCGCTGAGCCTCCCCCAAGCGCCGAGCTGGCTCAGCCTTGCCTGCGAGGTGTGGTTGAGAGCGATCTCGCGCCCATCGAAGGGCGGCCTGGCAAGCACCGCCTCAGCCGATCGTTCGACCAGAACAACCCCGAGCCCACTGCCGGCGAGACAGGCGGCTAGCGACAGCCCGGCAGGACCCGCTCCGACAATCGCCACATCCGTCCGCATGCTCGCTTCTCCTCGTCTCACGCCCCCCGCCACCTGGGCGTCACCCTGGGTACCTCGGCATCCCCGCGGGGGATACAAGGACGTCGTCCGGCCCCTCTTGCACAACCGCCTGCGCCAGCCGATGGCGCCGCAGCAGCACCAGCCCAAACGCCCCTGAGGCGACGAACAGCGCCACCCCGAGCGCGATCTGCACCGCGCCATCGACCCTGACGCCCTTTCCCAAAAGGGCGAAGACCAGGGTTTGCGGCACATAGCCGAGCGCTGAGGCGGCCAGGAAGGGAAGAGCGGGAATCCCCGACAGTCCAGCAAGCAGGTTGAGCGCCAAATTGTTGCCGACAGGCAACAGGCGCAGGGTCAGGGTGGCGGTGAACGGATTGTCGGCGAGGAACCGGTCGAGCCGGGCGAAGCCGCCTTTCAGCCGCTGCTGCGCCCACCTCCGCCCGATCGCGCGGGCGTAGAAGAAGCTCGCTGCCGCGCCGACCAGCATCGCAAGAAGCGCAAGCTGGGCGCCGATGAGAGCGCCGAAGAGGGTGCCGCCGGCGAAGGCGACCACTTGGCGCGGCACGCCGACGGCGCAGGCGGCCGCACCAAGGGCGACGAAGGTGAACCCGCGCGGCAGATCCCAAAACCCGAGCACGCGATCGAGCACTCCCGGTTCGAGCAAGCCCCGCGCTTGCCCCTCGCGCAGGATCACACCCGCCAGAACAAGCCCTGCCGCGAGCAGCGCGGGTTTCCAAAGGCGAAGCAGGATCGGCCTCATGCCTGGTCCGGCCCCGGCAGCACCTCGATCTCGGGTCGCTTGCCCCGTCGCTGCAGCCACATCACGCCGATCAGGTCGAAAAGCGCGACCGAGGCGCGGTCGAACACGCCGTAGTTAGAGCGTCCGCGCACCCGCGGACGATGATTGACCGGCACGCTGAGCACGCGCCCGCCAGAGCGAAGAAACAGAGCAGGCAAATACCGGTGCATATGGTCGAAGCGCGGCAGGTCGAGGAAGTCGGCGCGGCGGAATACTTTCAATCCGCAGCCCGTGTCTGGTGTTGCATCGCCGAGCAGACGTGCCCGGACGCTGTTGGCAAGCCAGCTGACGATTCGCTTGACCCGCGTGTCCTTGCGGCTGACGCGATGCCCGGCGATCAGCAAGGGCAAGGGGTCCCGCTCCGATTCCGCAAGCGCCAGAGCAAACAGGCGGGGGACGTCGGCAGGGTCGTTCTGGCCGTCGCCGTCCAGGGTGGCGATCCACACACCGCGCGCCGCCTTCACCCCGGTGATGATGGCCGCACTCTGGCCGCAGGAGAAGCGATGGCGCCGGCGCACAAGGTCGCCCACCGCAGCTTCACGCGCGAGCTCCGCCGCGGTCTCGTCGGTTGATCCGTCATCGACGTAGACGATTTCATAGGGCCCGAGGCTGGCGACGGCGGCGCGGATCTCCGCAATCAGAGGCGCGATGTTCGGCCCCTCGTTGCGGACCGGAACCACGACGGAGAGCAACGGAGGCTCGCCCGAACCACCCGCGCGAGCGAGGGTGCCGCTGACGGTCGTCTGTGGGGGGGTGCCAGCTGCGGTGAGGGAAGCTGTGGCGTGCGAGAACGTGTCCGGCATCGATGCGCGCCGCACGGCGAGGGGCGTTGGCCCATGGGCGCGACGCTTGCGTCCTGGCGCAAAACGGCCATACCAGAGAGGGAAGGGGGCGACAAGATGACGCTTGCCGCAGCCCCCTTTCCCGCGACAGACGGGCGCTGCCAAGCAGCACGGCCGAGGACGCGAGCATGCCTTTCGACACGACGGCAACACCCCTTGCTAGCCCCCGCGCGACCGAGGCCGCCTCGCCAGGCGACCGCGCCGTCGCCGTGTGGCTGCTGACGGTCGCGGCGATGGTGCTGGTCATGGTCGCCCTCGGCGGCGCGACGAGGCTTACCGGCTCGGGCCTCTCCATTATGGAGTGGCGGCCATTCACCGGCTGGCTGCCGCCCCTGTCCGAGGCCGAGTGGCAGCGCCTGTTCGACCTCTATCGCACCATCCCGCAATACCGCCTGGTCAACCAGGGGTTCGGCCTTGAGGGGTTCAGGCAGATCTTTTGGCTCGAATACCTGCACCGTGTCTGGGGTCAGCTGATCGGCGTGGCCTTCGCGGGCGGGCTGCTCTGGCTTTGGGTTCAGGGGCGGATCCGCCGCTCCCTCCTGCCGCGGCTTCTGCTCCTTTTCGCCCTTGGCGGGCTGCAGGGGTTTCTCGGCTGGTTCATGGTCGCCTCGGGATTCTTCGAGCACCGCACCGCCGTCTCGCCCTACCGGCTGGTGATTCACCTCGGCATGGCGTTCCTCATTTTTGCACTGCTGCTCGCGACCGCGCTGCGCTTGCTTCGCCCCCCGCCGGCGGCGGCAGCCGACCCCTGGCTTAGGCGCGGCACCGTCGCGGTCGGCGCGCTCGCGATCCTGACGATGCTGGCGGGGGGCTTCGTCGCCGGCACTCGGGCGGGGTTCACTTACAACACATTCCCGCTGATGGACGGCCAAGTGATTCCGGCGGGATATGGCGATCTCTCGCCCTGGTTTGTCAACCTAACCGAAAACCTCGCTGCGGTGCAATTCAATCACCGCCTCCTTGCCACCCTCACCCTTCTCGCAGCCATCGCCCTCGCCTGGCACGCCATACGCCGTTCAGGGCCGGAGGGGCGCCGCGCGGTGGTCGTATTCGCTACGCTGGTCGCGGCCCAGTATTGTCTGGGTGTGGTGACCCTGCTCTGGGTTGTGCCGGTTGGTCTCGGCACCCTCCATCAAACGATGGCCGTGCTCGTCCTAGCCGGCTTCGTCAACGCCCTTGATCGACTCGGGGGCAGGCGGCGCGAGGTGGCGTGAGCGAAGACGACTCAGAGCGACTCAGGGCCGAACTCGCTGCCTTGCAGACTGCTTTCGAAGCGCTCGCCGAGCGCGAGCGACGTCTGCTCGACTTCATCGAGGCGTCTGGCGACTGGTTCTGGGAACAGGACGAGGAGCTGCGCTTTTCCTTTGTCTCTGTGCGCGAGCTGAGCCACCGGGAGCGCGGTCTCACCCAGCGTCCTTGCGACCCGCTGCTTGGGTGTCCGCGCGAAGACCATGCTTTGCACAAACCCGGAGACGAGGAGGCTTGGGCGGCGCATCTGGCCGATCTTGCTGCGCGTCGGCCGTTCCGAGACTTCGTCTATCGCGCCGAGACCGCGGAGGGGCCGATGTGGTTGCGAGTTAGCGGCGTGCCGGTATTCGGCCGCGACGGCCGCTTCCGCGGCTACCGCGGGGTGGCGCGCGAGGTCACGGCCGAGATCGAGGCGGCGCGCGCCTCGGCCCGCGCCGAGCGCCTTTTCCGCGCCACGCTTGACCGGCTCCCCATCGGCATCAGCGTGTTTGACTCGGAGAAGCGGCTGATCTGGGCCAATCGCACCTACGCCCTGGACGCAGGGCTCGACCCCGATCGGCTTAGGCCCGGCCTGCCGCTCGCCGAACTGGTCCGTCTTCTCATCGCCGCTGGCTGGTATGGCGGGATCGCTGATCCAGATGCGGTCGTCGCGGCGCGCCTAGCTGTCGATTGCACCCGCCCTGCCCGCTGGACGCACCGCCACCCCGTCTCCGGGCGGAGCTTTGACATCCGCAGCGAGCCGATCCCCGAGGGCGGACATGTCGTCTGTTCGGTCGATGTCACGCCGATCGTCGAGGCAGAAGCTCAGGCGCGGCGCGAGGCGGATCGGCTTGAGATGGTGCTGTCGCGCCTCGGCACCGGCGTCTGCGTGTTCGGGCCGGATAGGCGGGTTGTGCTGTTTAACCGCCGAGTCGAACAAGTGATCGGCTTGCCGCCGGGGTTTCTCAGGCCGGGGGTCGAGTGTGCCGCCGTGCTCGACCAGCTGCGGCTGGGTGGCGAGGGGCTTTGCTTAAGTGGCGCTGCGGCCTCGCTGTGCGACATGCTCGAGGCCGACCCCTCGGTTCCGCGCACCTTCCGCTGCCGCCGTCCCGACGGCGCCGTGCTCGACCTCGCCTCCGTGTCCCTCCCCGACGGCGGGTTCATGGTTTCCGCCAATGACGTCACCGCCCTGGCTGAAGCCGAGGCGAAGGCCAAGGCAAGGGCGGATCTGCTGCAGGCGATCCTGAGTGCTTTGCCGCACGGGGTTGCGGTCTACGGCCCCGACCGGCGCCTCGCCATGGTCAATCCGGCCTACGGGCAGATCATGGCTGGCGCACCGATCAGCGTCGGCGAAAGCCTGGCCGAGATCATCCGTCGCCGCGCCGAGGCCGGCGAGTACGGGCCAGGCGAGGTGGAGGACATCATTCGGCGCGAACTCGGCCGCGATCTCACCCGCCCGCAGCGTCGCCGCCGGGTGCGGCCGAACGGCACGGCAATCGATGTCCGTTCTGCCCCGCTGCCCGATGGCGGGCACATTTCGGTGGTCACCGACATCACCGCCGTCGTCGAGGCCGAGGCCGAGGCCATGCGCCGCGCGGCTGTGCTCAACACGATGCTCGAGCACATACGACACGGCATCTGCCTGTTTGACCGCGATCGCCGAATCGTCGCTGCCAACCGCGTTGCCGCCGAGCTCCTCGGCTGCTCGCCTGATCTCTTTCGCCCGGGCCGCACGCTCAATGAACTCGCCCGTCTCCTCGATGTTCGCGAGGCGCAGCGCGGCCCGTCGGACGGATCGCTGCTTACCCTCGACCCCTCTGTCCCAACCGTCACCTGGCATCACCGGCCGGATGGGCGGATCCTCGAGCTGCGGTCGGACCCCACTCCCGAGGGCGGCTTTGTGCTGACCTGGACAGATGTGACGGAGCAGAAGGCAGCGGAGAGCGCCTTGCGCCGCGCAGCTGAGGAGGCAGAGGCCGCAAGCCGCGCGAAAAGCCAGTTCCTCGCTACCATGAGCCATGAATTGCGCACCCCGCTCAATGCGGTGATCGGCTTTTCCGAGGCGCTGGCGCACGACCATGTGCGCGCAAATCCGCAGCGGATTGAGGAATACGCCGCCGCGATCAACGAGGCGGGCCGGCATCTGCTCGCTCTCATCAATGATATTCTCGACGTAGCTTGCATCGAGGCCGGCAGGCTAGCCATCGCCGAGGACGCGGTTGACCTTGCCCGTGTTGCTGAAGCTGCCGTTCGCCTTCTCGAGCCAGCCGCGCGAACTGCCCAGGTGTCACTCACGCTCGCCTTCGAATGCGCGCTGCCGCCAGTGCGCGGCGACGAACGAAGGCTGCGCCAGATCCTGCTCAATCTCCTGTCCAACGCGGTGAAGTTCACGGGTGCCGGAGGATCCGTGCGGGTGGAAGGCGGCATGATGGTCGATGGCGGTATCGAACTGCGCGTTGTCGACACCGGAATCGGCATCGCCAAAGCCGACCTCGACCGCATCTTCCAGCCCTTCACCCAGGTCGATTCCTCGCTGGCCCGTCGCTACCCCGGTTCCGGGCTCGGCTTGTTCCTGTCGCGCGCTTTGATCGCGGCACATGGCGGAACGCTCCACCTCGAGAGCGAGCCCGGGCGCGGCACGAAGGCCGTGCTGCGCCTGCCGCCTGATCGCGTGATCAGCGAGTCGACCACACCGTTCATACGCGTCGAACCGGGCGGCTGAGGGCGGCAAGCAGGCTCAAAGCGCGGCTTCGGCAAACACTTTGCTGACGTCCCCACCCCAGGCCTCTGCGCAGCGTGCCAGCCAGTGGTCGGCCTGGGTGCGGCCGGTGGCGACGATTTCCTCCAGGGGCGCGAGATAGGCCTCCTCCCCAAGGCCCCGCGCGCGCAGGCCGCGGTGCGCGATTGCCACCATCTCTCGCGCAAGCCAGCGCACGGTGGTGTCGCAGAACGGGGCGTCGAGGCCAAGGCGCGGCACCTCGCGGTGCAGTGTCTGCCAGTCGCGGCAGGGATGGTCGCGGATCAGCGCCGCCGCCTCGCTCTGCGCACCGCGGTCGTAGAGCAGGCCGACCCAGAGTGCGGGCAGGGCAAGCGTCATTGCCGCCGAACCAGCGTCTGCCCCGCGCATCTCTAGATAGCGTTTCAGCCGAACTTCGGTGAACACGGTGGTCAGGTGGTCGGCAAAATCGCCCATCGTCGGCCTCGCCCCCTCTGTTTCGGCGACAAGGCGCCCCGCCATGAAGTCGCGAAAACTACGCCCGGCAAGGTCGAAATATCGGCCCTGCCTCTGCACGAAATACATCGGCACATCGAGCACCCACTCGACCCAGCGTTCGTAGCCGAAGCCCTCCTCGAACACGACGGAGGGAATGCCACACCGTTCCGCGTCCGTATCCGTCCAGACCTGGGCGCGATAGCTCCGATAGCCGTTTGGCCTGCCCTCGCTGAAAGGGGAGTTCGCAAACAAGGCCACCGCCACCGGCTGCAGGGCAAGCCCGATGCGGAACTTCTCCACCATGTCCGCTTCGTTCTCGGCATCCAGGTTCACCTGCACGGTGCAGGTGCGTAACATCATGTCGAGGCCAAGGCGCCCCTTCTTCGGCATGTAACGGCGCATGATCGCGTAGCGGCTCTTTGGCATCCACGGCATCGCCTCGCGCGCTGCGATCGGGTGGAAGCCCAAGGGCAGGAAGCCGAGGCCCAGACGGTCAGCGACCGAGCGGGCCTCGGCAAAATGGAGTTCGAGTTCGGCTTTCGTCTCGTGCAGGTCGGCGAGGGGAGCGCCGGAGAGTTCGAACTGCCCTCCCGGTTCGAGGCTGATGTTGGCCCGCCCGCGCACCAAGCCGACGATGTTTGCGCCATCGCAAACCGGCTGCCAGCCATGGTCGAGATGGCCCTCGAGCAAGGCCCGAATCCCGTTCGGGCCGTCATAGGGCGGGGGCGAGAGATCGGCGCGGCGAAAGACGAACTTTTCGTGCTCAGTGCCGATCCGCCACTGCGCGCGCGGCTTCGCCCCTCCCGCCACATACTCGACGAGTTGGCGGACGGAGGTGATTGGGGTCGCATCACCCTCCGAGGGGCCGGACATCGAACGATCCTTTCGTGTGGCGTCACGTCGGAATGGACAGGCTCAGAGCCTGCGGCCCGCACCAGTCCCCCGTGAGCGCCTGGACGAGCGCAAGGCTGGCCAATGCCGCCGTCTCTGCGCGCAAAATTCGGGGGCCGAGCGAGGCCAAGTGAGAGAAGGGGAGATCGCGCAGCCGGTCAAGTTCACCAGCCTCGAACCCGCCTTCTGGTCCGACCAGGAGGGCGGGCGGGCCTGCAGCAGGCGACAGACCCTCGAGAATGGAGGCGAGAGGCGGCGAAGCGCCCGTCTCATCGCAAATCACGAGGGGAAGCGCCTCGGGCCAGTCGGCAAGGCGCCGATCCAGCGCCTGCGGCGGGTCGATCCGCGGCACGGTGAGCCGGCCGCACTGTTCGGCAGCCTCTGTCGCGATCGCCGCCAAACGGTTGGGATTGGTGCGCGTTACCGCACTGCGTGCCGTGGTGGTCAGCAGAATGGCTTTCGCCCCGAGTTCGGTTGCCTTTTCCACCAGCCATTCCGTGGTGTCGCGCCGCAGCACCGGAGCAAGGAGGATCGGGCCGACCTCCACCCCTTGCGCGCGCGTGCGCACAAGGGGCACCACCTCGCCACCGCGGCGCGACAGGGCGGTGATCCGCGCCTGCCACTCGCCGTCCTCACCGTTGAACAGGAGGACGTGGTCGCCGAGCTCACGCCTGAGTACGTTGGCGAGGTAATGCGCTTGCGCCTCGCTCAACCGAATGGCCCGCTCAGCGGCGAGCGGGTAGGCAACGAAGAGGCGCGGCTTAGTCATGGCCGGGTTGTCGGCTGGGGAATCATGCCGAAACTATACGGGGGGTGAACCGCACGGTGCAGGCAAGCGACATCCGCCTCGGGGGTCTTGTGGGCGCACTGCCAGCTGGCGTTCAGCCCTATGCGCTGCTGATGCGGCTCGATCGCCCGATCGGCACGTGGCTTCTCTTTTTGCCTGGGTTCTGGGGGCTGGCGCTGGGCGGCGCGCCGTGGCCCGACCCGTGGCTCGTTGCCCTGTTCGCCTTCGGGGCGGTGGTGATGCGCGGGGCGGGCTGCGTGATCAATGACCTTTGGGATCGCGAGATCGACCGCCTGGTGGCACGCACCGCCTCACGCCCACTCGCTTCAGGCGCGATCGATCCGCTGCGGGCGGTCGGCCTGCTCGCGCTTTTGCTCGCGATCGGCTTCGCTGTGCTGATCCAGCTGCACCCACTGGCCATCGTGCTCGGCATCGCTTCGCTCGTTCCGGTGACGATCTATCCGGCGATGAAGCGCATCACCTGGTGGCCTCAGGCCTTCCTCGGCCTGACCTTCAACTGGGGCGTGCCGATGGGCTACGCGGCGGCGACCGGGACGGTGGATGCCGCGGCTTTGGTGCTCTATGCGGCAGGGTTCTTTTGGACTCTCGGCTACGACACGATCTATGCGCATCAGGACCGTGACGATGATGCCCTGATCGGCGTGCGTTCGACCGCGCTCTTGTTCGGCGAGGGCACGCGGCCGTTTCTCGCCGTCTGCTACGGCGCGACGGTAGCGCTGGCAGCGGCCTCGGGCGCGCTTGCCGGGCTCTCGGCGTGGTACTTCGTTGGTATCACCTTGGCCGCCCTGCTGCTCGCCCGCCAGGTGATCGTGCTTGACATCCATGACCCGCTGCTCTGCGGGCGTCTGTTCCGCGCCAACCGAGAGGTGGGCATGGTGGTCGCGGTTGCGATTATGGCCGGCCGGGCAGCATGACGCCCGAACAGGCGGCCGCGTTCATCGCCACCCACACCTGCATCCTCCGCCCACCCCTGGTGCCCGAAGTTGCGCTGCACCTCGCCAACCAAATGCTGCCGATTTGGCTGGCGACGGAAGCCTGGCTCGCGCGGGAGGGGATCGAGCCGCCCTACTGGGCCTTCGCCTGGCCGGGTGGGCAGGCGCTCGCGCGGTTCGTGCTCGACAGCCCCGGTCTGGTGGCTGGCCGGTCTGTGCTCGATTTCGCCGCCGGCTGTGGTTTGGCCGCGATCGCGGCGGCGATGGCCGGAGCGAAGCGGGTGGTGGCTGCCGAGATCGATCCCCTCGCTGCGGCCGCTATCCGCGCGAACGCAGAATTGAACGGGGTGTCGGTCGAGGTCGCGGTTGGCGACGCGCTGGCTGCGCCTCCGTCGGCGGGGGTGATCCTGGCTGGCGATGTCTGTTACGAGCGCGCCATGACCGCCAGAATTTGGCCCTGGCTGCAAGCGGCCGTGCGTGCCGGAGCGACCGTGCTGCTCGCCGATCCTGGGCGCGCTTACCTGCCGCGCGAGGGGCTCGAGCCGATCGGTCGCTTCCTCGTTCCGGTCAGCCGCGACCTCGAGGACCGCGAGGAGCGCGAGACGACCCTTTATCGCGTCCTGCCATGACAGTGCCGCCTCACGCCGCCAGGGGCACAAGGGCGGTGGCGATCGCTTCGACGTCACGGGCGGCCTCGCTGGTCGGGTGGCGGGTGAGAAAGGGCTGCTGGCGTCTGATCGCCTCGGCGACGCGCGGATCGCGTCGAATTACCCCGGCAAGGGAGGGAGCGGCGCCGAGAAAACGGAGGCAGGACTTTTGCAGGATCGCAGCGGTTCGTTCCCCAGCCAAGCGGGAGGAGGCGAAATTGACCACGATGCGACGGTCACCCTGGGGATTGTCCAGCGTGGCGAGCTTGAGGCAGGCGTAAGCATCCGTCAGAGCCGTTGGCTCGTCGGTGGTCAGTACGAGCAGCGTGTCGGCCGCTGCAGAGAGCCGACGCTGCAGCCGTTCAATGCCCGCGCCGAGATCGAGCACAGCGAGGTCGTAACCAAGCGGGGCGGCGAGGGCAGAGAGGATTCGCTCCGCCGTTGCCTCGTCAGCGCCGGCAAGCGCCCCTGAGCCTGACCGTCCCGCGACGACGTCGAAGCCAACGTCCGGGAGCGGTGTGATGCAGGACGCGATCGGCTCGCCACGCAGCAGGGCCGAAATGTCGCGCCGCGGGTCAAGCCCGAGCTGGACGTCGACATTGGCCAGGCCGACATCGGCATCGACCAAGAGCACGCGCAGCCGCTGCGCAGCGAGTGCTTGGGCCAGGCAAATCGCGAACCAGGTTTTGCCTACCCCGCCCTTGCCTGAGGCAACCGCGATGAGGCGTGGGCGGGAGACGAGGGAGGCCGGACGGAGGATCATGCAGCGAGCTCCGAGGTCGGACGGCGGCGCGCGGCCGGGGCGGAAAGAAGCCAGGTTCCAAGCAAGCCGGCGTCGAGCGGGATGAGCCCGTCAGCGGCTCCAGGCCCTATCCCCCCTTCGGTGAGAGCAAGGCCGGCCGAAGCGGCGGCGAGCACGGAGCCCAGTCGGCGGGCGAGGTCGAGCCTTGTCGGCAAAAGATACTCAATCCCTCGCGCTGCCATGGCGTGCGCGATTTCGCCGGCTTCTTCGGCATCGAGAGCGGCCGGCAGGACCAGCACCGCCTCCGCACCGACCGCCCGAATGATTGCGGCAAGCTCGGTGCCGTCCTGGTCGGAGAACGGATCGGTTCCGGCATAATCGACCAGCGCCGGTGCCTCTGGTGCACGGCGCGCGATCGCCTTGGCGAGACGTGGAATATCAGGGGCAACCACGAGGTTGAGGCCGAGAAGGCGGGTGAAGGCGGCGAGCTGATCGACGGCTCCGGCGCGACGCCCGTCGGCGGCGATGACGCAAGGCGAGACGCCAGCGAGGCGAAGCCGGGTGGCGAGCTTAGCGGTGGTGAGCGTTTTGCCGGCACCGGGAGGCCCGCAGAGAATGATCACGCGCCCAGGAGCGAGGGGCAGAGCGGCGAAGCGAAAAGCTTCCGCGATCGCCTCGCTGAGAGGACGCGTGCGGTCAAGCCGCGCGAGGCAACGCTCGGGCACGCCGTGCGCCCGCAAGGCTGCCGCATCCCAAGTCGGTGCGGCTGGGCTTGCGGAAACGGCGGGAATGGCCGCGACAGGCGTATCGTCCGCTTCACCCACCGCCGCAGTGACCTCGACCCCGCCTCCGACGCGCCGCGTGGCAAGGATCAGCGCGTCCTCACCGAGTTCGGCGCGCGCGCGGGCAAGCGCCTGGGCGGAGGTCGGGGCGTGGAAGATTCGAAGCCGCATGGCTCAGATCGTGCCCACGGTGCGCACGCGCGCACGGGGGTGGATCTCGGCTTGGCTGATGACAGGGGTGGCGGGGCGGAAACGCTCGACCACGGCGCGCACATGCGGCCTCACCTGCGGGCTCGTCAGCAAGGCAGCCTGCTCGCCCGCCGCTGCGGCCTTCTCGAAGGCATCGCGCAGGCGGGCGATGAACTCCTGCAACTTCGATGGCGGCATGGCGATCTGGCGGTCCTCGGCGGGCCCCACGAGCGCCTCGGCGAAAGCGCGCTCCCACTCGGCCGAAAGGGTGATCAGCGGGACGTAGCCCTTCGGGCCGGTCAAGCTGTCGGTGATTTGCCGGGCAAGCCGCATGCGCACCGTGGCGAGCAGGGCCGAGAAGCTCCGCGCCGCTACCGTTCCCTCCAGGATCCCTTCCAGGATGGTCGGCAGGTCTCGAATCGACACGCGTTCCGCGAGCAGGGCTTGCAGCACGCGCTGGATGGTGCCGGTGCCGACCTGCTGCGCGTTCAGATCGGAAACGAGTTTTTGGTATTCGCGCGGCAGTTCGTCGAGAAGCTTTTGCGTGTCGGCGAAGGAGAGGAGTTCGGCCATATGGTCGCGCACAAGCTCCGTGAGGTGGGTGACCAACACCGAGGCCGGATCGACCACAGTGAGCCCACGTGCCTGGGCTTCGTCGCGGAGCGTTTCGTCGATCCAAATTGCGGGCAATCCGAACGCGGGTTCCGTCGTGCGCTCCCCGGGAAGCTGGATGGGCGCTCCGGTCGGATCCATCGCCAGGAGCATGGTCGGGCGGAGGTCGCCGCGACCCGCTTCGATCTCTTTCAGACGCACAACATAGGTCGTGGGCGGCAGCTGGACATTGTCTTGAATGCGCACGGGTGGAAGCAGGAAGCCGAAGTCCTGCGCGAGGCTTCGTCTCAAGGCGCGAATCTGTTCGGTGAGCCGCTGGCCCGCCTCGCCTGTGGCGAGCCGAAGCAGCCCGTAGCCGAGTTCGAGCCTGATCGCATCGATCCGCAGCGCCTGGGCCGGTTCCTCAGCGGCGGGTGTAGGGGCTGGCTGGGAGGCGGCCACCTCTGCCGCTCTGGCCGTCGCTGCCTCGGTTGCGCGCTGGCGGGCCCACGCCGCCGCCCCGGCCGCTGCAGCAAGAGTAAGAAATGGGAGAGCAGGAAGGCCAGGCAACAGGGCGAGCGTGCCGGCCGCTGCGGCAGCGAGAGCGAGCGGTTTTGGCGAACCGGCAAGCTCGCGGGCCAGCGCTTGGTCGGTCGTGCCGTCCACGCCCGCCTTGGTGACGACGATGCCGGCCGCGGTGGAGACGAGCAGGGCTGGGATTTGGCTGACCAGCCCATCGCCGATGGTCAGCAGCGTATAGGTTCGCGCCGCGTCGGCCAGCGGCAGGCCAACCCTGCCCATGCCAAGGGCGAGCCCGCCGAGGATATTAATCAATGTAATAACGAGGCCGGCGATCGCATCGCCGCGGACGAACTTCGCGGCACCGTCCATGGCGCCGAAAAAAGCGCTTTCCTCCTCAAGCTGCTTGCGGCGTGCGCGCGCCCCGGCCTCGTCGATCAGCCCGGCGGAAAGGTCAGCGTCGATCGCCATCTGCTTGCCCGGCATTGCATCGAGGCTAAACCGAGCCGCGACCTCGGCGATCCGACCGGAGCCCTTGGTAATAACGACGAAGTTCACCAGAACCAAAATCGCGAACACGATCAGCCCAATCACCACGTCGCCCGCCATCAGGAAGCCGCCGAAGGCGGCGATCACCGCACCGGCAGCCTGCGGCCCCTCGTGGCCAGCGCTGAGAATGAGGCGGGTCGAAGCGATGTTCAGCCCGAGCCGAAGCAGCGTGGTGATGAGCAGAACGGTTGGGAACGAGGTGAAATCCAACGGGCGCTGCATCAGCACCGCCGTCATCAGCACCAGGATGGAGGCGGTGAGCGACAGGGCGAGGCCGAAGTCGAGCAGCAGCGTTGGCAGCGGTACGACGAGGATGACGACGAGGAGACCGACGCCAGCAGCCATCAGCACGTCCGACCCTGGGCGGACGGCGTTCAGCCGCCCGAGCATGGCGGCAATGGGCGTGCTGGCCGGGACCTCGCTCGCCATGTCGTCGTGTCTGTCTGCCGCGAACCGCTTGCCTCAGGCCGGAACCCGATCCTGCGGGGTGATGGCGTTCGGCGCGGCAGGAATTTTTAGCCCGGCAGCTGAGTACTCGCGCAGCTTGTTGCGCAGGGTGCGGATGGAGATGCCGAGCAGGGCAGCGGCATGGGTTCGGTTGCCAAGGCAGTGCGTGAGCGTTTCCAGAATCAGGTCGCGCTCAACGTCAGCGACGGTTCTGCCGACCAGCCCCTTCGTTGCGACCGTGGACGAAACCGCGACGGAGCCGCCAGCTCCGAGTGCAGCTGGATGGCGAGTGGGCACGCATGCTTCCGCATCTGCTGCTGGCAGTTCAATTGCATCGACGTCGATGACATCGCCCGACGCGAGCAGCACGGCGCGGTGGATAGTGTTTTCAAGTTCACGCACATTGCCGCGCCAGGGTTGGGCTTCGAGCAGGCGCTTCGCCGCCTCGGAGAGCGGCCGAGCGGGAATGCCATTGACGTCCGCGTACCGACGCGCAAACATTTCCGCAAGCGGAACGATATCGCGGGGCCGGTCGCGCAGCGGCGGGATCGTCAGGGTGATGACGTTGAGGCGGAAGTAGAGGTCTTCGCGGAAGGTGCCCTTCTTCACCTCGGCCTCGAGTGGGCGATTTGTGGTAGCGAGAATTCGCACGTTCACCTTCACCGGTTCCGTACCGCCGAGCCGGTCGATCTCGCGCTCCTGGATCGCGCGCAGGAGTTTCGCCTGCAGGCGGACATCCATCTCGCTGATCTCGTCGAGGAGGAGCGTACCTCCATCAGCGGCCTCGAAACGGCCGATGCGGCGCGCGATCGCGCCTGAAAACGCGCCCTTCTCGTGGCCGAACAGTTCGCTCTCGAGTAGGTGTTCAGGGATGGCAGCGCAATTGACGGCAATGAATGGGCCCGACGCGCGGCGCGACCGGCGATGGATGTGACGGGCGATCACCTCCTTGCCCGTTCCGCTTTCGCCGCGGATCAACACCGAGGCGTCGGACGCCGCGATCTGCTCGGCCCGCCTCAGCGTTGCCAGCATGGCGGGATCGACCGCGACCGGGGCGCGGCCGTCGCCGCCGAGGGTCTCGAGCAGGGCGGCGATCAGTTCGGCGTCTGGCGGCAGGGGGAGATATTCGCGCGCGCCGGCCCTGATCGCCGCCGCCGCACGCACGGCGTCGGCGCGCGTGCCGCAGGCGATCACCGGAGCGGCGATCCGTTCCGCTGCCATCCGCGCGATCAGCTCCTCAATCGGTAGCTGCACATCGCACAGCACAACATCGGCGCCGCGGCCACTGCGCAATTCGGTTAGCGCCGACACAACATCGTCGGCCTGGGCGATCTTCGCCCCGCGACCAATCGCGATTCGCGCCGCCTCGCCGAGTTCCGCCGCCATCGATCCGACGATCATCACGCGCATCTCAACACCACCCCTTTCCGTCGGCTTGTCTGTTGCTTAGACGCTTCGCTCGCCCTTCACAATTTCGGTCATCGTTACGCCGAGACGATCATCATCGACCATCACCACCTCGCCACGCGCCACGAGCCGATTATTGACGTAGATGTCGATTGCTTCGCCGAGCTTGCGGTCAAGCTCAACGACAGCACCGCGCCCAAGCTTCAAAAGTTGGCTTACCTGCATCACCGACTTGCCGAGCACGGCGGAGACTTGGACCGGGATGTCATAAACGGCTTCCAAGTCGCGCGCCGACCTTTGAACTGGCTGGTCAGCGCTGCCGGCAGACGACGGCAGGGAGGGATCAAGATCCTTGAGCTCGATCGAGGGGTCGTTGCTCATGCGTGCTCTCCACGGAAAGATGTGTCATCGGGTGAGGCTGGAAGAAGTTCGTTGAGGAGACGACGCATCGCGTCTGCCACCGCGGCAGGGTCGATTACGGCCTCGGCCGACACCCAGCGAATTCGGACTTCCGTCTCTGGCAGTGAGGGATCGGGGCGCAGCCGCACCTGGTCGGGCAAAGCGGCGCTTTGCCGCATGCTTGCGAGCGACTTCTCGAGCACGCCGGCGGTCTGCGGCGAGGCAAAAAGATCGAGCGCGACTTCGCTGCCGAGGCTTTCCTTGAGGTCGGCGACAAGCCGTTCGATGCGAAGGGGCAGGAGTGCAAGCGAGTGATCTGGCAGCACGACTGCCAGCGAGTCGATCAAGGTCCGTGCGAGAGCGGAGATGGTCGTCTCAGCAACGCGACGCGCTTCGGCCACACTCGTCGCGATCGCCGTCGCACAGGCCTCAAGCGCGGTGGCCTGGCGCGCGAGGAGGCCGCCTTCTGCTTCGGCCACTCCGGCCTTGCGACCCTCGGCAAACGCCTCGGCGCGGGCGAGTTCGAGATCCTCCAGCGTGAACGAGGGGGCGATGATTTCGGGCTCGGCAACTTGGGGTGCTGCAGGTGGCGGATCGAAGCTCTCGCCGAACAAGACCCGACGCGGCCTCTCCGCCTGCGCGACGTGGCGCGTGGCCAGGGCGGAAAGCGGCAGTGGACGCGAGCGAGGGGAAGTAGGGAGAGACCGATGTTCGGCCATGTCAGTACACCATCTCCTCCTCGCGCCCATCGGAGAGGACGATCTGACCAGATGCGGCGAGATCCTTGGCGGTGGCGACGATGCTGGCCTGCGCCTCCTCCACGTCCTTCAGCCGGACCGGACCGAGGGCCTCGATGTCTTCGCGCAGCATTTTTGCTGCTCGCTCGGAAAGATTGCTGAAGAAGAGATCCTTGATGGTGTCTGACGCACCTTTGAGCGCGAGAGCGAGTTTCTCTTTCTCGACGGAACGCATCAGAATCTGGATGCCTTGGCTGTTGATGCGGACGAGATCGTCGAAGGTGAACATCAGGCTCTTAATCCGCTCCGCCGCGTCGCGGTTGCGTTCCTCCAGCGCGGCGAGGAAGCGAGCCTCAGCCGATCGATCAAGATTGTTGAAGATGTCCGCCATGAGCTCATGCGCATCTCGCCTCTGCGTGCGCGCAAGGTTGGACATGAACTCCTGGCGCAGCGTGCGCTCTACACCATCCAGGATTTCCTTCTGTACAGATTCCATGCACAGCATGCGCATGATGACCTCCATCGCGAAGGCCTCGGGCAGCAGCTGCAGAACGCGTGCCGCGTGGTCCGGCTTGATTCGGGACAGCACCAGGGCAACGGTTTGCGGATATTCGTGCTTCAGATAATTGGCGAGCACGACCTCGTTGACGTTGCCGAGCTTGTCCCACATCGTGCGCCCGGCGGGGCCTCGGATTTCCTCCATGATCTGCGCCACACGGTCGCGCGGCAGCGTCTTGAGCAGCAGACGCTCAGTGCTCTCATAACTGCCGACCAGATTGCCCGTGGCGCTGATCTGGCTGGCGAATTCCTGGCAAAGCCGTTCCACTACGGATGAGGCGACAGGCCCCAAAGTCGCCATCGCGGCAGAGATCTCCTTGATCTCGTCCTCATGCATCTGGGCGAACAGTTTCGCGGCATTTTCCTCGCCGAGGGTCAGCATCAACACGGCGGCCTTCTGCGCGCCTGTGAGGCTGCGGTAGTCATCGCGCACGCGCGCCATCGCTCAGCTCTCCTGCGCCATCCAACTGCGCACCACGGCCACCGCCTCCTCGGGGTGCTTTTCGACCAGTTCAGCGATGCGGCGAATCGAGGAAGCGCGCATTTTTCCCTCGATGTTGGCAATATTGATCATGTTCTCTGGTTCGGGCAGCGCCCCGAGGGAATCCGTTTCCGAGGCGATCTGTTCGCTTGTTCCCGCCGCCGTAGCGAGCGGCTGGCTGCCCGATGGTCCAGGCAGGGCGGCCACACCTGAAACCGAGGCGAGCGCGCCCGACGCGTCGCTGCCCGCCCGTCCAAGCCGTTCGATGGCGCGGCCGGCGAGCGGTCGAGCAACCAAGAGGAGGGCGAGCAGGGCGACGATGCCGAACACGATCGTCTCCACCACTCTCACGAGCTCTGCACGTCCGATCGGAAGCCCGAACAGACTTTCCTCTGCCATGGGTGTCGGGTCAGCATCGGCAAAGCGCAGGTTGACCACCTCGATCCGATCGCCACGCGACTCGTCGAAGCCAACCGCGGAACGAACCAGGGCGGCAAGACGATCAAGTTCCTCCGCCGTTCGCGGCCTCGGCTCTCCACCCGCCACAGGAGCGTGATCGACCAGCACGGCGATGGACAGGCGACGCACGGTTGGCGTGTCGCGCGTGATCTGGCGCAGCACGCGTCCGATCTCGTAGTTTGTCGTCTCCTCCGTCCGGCTCTCCTGCGAACCCGCCTGGCTTCCTTGCGGCTGCGCATTCGGCAGGTTGTTGCCGACGGTCACGTTTTCAGCCCGATCTACGCTGCGGCTTTCCTCCGTGACGCTGTGCACGGATCGCGCGACCTGCTGATCGGGGTCGAAGCTTTCGCGGCTTTCGGTGACGCGGTCGAAATCCATCTCCACCGTGGCCTCGACCCGCACACGGCCTACCCCGACCGTTCGCTCAAGCATCTCCTCGACGGCGCGGGCGAGGCGCATCTCGTGCGCACGGCGCAACTCCTCGGCGTTCAGGGCAAGACCGAGCCCGCCCACGGCCTGGCCGGAGCGGGCGAGGAGGGAGCCGCGATTGTCGATCACCGAAATATTTTGCGGTTTCAGGCCCGGCACGGCAGCAGCCACGAGATGAACGATCGCCTGCACTTGTTCGCGGTCGAGGCGCTGCGCTCCGCTCATCGTCAGCACGATCGAGGCTTGGGCCTCGGCCTCGCGCCGCGAGAACGGATCGCGCCGCGGCAGCACCAGATGCACGCGTGCGCCCCGCACGCCCGCAAGCGAGCGGATGGTTCGCGCCAACTCGCCCTCGAGTGCGCGAAGGCGATTCATCTCTTGCTGAAACGAAGAGGCGGTAAGTCCATCCGCTCGGTCAAAGATCTCATAGCCAACGGAGCCCCCCGACGGCAGGCCTTCGCTGGCCAAAGACAGGCGAAGCCGGGGCACCTGCTCGATCGGAACAAGGATTTGCGTTCCGTTGCCGGCAAGGCGGTAGGGCACGCGTTGGCGTTCAAGCGCTTGGACGATTTGCGCCGCGTCGCGTTGGTCGAGTTCGCCGTACAACAAAGCCATCGGCGGTTCGCTGGCGCGGATGGCGAGGAAGAGAATGACCCCGAGCACCGCAGTCCCGACCGCGCCGAGCACCGCCAGCCGCACTGGCCCCAAACTCTTCAGCCCGACGAGCAGACCGTTCACCGAGTGTCACTCCCTTCTGCACCGCCGTGGCAAAGCCAAAAACGCGCCCGGCGCCATCACGCGCAAGCGTGGAGGAAATGCGTTGCGACAGGGTTAACGCGGCAAAACTTGCCGGGCGGAAAAACCTGCCCAGCCCTGCGACCGGGCACCTTAGCGGTCGGGCGAGACAGAGCGGATGGCGGAACTGTCTATCGCAAGCCCTCCGATGAAGAGCTTGAGCCCGCCCTCGGTCCTCTCCGCCCCGGTGATCCGGCCAATCACTGTGGTCGGAACCGGCTCCACGCCCGACCCGCGCCGGGCCTCGACCGAAACCCGATAAACCCCGTCGGGCAGCCTGCGGCCAAACGCGTCTCTGCCGTCCCAGGCAAACTCGTGCCGTCCGGCTCGGCTCTCCCCCGCCAACTGGGCGAGGATCCGACCCGCAGCGTCTCGGATGACCACCGTGGTCGCGGTGGCATCTGCGCGCAGCGTGTACGCGCCGCGGCCTACGCTGTTCTGCAGCACAATCGCTCCGGCCTCCGCTTCCACCGTGCGTCCGATCAGCCCGGTGAGAGCGGTGAGCTGGCTCGTCTCCTGCAGTCTGATCAGGCGCTCGAGGCTTTGGTTGGTGGCGAGCTGCTGTTCGACCTGGGCAAACATGACAAGCTGTTGGGTGAATTGGTTGGTATCCAGCGGTGCCGTCGGGTCCTGGTTGCGCAACTGGGTGGTGAGCAACTTGAGGAAATCCTGAAAGTTCGACGCGATCTGCCGGCGGGAAGCGATTGCCGTCTGCTGCCGCTCTGTCGGGTTGAGGGTGGCAGTGACTTGGGCGGTCATGGTGTGATGTCTCCAATTAGACAGCGATGTCGAGGAGGGCCGTGGCCGAAGAACTTGGCGCCTGTGCCAGCGTGCCGCGTTCGGGCTCAGCGGTGCGAGGACCGCGCTGACCGCCATGGCTGTCACCCGCTCGTCCGCCGGGCTCGCCGAAAGCGAAGGAGAGGCTGCGCCCTTCCGAACCCACCCCCGCCTGCGCCAGCGCACGGTCGAGCAGGGCCGAGTCGCGCTGCAGCAGTATGAGCGTCTCGGCCCGTTCGGCGACGATGGCGATGCTGAGGCGCCCTTCGCCCACCCGCTCCACCGCAACCTCGATCCGGCCAAGCTCCTCGGGCTCTAGCAAAAGGGTGAGGCGCGCGGGCCCAAGTTGCGGCGCGATGGAGAGGGTGATCAGCACCGGCGCGATCTGTTGTATCACCGGAATGAACCTGGCGGCGGGCGCCCTTCGGACGAGGGCCGCAGGCGCCCCCGAAGCGGGAGACGCCTCAGCCACGCCAGGCATGCCAGGGGTCAAGAGCCCGGGAGCCTCGATGAAAGGCCGCGGAGGGGAGTCCGGGCGGAAGTCGGCGGGCAGCGGGATCGAGGTTCGAACGGGAGCGGGTTCGGGTGTGAGAACCCCATCGTTCCCATGCGCTGCGCTGCGCGCGAACACGGAACGGAAAAGAGCCGACACCGTCTTTGCCTCCGCTTCGTCACGGCGGGAGGGCGGGCTTCCCTCTGAGTCCTGGCGGGTGCCGTTCGTGGGGGGTTCGGTGCGGGGCCGCGGATCAAACCTGCGCCTGGCAAGGAACTGCGACAGTACGGCTTCGCCATCGGCGTGGCGCGTTGGCGCAACACCCTTCGCCGCCGCCTGGTCAGACGTGTCCGCCTGGCTGGTTTCCCGTTCCGCTGTTGGCGCCTCGTCTCCGGGCTCTATCGGGGGTAGTGACATCGCCCCGGGCGAGCGAAGGGTTGGCAAAACCGTTGTGCCCACCTGCTGGAAGGGCGAGCCGACCCTTGGCGGCGTCACTGCTGCGCTGGCAGTGTCAGCGGCAAGCCTCGTCTGCAACGACCCTTCGCCACCCTGCAACCCGAGGCAGGACGGGTCCGTGGTGTCCGCCCATCCTGCGATCGGCCCCGTCTCCACCGTCTCGGGGTTAGACTGGAAAGTTACGGGAGCAAGGGGCGGATCGATTACCGCTGAGGCGGTTTCCGTTGCGGGATCCGACTGGACGGCGTCGGACGGGAGGGGGGGATCGATCACCGCCGGGGTGGCAGGCGCCGGTGCTTCGGCATCCCTTGGCGTATCCTTTTCGGTCGACTCAACTGCCGGCGCGCCAGAGGCCGGCGCGCTGGTCTGCTCCGCTGTCAGGACGGCCGCAAGCAGGGTGGGAAAGTCTGACGCAGCCGCAGGTGCGGCTTCCGTCCAGTCCAGACAGGTCTGGCGAACAGGTGCGGCAATCGCGACGGCATCGACGGCTGGTTGCATGGCAATTGAACCAGCGCAACTTCCGGGCCAAGCCGCGGATGGCGCGATCAGGCCGGCAAAGCGAGACCTTGTGGTGGCCGTTGGCAAGCCCATGGGCAAAGCTTGTCCTGACGGGGATGCAGGACTTGCCGCAGCCTGAGCGGATGTTGCCGCCTGCGCGCCGCGCCAGCGCCTCAGCGGGCCGGCTGCCGCCCCTGGCGCGATCGGCACGGCGGTTGCCTGCCAAAATTCGGGATACGCGCATCGGTTGTGCAGATCGACACGGATGCGAGAAGGATGGAAGGGCAGGATGCCGCTGAAGGTGGTTCTACGTCCGGGGGAGACGATGGTGGTGAATGGTGCGGTGATTGGCGCCGGCGACCGGACAGCGACGATCTTCCTGCATAACCGGGCGCAGTTCCTGCGCGGGCGTGACATGCTGCGCGCCGAGGATGTGGATGGGCCGGAGCGCGCACTCTATTTCGCGATCCAGTGTCAATATCTTGGCATGGAGACGGGGCACGATGTTGAGGCCGCCTTGGCCGACGCCCGCGCAGCGAGGCCCGAGGCGGCCGCAGTGCTCGATCGCGTGCGCGCTCTGGTAAAGGAGGGGCGGGCCTACGAGGCGCTTCGGCTGTGCGCTGGGCTCTTCCGGGTGAAGGCCTAACGGCCGCTCGCTTTGGCGACGTGGATTTTTCGCGTCCCCCTTCTGGGGTCGCATCTAAAGCCAGGGGGCGCGAGTGTGGCGCGCGGTCTGACAAATCGAGGTCGAGGGACAGAGAGAAAGCGAAATCCACGACGCGAGCCTCGTCTTGTGGGGCCCCTCGATCAGCCTTGACCGTCACGCTCTTGCCCTGCCGCGTACAGACATCTGCAGGCGGCGGTCTCTGTTGCCTGTGGCGTTCTCGATCACGGGTTTGCGCCATCGCCCCGCGCGTGGGCGGAACAGTCGGCACAAGCGCGCCGTCCTGGTCGGCGTGGACGAGTGCGATCTGCGCGAGGGGGGGAACGGGGGCGGCCGCTTTTTCCACGCGGCCAGCCCGCCAAGCGGCAGGCCGGGCCATAGTCTTTCGCCGCAGGTGCGGCTTGGAACGGGCCCACCTCAGCCCAACAGGCAGCCATGCCCGCAAAGCCAAGGTTGAGAGCGAGACAAACGCCAATCCTGCCATCTCAGGATCCCGAGGGCCTGTTCGTCCGTGAGCCGGACATGATTGCGGCCTCCTCGCTTTGGCCAAACCGTCCTTCCCAGCGCGCATGAGGGGAGCAGGGTATGGCCAACAAGGGGGCGGCGGCTGTGCCATCCGCCCAGCGTTCTGAGACACGGTGCGGCAAAAGGGCAGGGGGCGGCCGACTGTCGCTCGCCTGGGTGCTGATCTCTGCGTTGTTCTGGTGTTGCAAATGCGACTGAGTTGCAGTACCTGTTCAACACGCTCGCGAGCTTGCAACCCAAACGACGAGAGGTCACCCGATGCGCTACCTTGTCGCCTGCGCCGCTGTCGTCCTGCTGCCAGCGCTCGCCCTTGCCTCGCCGTCCTGTCGCATCGCCTATGCGGAGTTCGAGCCCAACGTGCCGCACATCGATCTTACGGATTGTCCAGGCCAGCCCGAACGGGAGGGGGTGTTTTGTCGGGCCCAAATTCAGGGCGTTCACATCACCATCTATCGCTTCGAACCAGGCCCGAACGGGTCAAGCTGCCTAGCGGACGCCGAAACCATGGTGATCAGGGACTTTGTCAACCGCTTTGGCAGCATGACGACGGGCCGATGACTGGTCCGAACAGCGCTGCAGCCCGGGGGCTTGCGACTGGGGTGTGAGCGTTGAAGGGCAGCAATCCCCTTAGCCTCGCCGAAGCCGCCCACGCGTTAACCAGCGCAGGCCTTCACCACCCGCTGACCAGCGGGGGGCGCTTAAGGCCGAAAGGGCCATCAAGGGGGGGGAGCGAAGGCAAGGAAGCACCCGCCAGGGCAAAGTCATCTGCAGGCTGCTGGTTCCAGCTGACGCGGCCGCGAGGCAGCTCATCGCTCAAGCGGCGGCGACAGCCTGCGGCGCAAGCTCCGTCGCCGGCTCCCGCCCCACCGCCTCGGCCAGACGCTCGAGCCGCCGCCAGACCGCTTCACCCGCAAACACGCCGCCGCCGCGCGCAAGCCTCAGCACGAGCCGCTCCTGTTCGATGCGGATCGAGGTCAGCGCAAGCAACGCCGAGGTGCCGCCGCAGAGCGTGTAGGCAAGCCGCAACGCTGCCCCCAGCACCTCGGCCCTCTTCGCCGAGGCGACATCGAGCAGAGCGCGCGCCGGCGCAAGCCACGGCGCAAGCGGGTCTGCCTCGTGGCGCATCGCCAAAGTCAGGGCAAGAAAGGCCCGCGCATGGTGATCAACGCCGATGCCCGGTTGACGCAACAAGCGCAGAAACGCCTGCTCTGCCTTGTAGTCCGGGTGCTCGTGCGCGCCGATGTCCGACACCCAGCATGCGGTCTCGCGCAAGCGTCGCAACATCGGGGTTTCGTCGGGAAAAATCGGTTCGGTCCAGAGGATCAGCGCGGGGGGAAGGTCCTCGCTGCGCCCGAAGCGGCGACAGAGATCGCGCCCCGCGGCGAGCACAGGGTCTTCGGCCGCAACTCCGGGGTCGAGATGCATCGCATACCACCCCTCGCGCAGACCGTTGGCGCTGAACACGACGCGGCGGGCGCCAGTGGCGCGCAGCAGCCGGCGCAGCACCACCGCGGCGAAGGGCAAAGTGTCGAGGCGTCGGCGCGACACGCCCGGAACGCGCTCCAGTGCTTTGCGCGAGAGATTGGTGATAACGCCGGTCAAGTCGCGCGCCTCCTCACGCGTGAGCGTGTAGTGGTGCACGACGGAAAGCGGATAGCCGGTCTGGCCGATGTGGATGCGGGCAAGCGTTCGCCAGGAGCCGCCCACTAGGTAGAGGTCGCGCCCCGCCCCCTCCGCAAGCCATGGAATCTCGCGCAATGTCTCCTCAACAATGGCGCGCGCGCGCACCACGTTGTTGCCCGAACGGTCAATCAGTCGCAGCACGCCGATCGGCACAGTGGCGGTGCGCACCACGCCGCGATCGAGCCGAACGAGTTCAAGGCTGCCGCCGCCCAAGTCGCCAAGGATGCCATCTGCTTGCGGGATGCCGCACAAGACTCCGAGGCCGGAGAGCCGCGCCTCCTCCTCGCCCGACAGCACGCGGATCGGCACGGATGGAAATCGCCGGCGCAGCATCTCAACATAGGCTGGTCCATTCTGCGCATCGCGTACCGCGGCGGTGGCGAGGATTTCAACAGGGTCGGCGCGCATCGCAGCGGCGACAACGGCATAGCGTTCCAGCACCGTGACGGATTGCGCAATCGCCTCCTCATTCAGCCGCCCCGTCACCTGAAGCCCGCGCCCAAGGCCGAGGATCGCCTTCTCGTTGAATACGATCTGCGGGTTGCGCGTTAGCCCCTCGAACACGACGAGACGAACCGAGTTCGAGCCAAGGTCGATTACTCCAAGCCGCGGCGGATGCGGCGAAAGCGGCGCGTGCATGGCGAGGCAGTTCAGTCCTGCAGCACGCGGTCAGGCCGGTCGCGACCGAACACCGAGGGCGGAACGTTCACCGTGGCCGGCCCGTGCAGCGCGCTACCGCGGCCGGAGAGGGAAGGATTGGTCATGAAGTACTCATGCGCGGAAACCGCCCCTTCGCGCGCTGTGCATCGTTGGTATTCCCCCGTCGGCAGCAGGTCCCAGGTCTGCATCTCGTCGCGCAGGTTCACCACCATGATCTGGTCGAGGATCTGCGCATGCACCGTTTCATTGAAGATCGGCACCATCACCTCGACGCGCCAGTCCATGTTGCGCGTCATCCAGTCAGCCGAAGAGATAAACACCTTGGCGCGTCGAGAGGGCATCGCTTCGCCGTTGCCAAAGCAGAAGATCCGGCTGTGTTCGAGGAAGCGCCCGACGATCGACTTCACGCGGATCGTCTCGGACAGGCCGGGTACGCCAGGGCGGAGGCAGCAGATTCCGCGGCAGACAATGGCGATCTCCACCCCCGCTTGCGAGGCGCGATAAAGCGCATCGATCAGCGTCGCATCGACCAAGCTGTTCATCTTCAGCCAGATCGTGCCAGGGCGGCCCGCGCGCACATGCGCGATCTCCTCCTCGATCAGTTCAAGAAGGCGCGGTCGCAGTGTTGCAGGCGCGTAGGCGATCGCGTCCATCGTCTCGGGGCGCGCATAGCCCGTCATGAAGTTGAACAGCCGTGCCGCGTCGCGCGTGAGAGCGGGATCGCAGGTGAAGAATGAGAGGTCAGTGTACACGCGCGCGGTGTAAGGATGATAGTTTCCCGTGCCATAGTGCACATAGGAGCGGAGCGCGCCACCTTCGCGGCGCACGACGAGGCTCACCTTGGCGTGGATCTTCAGTTCGACGAAGCCGTACACCACCTGCACGCCGGCCGCTTCCATCTCCCGCGCCCAGCGGATGTTCTGTTCCTCGTCGAAACGCGCCTTCAGCTCCACCATAGCGGTGACGGACTTGCCGGCTTCGGCGGCTTCGATCAGCGCCCGCACAATGGGGCTGTCGCGGCTCGTGCGGTAGAGGGTTTGCTTGATCGCGACCACGTTCGGGTCGCGCGCCGCCTGGCGCAAGAACTGCACCACAACGTCGAAGGACTCGTAGGGGTGGTGAACGACGATGTCCTTGTGTCGGATGGCGGCGAAGCAATCGCCGCCGAAGTCGCGGATCCGTTCGGGGAAGCGGGCGGTGAACGGCTTGAAAAGGAGATCGGGGCGGTCATCGACGATGATCTGCTTGACGTCACCAATGCCGAGCATGCCATCGACTATGAACAGTTCGGTTCGAGGTGCATCGAGCTCGTCGGCAACGAACTCGAGCAAATCAGGCGGCATTTCGCGATCGACTTTGAGGCGGATGACGCGCCCGCGCCTGCGCCGCTTCAGTGCCGTCTCGTAGGAGCGCACAAGATCCTCCGCCTCCTCCTCGAACTCCACGTCTGAGTCGCGGATGATGCGGAAAATGCCGCGCCCGGTGACGATGAATCCGGGAAAGAGACGATCCAGAAACTGGTCGATCACATCCTCGACGACGAGGAAACGGATACCCTCACGGTCTGGCAGGCGAACAAAGCGGTCGACCTGCGGTGGGATGGGCAAAAGCGCGCGCATCACCGTGCCGTCATCCCCGCGCGCGAGCTTCAGTACCATCACAAGGCCAAGCGAGGGGATGAACGGGAATGGGTGGGCGGGATCGATGGCGAGTGGGGTGAGGACGGGAAAGATCCTCTCCATGAACCACTGCTCAAGCCAGGCGCGATCCTCGGCGGCGAGTTCGGCGGGCTCGATGACAGCGAGGCCCTGGTCGCGCAACAGCCCGCGGAGTGTGCGCCACACGCGCTGCTGTTCCGCCATCAGCGCCTGGGCACGGGTGTGGATGGCGGCGAGTTGCTGGCCGGGGGTTAGCCCGTCCTGGCTCACCACGTTTAGCCCGGCGGTCGCTTGGCCGACCAGCCCCGCGACACGGACGGAGTAGAACTCGTCGAGGTTGGTGGCGGAAATGGAGACAAAGCGCACGCGCTCAAGCAAAGGGTGGCGAGGGTTGTCTGCCTCCTCTAGCACGCGCGCGTTGAAGGCGAGCCAGGAAAGCTCGCGGTTGATGAAGCGGGCCGGATCGTCGAGCCCTAGGGGCGGAACCGCCGTGGGCTCGTTCGCCGTCTCCGCTGGGCGATCGCGACGCTCGCTCACGGTCGTCTCCTGCAACGGGTGCGCGGCCGCCTGCCGCATGGCGCTTTCCTCCCATGCCTGCCCGAGGGGCAGCAAGTGGTGGCGCGTGCAAGACCGCGACGATCAGGATCATCCCTCCGCCAGGGCAGCGAGCACGCGCGCAGCCTGCGCGCGGCCGATGCGTCGCCCCTCGGCAAGTGCGATCTCATCAAGCAGCCGGGCGGCGCGGGCGATGGCGGCATAACTCCGCGGCAGCCGCGCCACGAGATAGCGCAGCAGAGCGGCATCGCAGGCAAGCTGGCGATCCGCGAGCTGCTTGGCCAGCATGGCGGCAAGCAGGGCCTCGTCCGGGGCGCCGATCGCCACGCTGGCCGATGCCGTCAGGCGTGAGCGGAGATCGGGCAGCGTGAGCGGCCAGCGCGGAGCGGGCAGGCGCGCGGTCAGCAGCACCGTTCCGCCATGTTCATAGACAAGGTTGAGCAGATGCAGAAGCGCCCGTTCGCGCGCAGCGTCGCTGGCAGCACCGTCTGCGTTCTCGACCAGCAGATGCAGCGCCGAACCAAGGCGATGCGGCACGTCGGCGATGCTGAGCGCTGCGGCGGAAACCATGGCAGCGCCGCTGCGCTGCCGCCAGATCGCCCCGAGATGGCTTTTCCCCGACGCCTCGGGCCCCACCAGCACGAGCCGCCCCGCCGGCCAGTCCGGCCAGAGAGCAAGCCAGCGCCGGGCCGCCTCCGTGGCAGGCGAGTAAATGAAATCCTCGGCGGCGAAAGACGCTGCGGCCGGAAACGCAAGGGCCATCTGCTCCGCGCTCACAGCCTCCCCTCGTCGCGGTAGAGTTCGCTCGCGAGATAGCGCTTAAGCCAATGGCGCACGATGACCCCAATCGCCGCTGCGACCGGCACGGCAAGCAAGACGCCGAGGAAGCCGAACACGGCCCCGCCGGCGAACAGGGCGAAAATCACCCATACGGCGTGCAGTTCGACGCGCTCGCCAAGCAGGCGCGGATAGAGCACATAGCCCTCGACCACGTTGCCGAACACGAAGATCGCCGCAATCATCGCCACACCCGACCAGGTGCCGAACTGGGCCGCCGCCATGCCGACGCCGACGACGAAGCCCGTCAGCGTGCCGACATACGGGATGAAGGAGAGGATACCGGCGGTGAGCCCGACGATGAGGCCGAGCTGCAGCCCTGCAGCGGTGAGCGCGGTGGCGTAGAACAAAGCGAGGATGAGACAGACCAGCGCTTGGCCGCGTACCCAAGCAGAGAGAATGCGGTCGATCTCGGAGGCGATGTCGCGCACGGTGGGAGCGTAGCGGCGCGGCACCCAGGATTCGAGGCGGGCCATAATCTTCGGCCAGTCCCGCAGCAGGTAGAAAGCGACGATGGGGGTAACGACGATTAGAGCGAGCACGTTGATCAGCTGCACGCCGCCACCAACCACAGAGGCGATCGCCCCCGTTAGCCACCCAATCATCGTGTTGACCTGGCTCAGGGCAAGCTGGCGCAGCCTCTGGTCGACAAACTCGGGCCCAAGATTCTCCTCCAACCATAGAAGAGACTGCTGGATCAAATCACCAAGCAGACGAATGTACTGCGGAATCAAAGAAATCAGGATAGTGATCTGCGCCAGGATTAACGGATAGAACAGCAGCAGGAAGGCAATAATGAGCGCGAGCAAGGCGACCACGAGCAAGATGGCGGCCAGACCGCGCGGCACGCCAATCGCTTCCAATCGACCAGCGATCGGATCGAGCAAATAGGCGACGAGGGCGGCGAGCACGAAGGGGAGCAGGATCGAAGAAAAGAGGTGCAGGGCAAAAAGCAGCGCCCCGACCGTGGCCAGGGTCAGCAACAAGCGCTGCCGGCGCGCTGCGATTTCTGGCGGTGTCATGATGGTCACAGCGCCGCCGCCCCGCCGCCGCGCACCCAGCGCGCAAGGTAGGCCGCACCGGACGCCAGCGTGCTCGCCGCCACCAGCCACACCAGAGCCGTCACCGCCCTTTCGCTGGGCACGCCGTAGGCAGCGTGCAAAAGCACGGCAGCGGCGAGCACGATCTGCGCGGCGGTGTTGGCCTTGCTCACAAACAGCGGCCGAATGACGACCTCCTCGCCGAGGACATAGAGGGTGAGCACCCCGCCCACGATCAGCATGTCGCGGAACACGACCAGGATGACAAGCCAGGAGGGCAAAGCCCCGATCGCGCCGAGCGTGACGTAGACGCTAACAAGCAGAGCCTTGTCGGCCACGGGGTCAAGCACCGCGCCGACCCGAGAGCGCAGGCCGAACCGCTTGGCAATGAACCCATCCACCGCGTCCGAAATGCCGGCGGCGACGAACAGCCAGAACGCCCAAGCCATTTCGCGCTGCAGAATCAGCCAGACGGCAGCGGGCACCGCACAGAGCCGAAGCAGCGTGATCAGATTGGGTGCCGTCATCATCGCCGCGGCTTAGTCGCTGGTCCGGCCCTCGGCCGCCGGCGGGGCAGCGAGGGAGAGAGTGGGCAGCTCGCCCTCCGTTTCCAGCACGAGGCCCGCGGTGGCGAAGGCCGATTTCGCCCTCGCTGCACCACCCAACAGGGTCAAGGCAAGGCGCGCCTCACCGGCGCTAAGGCCGCGCGGCTCGACTCGCGAAACGATCGCTATGGCGGCAAGGCGACGCCGAAGCTCCGCCCACTCGCCGGGCGAGGCGAAGCGCGCCCTCACCTCCACGGTTTCGCCAGGGCCAAGCTCGCGCGCGAGCAGGGCGCGCACGGCCTCGGGGCGAAACAGCACGGCGAGAGTCGCACGGTACCGTCGCGCCGTGATCTCTTCCTCGACAACCTCGAAGCCCTCGATCAGGCGGTCGAGCTCGCGCTCGGGCAATCGCCGCAGACGTGCCGCCTCCGGCGCCTCGCGGGCCAGGAAACGCTCCCAGGCCAGCTGACGGCCGGTCGCCTGCGCTGCCGTCCTCGCCGCCACCGCGTCCGCTGCCGTCTCGTCGACCACGATGCCGCCGATGCGGAAGCCCCACTCGCCCGCGCGTGCGACCCCGCACCCGACCGCGAGGGCGAGAACCGCCCCGATCAACCTTGCTCTTGACGACACGCCCCTTCCCCGACACGACCCAGCGAACGTGCATGCTGCCTTAGCCGATCGGGGGAGACCATCGCCAGAGCCACCTATCGCGACGCCGGCGTCGACATCGAGGCGGGCGAGGCGCTCGTCGAGCGGATCAAGCCGCTTGCGCGCGCGACCGACCGGCCGGGCACGCTCGGCGCCCTGGGTGGGTTCGGCGCGCTGTTCGACGTGCGCGCGGCGGGCTTCACCGACCCCGTGCTGGTCGCCACCACAGACGGGGTGGGGACGAAGCTCAAGATCGCGATCGAGACCGGCCGCCACCATGGCGTGGGGATCGACCTCGTCGCGATGTGCGTCAACGACCTGGTGGTGCAGGGGGCCGAGCCTCTGTTTTTCCTCGACTATTTCGCCACCGCCCGGCTTTGCGTTGACCATGCGGCCGAGGTGATTGCCGGCATGGCCGAGGGATGCCGCATCGCTGGCTGCGCTCTCGTGGGCGGGGAGACGGCGGAAATGCCGGGACTGTACGCCGCCGGAGATTACGACCTCGCCGGCTTCGCCGTGGGCGCGGCCGAACGCGGCACTTTGCTTCCTAGGCCTGACATCGCACCCGGCGACGTGGTGCTTGGGCTTGCCTCATCGGGCGTGCACGCGAACGGCTTTTCGCTCGTCCGCCGCATCGTTTCTGAGGCGGGGCTTGGCTGGTCCTCGGCCTGTTCGTGGGACGGCGAGAGGACGGTGGGGGAGGTGCTGCTCGAGCCGACGCGCATCTACGTTGCACCGTTGCTGGCCGCTCATCGCGAAGGGCTAATCAAGGCGGCTGCCCACATCACAGGCGGCGGTCTGCCGGGAAACTTGCCGCGAGTCCTGCCAGAAGGGGTTGTCGCCGCAATCAACGCCGCCTCCTGGCCGGTGCCGCCGGTGTTCGCCTGGCTCGCGCGTACGGGCGGGGTCACGGCTCAGGAGATGCTGCGCGTGTTCAACTGCGGCATCGGCATGGCGGTGGTGGTCGGCCCCGCCGATGCTGAGCGCGCGACCTCTATCCTCTCCGCACAGGGCGAAAAGGTCTTCCGCATCGGCACACTCGTCGCTGGGGAGGGGCCAGCACGGGTCGAGGTGTCGGTCCCGGCCGGCTGGCTCACATGAAGGCACGGGTCGCGGTGCTGATCTCCGGCCGCGGCAGCAACCTGCGCGCCCTCATCGAGGCCTCGGCCGACCCTGCGTTCCCGGCTGAGATCGCGCTCGTTGTGTCCAACGAACCAAAGGCGGCCGGGCTCGCCATCGCGCGGGCAGCCGAGGTGCCGACGGTGGTGATCGACCACCGCCCGTTCCGCGGCGACCGTGCGGCGCACGAGGCGGCGATCCAGGCCGCTCTGCACGGCGCTAGGGTGGACCTCGTCTGCCTCGCCGGATGGATGCGCCTGCTCACCCCTTATCTCGTGGGCCTGTGGCGGGGGCGGATGCTGAACATCCACCCGAGTCTTCTGCCGGCCTTCCCTGGGCTTGAGACGCATGCCCGCGCTCTCGCTGCCGGCGTTAAGCTGCACGGCTGCACCGTCCATCTCGTCACCGAAGCGATGGATGACGGGCCGATCCTTGCCCAAGCGGCTGTGCCCGTTCTGCCGGAGGATACGGTGGAAAGCCTTGCGGCACGGGTTTTGGCGGCCGAACATCGCCTCTATCCGACCGCGCTTGCTGCCCATCTCGGTGTGACCGCCGGCCCGGTATCGGCTGCCACGGTGTTGTTCAACCCCTTGCCCCTGGTGCCGCACTCCGCTTAAGCAAGGGCGATTTGACGATGAAGGGGAGGGTGAGGATGGCAGGGTCAGCGGGCGTGGCGAGGATGGACGACCCAAAGCTTGAGGAATTCCTCCGTTCGCGCGAGGAAACCTACCGCGCCTTCAACCGGGCGCTCGTCTGGGGGGTCGGGTCAGTCGCTGCGGTGCTGATCTTGCTCGCGCTCTTCTTGCTCTAAGCCTCTCGGCGCTGGGGCCAGCAGGGGGCGGGTTTGGGCGCGACGTCGTGGGCCACGCCGTATCCTAAGCCTCTTGGCGCCGGGGCCAGCAGGGGACGGGGGCGACCCAAGCCGGCCAGCCCCCGTCACAGAATCAGCCCACAATCTCGGTTTGGGAAAAAAAGAAAGCGATTTCGCGCGCCGCGTTTTCCGCACTGTCCGAACCGTGCACAGAGTTTGCCTCGATGCTTTCGGCGAACAGCGCGCGGATGGTTCCCGGCGCTGCCTTGGCTGGGTCGGTCGCGCCCATCAGCTCGCGGTTTTTTGCCACGGCGTTCTCGCCCTCGAGCACCTGCACGACAACGGGGCCAGAACACATGAAGTCGACGAGGCTTGTATAGAACGGCCTCTCCGCATGCACCTTGTAGAATTCCTTCGCGTGCGCGCGGCTCATCCATATCCGCTTCTGCGCGACGATGCGCAACCCGTTTTCTTCGAGGATCGCGTTGATCTTTCCCGTCAGGTTGCGCCGTGTTGCGTCAGGCTTGATGATGCTGAGGGTGCGTTCAACGGCCATGCGGCCACTCTCCATGCGTGTGGGTGAACGATCGCGGGATTGCATGCGCCCTCTAGGCGAGTCGACGCTGGATGGGAACCCCTGCCTCGCGCGAGGGAGCGGTTCTGGTACGGGTGAGGCACAGCGATGACGGTTCTCGCCATCGAAGGAGCGGAGCTGCGCGTTGCTGGACGGGTCCTTATCAAGGGGGCGGACCTTGCCGTCGCGCCGGGGCAGAAGATGGGCCTTGTCGGGCGAAACGGTGCGGGCAAGTCGACCTTGCTGCGGGCCATCTTAGGCGAGGTTCCGCTTGATGGCGGAACGATCCGGCTCGCCCGCGGAATCCGCCTCGCCGCTGTTGCCCAGACCGCTCCGTCCGGCGAGGCGAGCCTCATCGACACCGTACTCGCAGCCGATGTCGAGCGCGCACGTCTTCTCGCCGAAGCCGAGCACGCCCCGCCCGAACGCCTTGCCGAGCTTCACGAGCGTATGCGTGCCATCGGGGCGGATGCCGCCCCGGCGCGGGCCGCTGCAATCCTTGCCGGGCTTGGCTTCGACGAAGCAGCGCAGCGTCGGTCTCTGTCGTCTTTCTCCGGGGGCTGGCGTATGCGCGTTGCCCTCGCCGCCGCCCTGTTCCTCGCTCCTGATCTCCTCCTTCTCGACGAACCGACCAACCACCTCGACCTCGAAGCAACGCTTTGGCTTGAGGGCTGGCTTGCGCGCTTCCCCGGCGCGGCCATCATCGTCAGCCATGATCGCGGCTTGCTCGATCGCGCTGTCGATGCCATCGCCCATCTCGATCGCGGCCGCATCACTGTGTATCCAGGTGGGTTCAGCGCGTTTGTTCGCCTGCGCGAAGAGCGGGCAGCGCGCGAGGCGGCGGTGGCGGAACGCGTGGCGCGCGAACGGGCTCGGCTGCAGGCCTTTGTCGATCGCTTCCGCGCTAAGGCAACCAAGGCACGGCAAGCACAGTCGCGGCTGAAGGCGATCGCACGCCTACCGGCCATCGAGGCGATCGTTGAGGACACACCGACGCGCTTCGCCTTTCCCGCGCCCCTCCCCCTTGCCCCCCCACTCCTCGCGCTTGACCGCGTCGCGGTGGGCTATGACAGCCGTCCTGTGCTGCGCGAGGTGAGCCTACGCCTGGACGCCGACGACCGCATCGCGCTCTTGGGCCGCAACGGCAACGGCAAATCGACTTTGGCAAAACTGCTGGCAGGACGGCTCGAGCCGCTTGCGGGAAGCGTGTTCCGCACGCCGCGCCTCTCGGTCGGCTTTTTTGCTCAGCACCAGGAGGAGGAGCTGGTCGCAAGCGAGACGCCGATCGACCATATGGCGCGCGCCCTGCCGCGCGCGACACCCTCAGAGGTTCGCGCCCAGCTCGCTCGGTTCGGCCTCGATGCGGATCGGGCCGAAACACCCGTTGCCGCCCTGTCGGGCGGAGAGAAGGCGAGGCTTTTGCTCGCGCTCGCCACGCGGCACGCCCCGCAGCTCCTGATCCTCGACGAACCGACGAACCATCTCGACCTTGACGCGCGCGAGGCGCTGATCCGGGCACTTGCTGAGTATGAAGGCGCGGTGGTGCTGATCACGCACGACCCGCATGTCGTTGAGCTCGTTGCAGATCGGCTCCTGTTGGTTGCCGACGGCACGGTGCGACCCTTCGAGGGCGATCTCGATGACTATCGCGCCTTCGTCACGGCACAGGAACGGCCCGCAGCGCGCGAGGAACCTGTTTCAACTCGGGTGGAGGAGAGGCGACAGAGAGCGCAGGCCCGCGCCGCAGCGGCCCCGTTGCGCAAGCGCATCACCGCCCTCGAGGCCGAGATCGCGCGCCTTTCCGCCGAACAGACGCAGCTCGAGACGGCGCTTGCCGACCCGGCCCTCTACGCCAAAGGCGGCAACGCGGCGATGATCGCGGCGCATGGCGCGCGGCTTGCCGAAGTGCGACGCTTGCTCGCCGCCGCCGAGGAGGAATGGCTCAGCGCGTCTGAGGCGCTGGAAGCCGCCGCGCAAGCATGAGCCGTGCGAGGCGGTCGAACTCGGCCACACTCAGCGTCTCCGCCCGACGGTCGCCGGCAATCTTCGCCTCGCTAAGAAGCCGGTCCGCCTCGCCGAGGGGTCTCAGCGCGGCGCGCAACATCTTGCGCCTTTGACCGAACGCCGCTGCGGTGACCTTTTCCATCGCCGCGAACAGATCGCGCCCAGGTTGATCCCCGTAAGGAACAAGACGGACCAAGGCGGAATCGACCTTCGGCGGGGGGGTGAAGGCGCGGGCTGGCAGGCGAAGCACGATGCGCGCCTCCGCCACCCATTGCACGAGCACGGCGAGGCGTCCGTACGCGCTGGCGTTGGGGCTTGCCGTGATCCGCTCCGCCACCTCCGCCTGGAACATCAGGGTAAGGCTTTCATAAGCCGCGATCTCGCGCAGCCAGCCGACCAGAAGCGGGCTGGCGATGTTATAGGGCAGGTTAGCGACGATCGCCCGCGGCGGCGGGACGAGCCCGGCAACCTGCACGGTCAGCGCATCGGCCTCGATCACGCGAAGCCGCCCTTCGCTCTCTTCCACGAGTTCGGCAAGCGCAGCCACACAGCGTGGGTCGCGCTCGATCGCGGTCACGCTCGCCGTGCCCGCATCAAGCAGAGCGCGAGTCAACCCCCCGGGCCCAGGCCCGATTTCGATCACATTCCGCCCGGCAAGCGGTCCTGCTTCGCGCACAATGCGCGCAAGGAGATTGGGGTCGAGCAAAAAGTGCTGGCCGAGCGCCTTGCGCGCGGTGAGCCCGTGTTCCGCGATGACCTCGCTGAGCGGGCGTCGCGCGCTCACGCCGCGCGGGCAAGGCGCCGCCGGGCGGCGATCTCGGCAGCGAGGCGAAGCGCGGCGATCAGGCTCGAGGGGTTGGCCTTGCCCTGGCCTGCGATGTCGTAGGCGGTGCCGTGATCGGGGCTCGTGCGCACGATGGGAAGCCCCAGAGTGACATTCACCGTGCCCGAGAAGTCGAGCGTCTTCACCGGGATCAGCGCCTGGTCGTGATACATGCAGAGGGCGGCATCAAACCCTTGCCGCGCGCGGTCGTGAAACAGGCTGTCCGCCGCGTGCGGGCCGCTGACCTCGAGACCCATCCCGCGCAAAGTCGCGATAGCGGGGCGGATGACGCGCTCCTCTTCGTCTCCGATCGTGCCGCCTTCACCCGCGTGCGGATTGAGGCCGGCAACAGCGAGGCGCGGCCGGGCGAGGCCGAAATCGGCCGCGAGAGCGGCGGCGACGACGCGTCCTACGGTGATGATCCGTTCCGTCGTCAGAGCGCGTGGCACTGCGGCGAGGGGGACGTGCACCGTGACGGGAACGACGCGCAGCCGGGGTGAGGCGAGCATCATCACGGGCTCTCCGCCACCGGCGAGGTCCGCGAGCCATGCGGTGTGGCCGGCATGCGGCAGCCCAGCATCGAACAGCGTGGTCTTGGCGATCGGGTTGGTGACGATGCCCGCCACCTCACCGGCAAGGGCGAGGGCGACAGCACGACGGATCGCGCCGAGAATGGCGGGCCCGTGCGCGGGGTCGGGGTGGCCAGGCCGGACAGGAGTCGGCAGAGGGTGCGGCAGCACCGGCAGCGCGTGCGCAAACAGGGCGGCAGCTTCCGTTATTGACCCGACAGACTGGAGAGGGACCTCGCGTCCGAGTGCGCGGGCAAGAGCGGCGAGCCGCGCGGGATCGTCGATCACGACGAAGGCTGGGCCCTGGCAACGCAGCGCTTGCCAGGCGGCGAGCGCGATCTCGCCGCCGATCCCCGCCGGGTCGCCCATGGTCAGGGCGAGCACGGTCATGTGCGGAACTCGATGTCAGCCCGGCGGCGCAGGTCGCGCATCATCTGCCGCGACAACAGATCGATGCGCTCGCGCAGAATGGTTTCCGCCACCGCCTCGGGTGTGGGGATGGCAAGGTTCTCCTGGCGACGGTTGCAGACCATGAACAGCACGATGCCGTCGGGGGCGATTAGAGGCTCGCTTGGCCGCCCCGGCTGGAGCCCTGCCAGGATCCGCTGCAGTTCAGCCGGCTGCTGGTCGAGCCGGAGGTCGCCTGCCGGTGCGGTCAGCCGCGCGTTCGGGCTCGTCTGCACCGCCCGATCGAACGCCTCGCAGCCGCGCGCCGTGTCCGAGATCCGGCGCGCCGTCTCAAGGGTGCGGATCTGCTGCGGAGTCGGCGCGCGCGGGTCGAGCACCGTCTCGAAGGGCAGGAAGGCCTGGCGCAGCGTGAGCAGGGTGGCGATGTCGCGGCCAACTTCGCGCCTCGCCCTCAGCGTCACCACCGTGTAACCGCCGGCCGTGCGAATGGGCAGCGAAATGGCTCCAACCGGCATCTGGCGCAGCACAGCTTCCACTTCCGGCTCGAGCTGGCCTAGCCGGACCCAGCCGAGATCACCCCCTTCCTCAGCCGTCAGCGACTGGCTGAACTGGGTGGCGACGGCGGCGAAAGGCGCGCCGCGACGAAGCTGGTCGATCAGATCGGCCGCCGTCCGTTCCGCCTCCCGCTCCTGGGACGGATCGTCGACCGCGATGAAAATCTCCGAGACCAGGAACTCTGGCTGGCCGGTTGCCGCCTCGATCTCGCGCAAGCGCTCGCGTACCTGGTCGGGGTCGATCTCCGCCTGGGCACCGAGTTCGGCCCGCACCAGTTTGGCCCAAGCAATGGTGGCACGCACTTGCCCGTGCAGTGCGCGTATGTCGATGCCCTGGCGAGCGAGGTTGGCGCGTAAGGCACCTTGGGGCAGGCTGTTTTGCCGTTCGATGCGCGCGATCGCGCTGGCGACCTCGGCATCCGTGACCGGGATGCGTCGCCGCAACGCCTCCTGCAAGCGAAGCCGCTCATCAACCAGAAGGCGTCGGACCTGCGGTGTAATGCGTTCCAGCACCTCAGGCGTGAGCGGCAGGCCGGCGGTGGCGGCGAACAGGCGCCGACGCGAATCGACATCGAAGGTGGTGATGATGTCGCCGTTCACCACCGCGACGATGCCGGCCGATTGCGCCGAGGCGGCCGCAGCCGCGACGAGAAGCGTGACCGTGGCGGCAAGGCTGAGTGCGAAACGTCGCATGATCGACTTGCTTAGGCGCAGGTCGTGGCCGCGGCAACGGTCTCGGTCGGTCACAGGGCGGAGAAGCCGAATTCGCCCACGGTCTTGAACACGATGGTGAACAGAAGGTCGGTGCCCGCCCCGTTCGCCAAGCCTGCGCCTCCATCGCGCGCCGAGCTGAAGCGCCGGAGGTAGGTGAGGGCGAAGACGAAACACTCGTCCTCGTAACGCAAGCCGCCGAAAGAGGCGACCATCTGTTCGCGCGCGAGGTCGCGTCGCCCGCCGACGAAGCCCGACCAGCGGGCGGCGATGCGTCCGCCGAAAGTGCCGCCGATCTCGCGCCGGGCGAAGGGCTGTAACGCCTCAGGCTGGGCAGGGGCGGTGAGGTAGGACACCGTGATGTAGCGACCGAAGGCGGAGAGCGTGGTCGAGATGTCGGCAAATTCGGTCGCCAACGTGTCGCGCGCGAGCCGGGTGCGGTAGGAGAGGCTTAGCTGCTGCGAGGGGACGACGGTCAGCCGCGCGACATAGTCGGACCGCTTGCCCTCAAGCCCTGAGCCTACGGGGTAAAGATCGTCGGCGGCGGCGCGGAAAGCCTGGCCGAACAAGCCTTCCACGCTCTGGCCTCCGGGCAGATACCAAGCCCCGCGAAGGCCCGCGTTCAGTCGTGCCCCGCCATCGAGCCGGTCACGCCCCGGAAAACGGTTGAAGCCAAAAAGTGTCGCATCGGTGAACTCGAGGTCGACGCTGTCCTCGTTCGGGATGCGCGGGTTTCGTCCTCGGTTCGGACCAACCACGCCCTGCAGGATCGGCTCAATAAGCTGGCTGCCCCACTCCCCGCTCGTGCGCAGAAACGGCCAGCGCCAGGTGAGTGCGATCTGTGGCTGAATTCTGCCATCCTCGCCAGTGATGCCGCCTGGCACAGGCGTGCTGCGCGGGTCACCGCGCACGGCGTAGCCGATCAGGTCGAGGTTGCCGTCAAGCGACCAGACTTGTCCGATCGGTCCCCGCCAGGGGAGCGTGTAGCGGAGGCGCGAGGCGATGCGTTGCGTATCCGTCCCTTGCCGCCGCGCGGCGACGAAAATGCCCGCCTCAGCGCGCAAGGATCCGCCAATCCGGTCGGGGCCGGTCTGGAATTCGGCGAACAGACGCGGCAGCACGATAGGCGTGCGACGATCATCGTCCTCGGAGCCGAGCCCCTGAAAGAAGAAGGCGTCGGCACGTAGGTAGCCTGTGGGCGAAAACCCTTCCAGAAACGGTGTCGAAACGAGCACGGGCTGGTTGGTGAGCGACCCGACGCGATAGCGCCGAAGGTAGGTGTTGTCGGATGAGCGTTGCAGGTCGAGGCCCGCGCGAAAGGTTTCGTTCAAAGTGAAGCGCAGCGAACCGAAGACGTGGCCGCGCTGACGATCGTCACGGCTGTCGCGCGCCCCGCTGCCCTGCAGCGTGACGAGGCCCGCATTGAAGCGCTGGCGGTACTCGGCAAACAGGGCGGGTCCGCGGTTGCCCGTGATCATCGGTGCGATGGTGGCGTCCGCCGAAGGCGAGATCACCCAATAGTATGGTTGACGGAAATAGGGACCGAGGTAGGTCGATCGGCCGAACTGCGGGACTAGAAAACCCGACTTGCGGCGTTCGGACGGGTCGGCGTGCCAGAAATACGGCACATAAAGCACTGGCACACCGGCGAACTGCAGCGTGGCGTCAAAATATTCGACGATTTTGTCCTGCTCGTCATGAACGACGCGGTCGGCGCGGATTTGCCACAGCGGTGGCCGGAGGGGATCGCGCGGGCAGGCCTCGCAGGTGGTGTAGACGGCGCGGCGCATGGTGGTGAGCCTTCCTTGCGAGCGAACGGCGCCCGGGGCGGCAAGCCGGCCGCCCTCGGCGAGCAAAGCGCGCAACTCCCGAATCACCCCTTCGCGCAGGTCCTCTGTGAGTTCAGCTTCTTCGGCAAAAAAGACCTGCCCGTCTGGCTCCATCAGCACCACATCGCCGCGCGCTGCGGCGCGCCCGATTCGCCGCTGGAACGTGACCTCTTGCGCGCGCAGGATCCTCTCGCCTTGCCAGGCTTCCACACCCCCGCGAGCGATCACCACGTCCGTGGCATCGTCATAGAGCACTTCTCCCGCGGTGAAGATCACCGGTTGGCGGTCGGCCTCAGAGAGGCGCCGCGGTTGTGAGAGCGAACCGTCCGCGGCAAGCAGGGCAGCGAGGGCGACAAGCGCCCCACTGAGCCGGTGCTGGGGCACTCACCCGTCCTCCAGGTGAAGGAGGAGGGACACCGCCAGCATCAGCCCAACCAAGGTCGGCGTCCAGGCGGCGAGGGCGATTGGCAGCGCGCCGCCGACGCCGAACTCTCCCACCACCTTGGTGAGCGTGAAGAGGCTGAACCCCGCCCCCACACCGCACGCCGCCAAAAACGCGGCGCCGCCGCGGCGCGCCGGCCGCATCGCGAAGCCAGCCGCCAACAAAGCCATGGTCGCGGCCAGAACCGGAAGCGCGAGCAGCATGTTAAAGCGCAGGCGGTGACGCTGGGCCGGCAAGCCCGCATCCTCGAGCAGGCGAGCGAACCTCGGCAGATCCCAAAACGAGAGCGTATCGGGCGGGGCGAGCCCTTCCTGCAGTCTCTCGAGGGTGAGATCGCTGGGCAGGAGGAGGACTGGCACAGGGGTCGTGAAGCGATCATGGGCGAGCACGGCCGCGTTCTCCAGACGCCAGAAGCCGGGCTCCAGCACGGCGCGCTCCGCCTCGATGCGCCCAAGTGGCCGGTCGTCCTGGCCGAGCCGGAAGACAGACACGCGCTCCAGCATCAACCGCTCGGCGGACGCCTGCACGCGCGCACCGAATAGGATGGCGCTGCCCTGCGCAACGAGGCCACTGTCGCGCTGTTTCAGCCACAGCCCAGCTCCCGTCAGGCCCAAGGTGCCCGCACCGCCACGCAGCAGAGTCGCATCCAGGCGGTCGGCACGCGCGAACAAGATGGCCGCGACAGGACTGACCGCGGTGACTGCAACGATGCCGAGGGCAAGCCCGGCCAGAACAGGAAGGGCAAGGAATTGCCAGGCGGAAAGCCCGGCAGCGCGTGCGACGATCAGTTCAGAGGTGCGCGTAAGGCGCCAAAATGCAATGAGGCCGCCGATCAACACCGCAAAAGGCAGGATTTCGATAGCGAGGAACGGCAGCTTCAAGGCCGTGATCTCAGCCAATCGCGAAAACGGCACCTCCGTTCGCCCCGCTGCCCGACGCGTGAGTTCGATCACGTCGAGGAGCGCGACAATGGCAAGCAAAGCCGCGAGCACGGACAGAGTCGAGGCCAGGAACACCCGTCCGACATAGAGGGGAAGCACGCGCGGCAGCCGCATGGTCGCCGGCCTTAGCGTGCAGCCACCATGCCAGCGGGGCGGCGGCCCTGCCACGGCGCGCGCAGCCAGATGAGGGCAACGATCCCAGGCAGGAGAGCGTGCAGCCAGATCATCGGCACGAGCACGGGGTGCCGCGCCGCGAGATTGCCGAGCGTGACACCGGCTGCGATTAGGCCAGCGCCGACCAGCACCGCGGCGACCAGCCGCCGCGTCTTGCCGAATCGGCTAAAATCTCCGCCGAGCAGGAACGCCAGCGCGACCAAGACAAGCGAGACGGCGATGAAAGGGCCGCTGAGCCTTTGGTGTGCCTCAGCGACAAAGCGGCGTCGGTCGCGCTCGCCGATCTGGTCCGTAGGATCGGGGAATAAGAGCTCGCCTACGGTCCGTTCACGCGCCTCCCGGTAGCGTGCCTCCTCGCGCATCGCCGGTGTGGCGATGGTGATCCTGTTCTCTCTGAAGCTCAGCGTTCGCACGGTACCGGTGCGAGGCTCAAGCTCTTGGCGCGAACCGTTGATGAGGATCGCCCTTGGCACACCCTCCTCGACTGCGAACCAGGCACGCTCGGCGAAGACGGTGGCCGGGGCACGAGGGTCACGCGCATCGTGCAGAAAGATGCCGCGGAAAGAGCCGTCTGGGTCACGTGCGCGCACGAACACCGTCAGCCCGTCGCCGAGGTTTGAGAACACGCCCTCCTGTAGCAGCACCGCTGCCATGCGGTGGCGAATGTCAAACTGATATTCGCGGAACGCGCGATAGCTCTCGGGCACCACCCAGAGGTTCATCGCCCAGCCGATCACGGCGACGGCGCTGGCGACGATTAGCGCCGGACGGGCCAGTGCGAGCGGGCTGAGGCCTGCTGCGCGCATCACCACCAGTTCGCGGTCGTTCTCCAGCCGATGATAGACAGCGAGCACCACGATGAAGGTCGTTACCGGCAGCACGACCGCGATGAAATTCGGCAGCATGTACGCCGTCAGCTCGAGGAATACGCCAAGCGAGAGCCCGCGATTGAGCACAAGTTCCAAAAACCGTAAGCTTTGCGTCAGCCATACGAGAAGAGCGAGCCCAAGCGTCACAGCGACGAGGCCGACGCAGAGCTGGTAGAGAACGTAGCGGGTTAGCCGGGACATAGGCGCGCGATCGCTCCGTCGCTCAGGGCACGACCTTGCCGGGATTGAAGAGGTCCGTCGGATCGAGCGCCTGCTTGAGGCGACGCATCACCTCAAGCTCGGGCTTTTTCCGCCAAGCAGCGAGGGTGGAAGTCTTCAGCCGGCCAATACCGTGTTCCGCGGCAAAACTGCCCCCGAGTTCCCGCACCACCTCATTCACCGCACCGACGATGTCGTCCCAGCGGGCGAGGAAGTCTTCGTCGCGCATGCTAAGCGGACGGGAGAAGTTGAAGTGGATGTTGCCGTCGCCGAGGTGGCCGAAGGCGCAGGGACGCACATCGGGGATGATCGCGCGCACCGCGGCGGTGCCCTTGCGCAGCAGTTCGGGAACGCGAGAAATCGGAACTGAGACGTCGTTCTTCACAGAGGCACCCTCGCGCTTTTGGGCCTCTGCATGCTCCTCGCGCAGGCGCCACAGCGCGCGTCGCTGTGCCTCGCTTTCGGCCAGCGTGGCGTCGCGAACAACTCCGTCCTCGATCGCTTCCGCCAGCACCGCCTCTAAAACCGCACGCAACCCGGCCTCCGCTGCGGGCGAGGAGAGCTCAACGAGGCAGTAGTGAGGGTGGGGCTCGGCAAGCGGATCCTGCGTGCCGGGGATGTGCTTCAGCACAAGAGAGATGCCAAAACGATCCATCAGTTCGAAAGCGTTGAGTGACGGCCCGGCACGTCTTCGCACGCGACCGAGGAGATCAAGTGCTGCCTCGACCGATTCCACAGCCGCCAGCGCGATAGCGGTTTCCGTGTTCGCCGGCTGGAGCCTCAGCACCGCGCGGGTGACGATGCCGAGCGTTCCTTCCGCGCCGATGAAAAGATGGCGGAGGGCGTAGCCCGTGTTGTCCTTGCGCAACCGTCGCATTAAGTCGAGCACGTTTCCATCCGCGAGCACCACCTCAAGCCCCAGCACCTGCTCGCGCATGTTGCCGTAGCGCAACGTCGTGTTCCCGCCCGCGTTGCTGCCGATCAGCCCGCCGATCTGCGCGGTTCCTTCCGAAGAAAGGGAGAGCGGAAAAAGGCATCCCGCCGCCTCTGCCGCCTTCTGCACCTCGGCAAGCACCGCGCCCGCCTCGACCTCCATGGTCAGATCCACCGGATCGATGGCAAGAATGCGGTTCATCCGCGCCACCGACAGGATCACCTCGTCGCCTCGCCCGAGCGGGGTCGAGCCGCCGACGAGGGAGGTGTTGCCAGCCTGCGGCACGATCTTCAGCCCTGCTGCCGCACAGATTTGCACAGCGGCGGCACACTCTTCGGTTGTGGCCGGCCGTAGAACGGCGAGCGCCGATCCTTGGAACGAGCCACGCCAGTCGGCAGCGTAGGGCGCGACCTCGCCCGGCTCGACCACAAGCCCGCGCGGGCCGAGCGCGGCGAGAAGACGGTCGCGCACGGCGCGGGGCAGCGAAGGGGTTTGTGCTCCGGTGTCGGGCATACAGCGAGGCTTGCGCCCGAAGCGGGGCCAGGTCAACCGCCGTCGAGGGCGGACGGGCAGCGCGGCGCCGCCGCCCGGCGCAGCCGGTCAGCGAGAGCAAGGCCAAGCCCCCGGGCGGGGATCGGCATCACGGCGATCCGCGTCAGCCCCCGCTGGCGGGCTTCCGCATCGAGGGCACGCAGGGCGGCATAGAACTGCGCCGCCGCTTCCGTCAGGTCGCCTTTGGGCGAGAGGTTGATCGCTAACGCCGCGGGCGGAGGGGAAGGGCCAAAAGCGAGCAGGGCCTCATCAGGGGCGATGCTCAGCGCATTGAGCCGAAGCGGAAGGCTTGGCGCATAGTGGCTCGTGAGGCGGCCGGGGCTCCGTGGCGCGGACTCGTTGGCCTGCCTTGGAGGGGTAATCGGCCCGATCACAGCCTCGATTGCTTCCACCGTCACGCCCCCAGGGCGGAGCAGTGCTGCGCTCTCGTCACTGAGGTCGAGCACCGTACTTTCCACGCCTAGCGGGCAGGGGCCCCCGTCCAGCACCGCATCGATGCGGCCGGCGAGATCGTCAAGCACATGGGCCGCGGTGGTTGGGCTCACATGGCCAGAGCGATTGGCCGAGGGGGCAGCAACTGGCAGCCCGGCCGCAGCGAGCAGGGCTTGGGCGAGGGGATGAGCTGGTACCCTGACGGCAACGGTGTCGAGCCCAGCGCGGGCGAGAAGCGACACCGGACAATTTGCGGCAGCGGGCAAGACAAGGGTGAGTGGACCGGGCCAGAACGCTGCGGCGAGGGCATGCGCACGGTCGTCGCAGCACCCGAGGCGGAAGGCCGCCTTCGAATCAGAAACGTGGATAATCAGTGGGTTAAAGCGAGGCCTTTCTTTTGCCGCAAAAATCTGCGCGACAGCGCGGTCGTCGGTCGCAACCGCCCCAAGCCCGTAGACGGTCTCGGTTGGGAAGGCGACCAGTCTGCCCTCGCGCAGCAGCACAGCCGCCTCGGCGATGCCGGCCGCATCAGCAGCAAGAACGCGAGTCACGAACGGCCGCGGCAGACAAAATCAGGGTTGACAAAGTCCCGCTTGCCGTAGGTGAGGGGAACGCCAGCGAGGGTGGTAACGCTGCCGCCGGCCGCCTCGACGATCGCCTGCGGCCCTGCCGTATCCCACTCCATCGTGCGGCCGAAGCGGGGATAGAGGTCGGCCTGACCTTCGGCCACGCGGCAGAACTTGAGAGCCGATCCCGCGTTCACCACGCGGGCCACCGGAAGCCCTGCGACGAAGCGCCCTAGCCGCGGGTCGTTGGCGTGATGGCGAGAGGCGAACACGGTAAGCCCCTCCGGCGGCGGCGCGCGCGCTGCAATCGGCCGCCGCCCCGTGCGGTCCTCCTTCCACGCGCCGTGGCCCACTCCGCCCCAAAACAGTTCCGCCGAGGCGGGCAAAGCAATCGCCCCAAGCACAGGCCGCCCTGCGCGCACGAAGCCGAGGCAGACAGCGAAGTCGTCCTGCCCTTCTATGAAGCCGCGCGTGCCATCGAGCGGATCGATCAACCACCATGCCTCGCCGAGCGGCCCAACCTGCCCTGCCGCCACCTCCTCCTCAGCGATTACCGCAACACCCGGGTCCTCGGCCCGAAGGGCACAGACGATCAGCCGTTCCGCCGCGTGGTCGGCTTCGGTGACGGGGCTTAAATCACCCTTCGCCGCGACAGTCACCCCTGCCTTGCGCGCGGCGAGGATCACCCCCGCCGCCTCGCGGGCCAGCCGTACGGCAAGCGCCAGTCTTTGATCGTCGGTCATGTGTGCCGTGTAGCGTCCGAGAACCAACCCTGGCAAAGCCTCGCGCCATTGCTACAGTCCTGTCACGGTTATTGCACGGGGAGTCGCATGCTCGACGTCAGTTTTGCTAAGCCCGCCCTGCCCGAAACCGGGGCGCTCGCCCTGTTGGTGGGGGAGGACGAGCCGCCTTCGGGGCTGCGCGCTGCCGTCGACGACGCCACGGGCGGGGCCATCGGGCGGGCACTCGCCGCTGCTAACTTTAAGGCGAAGAAGAACGAAGCCGTGACCATCCTGGCCCCGGGGGCCGGTTTGTCGCGCGTGGTAGTGGTGGGTTTGGGCAAGCGGGCGGAGGCGGCGGGCCGTGCCACCGAGGAGGCGGCGGGCACTGCAGCAGCGGCCTTGGCGCAAGAGCCCTCCGCCGTGCTCGACCCGGGCCCTGTTGGCCCGACCCAGGCGGCAGAGGCGGCACTGGGTGCAGTGCTGCGGGCCTGGCGCTTCGATCGCTACCGAACGAAGGAAAAGCCCGAGGACAAGCCGAAATTCGCGCGCCTGACCGTGGCGCACGACGAGCCGGCGAAAGCGCGCACTGCCTGGGGCGCTCTGAAGGCGGTGGCCGAGGGGGTGTTCTTCACCCGCGAGCTGGTGACGGAGCCGCCGAACGTGCTCACCCCGGCCGTCTTTGCTGAACGCTGCCAAGGCCTCGCCCGGCTCGGGCTCGAGGTCGAGGTTTTGGGGCCAAAGGAGATGAAGAGGCTGGGCTTCGGCGCTTTCCTTGGTGTCGCTCAAGGCAGCGCGAACGAACCGCGCCTGGTCGTGCTGCACTGGCGCGGTGCGACGGGCGGCGAGGCGAAGGCGGCAAAAGCGCGGGGCAAGGGCAAGGAAGAGGCCACGAAGCCGCTCGCTTTTATCGGCAAGGGAATCACGTTCGACACAGGAGGTGTGTCCCTCAAGCCGGCCCAGGGCATGGAGGATATGAAGTGGGACATGGCGGGAGCGGGCGCCGTGGCCGGGCTGATGGCCGCCCTGGCTGGGCGCAAGGCAAAAGTGGACGCGGTGGGCCTGCTCGGGCTTGCCGAAAACATGCCCTCCGGCACCGCCCAGCGGCCAGGTGATGTCGTCACCACTGCCTCGGGCCAAACTGTCGAGGTGTTGAATACGGACGCAGAGGGCAGGCTCGTGCTCGCCGATGTGCTCTGGTACTGCCAAGACCGGTTCGAACCGCGCGTGATGATCGACCTCGCCACGCTGACGGGAGCGATCGTGATCAGCCTGGGGCACGAGTACGCTGGACTGTTTTCCAACGACGAGGAGCTTGCTCAGAAGCTGATCGCGGCCGGCCAGGCGACCGGAGAACTCCTCTGGCGCATGCCGCTCGCTGAGGCCTACGACAAGATGCTCAAATCCGACATCGCCGACATGAAGAACGTTGGCGGCCGGCCGGGCGGGGCGATCACGGCCGCACAATTCCTGCAGCGTTTCGTCAACGGCAAGGCTTGGGCGCATCTCGACATTGCCGGCACCGCCTGGGCAACGAAGGACAAGCCCTGCGTGCCCAAAGGGGCAACCGCCTTCGGCGTGCGTTTGCTCGATCGGCTCGTTGCCGAGCACTTCGAGCGAGGCTGACAGCGGAATAGGCGAGAGTTTGGCAGGGCCGATGCTTTCGGTCCGCTTTCGCAAGCGCGATCGGCACCCCGAGGCGGCACGCGCCCGGCTGCTGACAGCCGATCAAGCGGCGGCCGATCCGCTGGCCCGCGCCATCGGCTTTGCCGGCGCGGCGGACGAGGCGGCCGTGGGGCGGGATGCGACCGGGCGTCTGGTCGTACTTGCGGGGCTTGGCGCGCGAGCAGACGCCTGCTCCGTGCGTGCCGCCGCAGGGCGGGCTGCCGGCGCGGCGATCACCGAGAAGCGGCTTGTCGTCGAAGCGCTTGGGCTTGCGCCGGAACTGGCAGCGGAAGCAGCGGCCGGCGCCAGCCTGCGCGCTTGGCGGTTCGATCGGCTAAAGACCCGCGCCGATGCGGCCGAGCCGCTGCCGCGCCTAAAGCACCTTGAGGTGCTGACCGAGGCCAAGCGCGATGCGGGCGCAGTGTGGGAAACGCTCTCGGCCAGCGTGGCGGGAACCTTATTTGCCCGCGATCTTGTCTCCGAACCCGCAAACCGTCTGACTCCCACCGTGTTCGCCGCTCGCTTGCGTGGCCTCGCTGAGGAGGGGATCGAGGTTGAGATCCGCGATCGCGACTGGCTCGCTCGCCGCGGCTTCGGGGCCCTGCTGGGCGTTGCGCGCGGCTCTGCCCATCCGCCTTGTTTGGCCGTGCTGCGCTGGAAGGGAGGCCTTGATCACGCGCCGATCGCTTTCGTCGGCAAGGGGGTGACGTTCGACACCGGCGGCGTGAACCTCAAACCGGCCGACAGGATGTGGGAGATGCGTGCTGACATGGCTGGTGCGGCGGCCTGTGCAGGCGCCATTCTGGCCCTCGCGCGGCGTCGGTCGCCCTGTTCCGCGGTCGCCGTGCTCGGTCTTGTCGAGAACATGATTGGAGCGGACGCGCAACGACCATCGGATGTGGTGCGCGCGGTTGATGGCACCACGATCGAGGTGATCGATACCGACGCGGAAGGGCGTCTGGTGCTCGCTGACTGCCTCGCCTGGACGCGCATCGCCTACGCGCCTGCGGCGATGATCGATCTCGGCACACTGACGGGCTCGATTGTGGTGGCGCTGGGCAAGCATCGCGCCGGCATGTTCGCCTCCGACCCCGCTCTGGCCACCCATGTCGCTGCAGCGGGGGAGCAGGTTGATGAACCCGTTTGGCCGATGCCGCTCGATGACGCGTACGCTGAGGCGCTAAAAAGCGACATCGCAGAGGTGAAGAACTGTGTAGCCGAGCGGTTCCAACCGGATGCCTGCCACGCCGCGATCTTTCTCAAGCGTTTCGCCGGCGACACGCCCTGGGTGCATCTCGACATCGCCGGGGTCGATCTCCGCGCCGAGGATGGCGATCTCGGCCCGGCGGGCGCCTCAGGGTTCGGCGCGCGGTTGCTCGATCGGCTGGTCGCCTTGCGCTTCGAGGACCCCGACGCGTGAGGGCCGAACGATGGCCGAGATTGGCTTTTATCACCTCACCCGCACTGCGCTCGAAGTTGCGTTGCCGAAACTGCTCGGCCGCGTGCTCGCTTCCGGTGGGCGGGCAGTGGTGAAGGCCGCGACGGCCGAGCGGGTCGCAGCCCTTGACACCGCGCTGTGGCTGTCGTCCGACCCGGACTGGCTGCCGCATGGCTCCGCGGCGACCGGTGAGGCCGACCTGCAACCGATTTGGCTCACCACCGCAGATGAGGCACCGAACGGCGCGCGCCACCTCTTTCTGGTCGAGGGGGCGGAAAGCGCGATGCTCGATCGGTTCGATCGCGTGTTCGACCTATTCGACGGTAATGACGAGGCGGCGGTGGCGGCAGCGCGGGAGCGCTGGCGTCGTGCCAAGGCGGCGGGCCATGTGCTGACCTACTGGCGGCAGACCGAAACGGGGTGGGAGAAGGCGGGCTAGCGCGGTGTGACGAGCACGCGATGATCGAACTCGTCCGCCTCGCGCACCGCCTCCCGCATCGCCGCCTCGTCGGCAAAGGTGATGGCGGAAAGGCGGCGGGCTCGACAACTGACCTCAAAGCGAGAGGTTCGGAACGGCCACGGATCGATATCAAGCCGGTTCGGCTCGGTATGATAACGAAGAGTGAGGCGCACGTCACCAGCGGCGAGCCGTGCCGGGGGAGCGCGCTTCTCGCCCTCGCCAAAGGCGCCGCAAGCGACCAGGGCGAGAAGGTCGAACAGGAACAAAAGCCGCGCCCGCTCGGCCAGGGTGGCGTCGTCGTGCGCAACCTTCGGTCGCAGCCGTGCCTCGACGCCGTCCTGTTCGGCACGGAAGCGCGCGATGGCGGCGCGATCCTCGGTACTGCGCGCCTCGTCCGGAGTCAGCGCATACACCGCACGGCCGTGGCGGGAAATCAGCAGCGCCACTTCTGCCCCGTAGCAGGCCTCCGCTGTCGCCACGCCATCCGACCACAGCGCGGTGTGCAAAGGCCGCGGCAGAGTGAGGAAGTCGTAGGGCCTGCCGGTTGCAGGGTCGCGCAACGGTGCTCGTTCGAGCCCATGCCATCCGATGTCGTGCTGTTCGATGGCGAGAATCAGCATGGCGTCCAGACACTCCACCCCTGCCACGGGCCCTCCCCAGGCGTGCGCGAACTGGGCGGAGACCCAGGCATGGGCGGGCTGGGGGATGGCGATGCCGCCGCCGTCTTTGGTTTGGCTGAGGATCACGGCCTTACTCCATGCGAATGCCAGTGAGCGCCGCGAGTGCGGTCCAGCGCGCAACCTCTTCGCGCTGGAAGCGAGCGAACTCGGCCGGGCCGAGAGGGGCAGAGACGAAGCCCATGCTGGCAAGCTTCTCTTTCATTGCGGGTTCGCCGACGATCGCCACCGCCGCCTTACCCAGTTTGGTGACGATCGTCTCCGGCGTTCCCGCTGGCGCCCACAAGCCGAACCAGGCATCCACGGCAAGTCCCTGGGCGCCGATTTCGTCGAAAGTTGGCACGTCGGGCAGGTCGGGGTGGCGGGCGGGAGAGCCGATGGCGAGCGCGCGCACGCGGCCCTCGCGCAACAGCGGAATCATCGTCGGCAGGGTAGAAACGTAGTAGTCGACGACGCCGCTGACCGTGTCCTGGGTCGCTGGGGCGGCGCCGCGATAGGGCACGTGGGTCGCTTCGAGGCCGAAACGGCGCGCGATCCCCTCGCCGATGACATGGCTCGCGCTACCCACGGAGGAGGAGGCGTAGGTCACCCGCCCTTTCGCCCTCAGTTCCGCGATCGTTCGCGCGCCAGAAGCGGGAACGATGATCGCATGCGGGACGGAGGCGAGGCGGGCGATGGGGACGAAACTGTCGAGCACGTGGTAGGGCAGCACGCGCATCATCGCTTGATTCGAAGCATGGGTCTGGTTGTTGCCGAGGGTGAGCGTGTAGCCATCGGCAGGCGCTTGCGCTGCAGCCACGGTGCCGACGATGCCGCCGCCTCCAGCGCGGTTTTCCACCACCACAGCTGCCCCATGGAAGTGGGCGGAGAGGCGTTCGGCGAAAGCGCGCGCGAGCAGATCGGTCGACCCGCCGGGAGGGTAGGCGACGATGATACGGATCGGGCGTGTGGGATAGGCTGGGGCTTGGGCGCGTGCGGCGAAGGGAACAAGCGCGGCAGAAACGAGCAGGGTACGGCGTGGTGTCATTGGCTTTCCTCCCAAACACTACGCTTCTCGGCTGCCGCTCTCGACGGGTCAAGCGTGCAGATGGACGCCATGGCAGCACGTCCGCCTACGGGATTTGCGCGTGCACGATGCCGGATTTGTCAGCGTGCGATGTCAGATTATGCGACTTCCGCCCGCCTGAGACTTTCGGGGCAAGCCAGGCTCAGGACACATGCAGCTGCCGTGCAGCGTGCGATCGATGAAGCCAGGGCGGAGCAGCACGTGCAGGGATCGGAGGTCGCGAGACGGACGCTTCGCCGGCCGGCGAACGCGCGGCTAGCGCACGGACGAGCCTGAACCACGCAACGGCAAGGCTTTCTTTGCAACCGACAAGGGAGAGGTCTGCGCCCCTGTTGCGCTGGTTGGAACGTCGGGCCTTACCCTCTTGTCGCTTGCCGAGAGGCTTTGTTGCTCACCAGGCCAAAATGGCGGCGGCTGACTGGCTTGAGAGCGATCCGGCCCGAGGCTTTTGCGCGACGCCATGCTGACGCAAAGCATGTGCAGGCGCCTCGACGATGGGGGGATTTCCTTACCCAAATCCCGGCCCGTTGCGCAAACGCACCGACCCTGAGCCTATGCGGCGCGGCCCGACAAACGTTCGCAACCCCGTCGCTGGTCATGGTGATGAGGCACCACCCGTGCCGTGAGGCTCGCTGGATGGGGTGAACTCATGCGGCCCTTGTTCGCTGCAGTCTGCGCCTGCAGAAGCGTGGCTCCGCGGCGGCGACGAGGCAGCGCGGCGGCGGCAGCGGAGTGATGTGATCGCGCCGCCTGCCGAGCGTTTGCGCATTCAGCTTCGACCGGTGGGAGCGTTTGATGGCCAGCGCACGTCGCGACACCATTGCAGAGATCCCAGGCGGATGGAATCGGGCGCGAGGGTATGCCCGAGGGGGGTGCGCGTGCTGGAGGCGGCTGGGCGCGGCTTTGGCATCAGCCTGGTCTGCGCCGACTACGAGTGGTCTTGCGACCGCTGCCTGACCACCGGCGCGATGATGCCCGAGGATAATCTCGACCGCCTGAGCGAGACAGATGGGATTTTCCTCGGCGCCGTCGGTTGGCCAGGCGTGCCTGACCACGGCTCGATCTATTTTGGTGGCCATCCGCCTCGGCTTTGGCCTGTCTGTGACCCTCCGGCCCGTTTGGTTGCTTCCCGGCATGCGCAGCCCCCTTGCTGGGCGCGGGCCTTGGGGCATCGATGTCGTCGTGCGCGAAACCACGGAGGGTGACAACGCGACCTTGGGCGGCATCACCTTCACCATGCCTTTTTGGAACGAAGGCTTTGCCGCGATTGGCCAGGAGTATCCCGACGTGCGGCAAGACCAGTTCCACAACGACATCCTGAGCGCGATTGAACGAGTGCTGGCCGAAGGGTCGCGTACGCGCGACCTTGGCGGCCGCGTGGGCACCCGGGAGGTGGGGGAGGCGATTGCCGCGATCCGGCTGAGCGTCGCCGGTTGAATGACCTCCCTTTGTAGACTACACTCCCAGCGCTGTTGCGAGTCATTCTCAGTTCCTTCGCGGCGGCTCAGAGCGTCGGGTCAACAGTGAGGGCTGACAGACGATGGGGCGGGACTTCAGCTACATCGCGCGGCGGTGCGAACGGGCCGTCATCTCCGCCTATCGCGAGCTGCGCGCCCATGGAACGGACGATCCTGAGGCCTTCCGCGCCTGCACGATTCTGTACCGGATCCATCACCCAGAGGCGTCGATGAACGAGGCCCGCAGGCTGGTCGCCGAATGGATCGACCATCACGTGGTGCGCGAGAGCACGGGCCCGACGCCCGGCTGTCCGTGCGATTGAGAGGTTGAGGGGCGCAGTCAGCCAGCGGCGCGGACGTAGCGCCCCAAATGCGTTGCTTTGACCTGCAGGGCCACCGTGGCGCGCGCGGGCTCGCTCCGGAAAATACGCTTGCTGGTTTCGCCCGCGCTCTCGCCATCGGCGTCAGCACGCTGGAGATGGATATCGCGGTGACGGCGGACGGGGTGGTTGTCGTCAGCCATGATCCGGTTTTGAACCCAGATCTCACCCGCGGGCCTGACGGGACTTGGCTCGACACACCAGGTCCTTCTATCTGCAGCCTTACTCTTGCGGAGCTTCGCTGCTACGACGTCGGGCGCTTGAAGCCCGGCAGCCCCACGGCCGTGCTGTTTCCCCACCAGTGCGCCGTCGATGGCGAACGCATTCCCACCCTTGCCGAGGTGATCGCGTTGACCAAAGCGCTAGGCGCTGATCACATCTGGTTCAATATTGAGACGAAGCTCTTTCCCCATCGTCCTGACCTGACGGTTTCACCCGAGGAAATGGCGGAGAGGCTGGTGGCTGTCCTGGTCGCGGAGGGGGTGGCGGAACGGGCCATGGTGCAGTCGTTTGACTGGCGCAGCCTGCTTTGGGTGCAGCGCTGGTACCCGCAGATCACCACCTCGTACCTGACCAGTGCGCGCACGCTTGCCCCGTGCGGATCGGCGCCGTCGCCCTGGTTGGCTGGCTTTGATCCACGTGCGCACGATGGCTCCATTCCGGCAGTTGTGCGCGCTGCAGGCGGCACTCTCTGGTCACCGGATCATCAGGACATCGGCAAAGAAACGGTGGCGGCGGCGCACGCCCTCGGGGTCGCGGTTATCCCGTGGACGGTCAACGTGCCAGCCGAGATGGCGCGACTGATCGATTGGGGCGTTGATGGGTTGATCACGGACTATCCGGACCGGGCCCGCTTGGTGCTCGAACAGCGTGGGATTGCACTTCCGCGCGCCGTTGGGTCAACCGGCTGAGTGTTCGGTCGGCGTTTCGTAGAAATTGGCCGCGGTCGACAGCCGGCTGAGCAGGGCCTGCATGGCTGGCGCCTCATAGCCCCGATCGGCGGTCAGCGCCGTCATCGGGCAAAAAAACTCATGAGCGTGCGGCACCTGGCCCTCGGCGAAGGGCCGGTAATGCTTGTCTTTTAGACCGTAGAGCACGCGCACATCGCGCACCGGTAAAGTGAGGGGGCCGGTCGGTTCTGACTCAAGAACCCCTGTCAGGCGCCAGCGCGGCGTGGGATCTCCGCCGCTAGCAGAGGCAAGAAGCCAAGGCAGCGGACAGACGGCGAGGAGGGAGTGGGTCGAGGGGGCGAACCTGGCCCGCTTGTCGAGCAGGTTTTGAAACGAGGAGCAGGCTTCGATCGCGACCACATCGCACCAGGGCTCGGCCGGCGTGCCGCCGAATTGCAGCCACATACCATCCGGCAGGGTCTTCAGCCGGTCTGTCCCTGGGATTTTGAGAAAGGGCGAAACAGCATTCGTTGCGTCCGCCGGACGCCCGCGCAAGACGCGCGGCGTGCCGTTGAGGCGTGTCCAGAGCCCAGGGGGATGCTCGGGCCACTTCCGCAACTGATGGCGGACCAGCGCATCCAGGCTCGCGTACCGTTCCATGGGGCTACCTCCAGGGGGTGCGTTCCATGCGTCCGGTCCGTATTCTGAATACAACCATAGGAAAAGCGCAAGCGGTGCTGATCAACCTATGATAGAAAATTCACGCTGTGCTGCCTTCCGGGGCGCATGTGTCAGCCTGTGAGTCGAAGCCTGGAAAACGTGTGAGCCTTCCCTGCAATGATCAGCGTATCAACGCCCTTCGGCCAAAACGGCCCGGTGTCAGTCATGTGGACAACACGCTAGCGCAACGTAACTTTTGCCCAGCCGGTGAATCGCCGTCAAGACATGGCAGACAATGCATCGTGGGGTGAGTCCGCCTCGCGCGGTGGGACGGTATCGTCCCGATAAGCCTGAGTGTGGTTAGAGGTTATCTTGGGATCGACTGGACACGCCTCTTCGCGCCGCCTCTTAACCCCGCTCGGCGAGCGGGATAACGTCCCGTTGTGCCGCGCCAGTGTAGACTTGGCGCGGTCGCCCGATCCGTTGCGAGGGGTCGCCGATCATTTCCTTCCACTGACTGATCCAACCCACCGTGCGCGCCACTGCAAAGACGGCGGTGAACATGCTTGTGGGCAAACCCATCGCCTTAAGGATAATGCCCGAATAGAAATCCACATTGGGATACAGCTTACGGCTGATAAAATACTCGTCGGAGAGAGCGATTCGCTCAAGCTCCATTGCGATTTCGAGCAAAGGCTCGCGTTCGATACCAAGCTCCGTAAGAACCTCGTGGCAGGTTCGTGCCATGATCTTGGCGCGCGGGTCGTAATTTTTATATACGCGATGCCCGAAACCCATCAGCCTGATATTGCTAGTTTTGTCCTTCACCTTGGCGATGAATTCCGGGATGCGGTCCACCGAGCCGATCTCGGCCAGCATCTTCAGCACCGCCTCGTTCGCTCCGCCATGCGCCGGCCCCCACAGGGTAGCGATCCCGGCGGCGACACAGGCGAAGGGGTTAGCCCCTGTCGAGCCAGCGAGCCGCACCGTCGAAGTGGAGGCATTTTGTTCGTGATCTGCATGCAGGATTAAGATTCGGTCCATCGCCCGCGCAAGCACGGGATTAATCACGTAAGGCTCGGTCGGCACAGCGTTCAACATGTAAAGGAAGTTCTCCGCATAGCCGAGATCGTTGCGCGGATACATGAACGGCTGACCGATGGAGTATTTGTACGCCCAAGCGGCGATGGTCGGCACCTTCGCGATCAAGCGATGGGAAGCGATTTCCCTCTGCCGTGGATCGTTGACATCGCTCGAGTCTGGATAAAACGCGCTCATCGCTCCCACCACAGCGGTCAACACCGCCATCGGGTGGGCGTCACGGCGGAACCCGTCGAAGAACCGCCGCAGCTGCTCGTGGATCATGGTATGGCGCATAATCGTGCGCGAAAACGCGTCGTGCTGCGCCTTGGTTGGCAATTCGCCATACAGAAGAAGGTGGGCAACCTCGAGGAAGGTACACTGTTCGGCAAGTTGCTCGATCGGATAGCCACGATGCAGCAGGATCCCCTGATCACCATCAATGTAGGTGATGGTGCTCTCGCACGCTGCCGTCGCCCCATAGCCGGGATCGTAGGTGAATAGACCGAGATCCTGGTAAAGACGCCGGATGTCGATCGCCGATGGGCCGAGCGTGCCGGGGATAACCGGCAGGATGGCAGAGCGGTTGGTGCCGTCGAGCGTGATGGTTACCGTCTGCGCGGCGGGCTTCGACATCTCGTTCATGGCGGTTCTCTCCGACCCCTAGGGGCGCGTCCCGCAGCGCCCCTCTCGTTCACGGCTTCGTCAGATTAGGTCGGTCTCTGCGCCAGGGCAATCTGCCGCAGTGCAGCAAAGCCGCGTCTTCAACGGTGATGGTCAAACCAGCCGGCGGTAGAGGGGCTTGAGAAGAAAAGGACTGAGAAAAAGGGGAAACTGGCACAGCGCGAAGAACGCAAGAATGTCAAACCCCGTGTCGGGCGGCAGCACAGCAAGATAGAGCGCCATATTGCGATTGCCGGACAAAAGCCCGGTTGCCAGTGCAATCTTTCGCCCAAACGGCAGGAAGGCCAAGGCAGTCGCCGCGTTGAGCCCATAATTGCCGAGGAAGGCCAAAGCAAGCGCCACCGCCATGAATCGCGGTCGCTCGATGAAGCCGGCGAGAATGCCGTCCATCACCCCAACTCCATACAGGCCGACCAGCAGAACCGCCGCACCGTCAATTGCCCGTCCCCAGGGTGACAGCCGCTCCTCCCTCGCAAGCCGGCGGATGGCGAGGCTGAGCAGCAGCGGCACGCCAACGACGAGGGCAAGCCGTGCCGACAAGCCGCCGATGGTCAGCGGCAGGGCAACGCCAAGGAGGCCCAAGGCAAGCGGCGGCGCGGTGAACGGCACCAACAGGGTGGACAAGACGGAGGCGACCAAGGAGAGCTGCGGATCGAGCCCGACAAGTCGGGCGAACGCGGGGGCAGAGGTGGCAGCGCACCCGGTCGCCATGATCACCAGCGCCTCGGCAAGCGCGCCGTCGAACCGCGCCAGCCGAACCAGCGCAGCGGTGAGCCACGGTGCCCCCACCATCAGCCACACCACAAGCCAGAGCACGAGCCAGGGGCGACGGAGGTAGCCAAGTACAGCGGCGAAATCGACGCGCAGCAGCACAAGTGTCATCAGCCCCACCACCGTCGGTGTGATGATGAACCGCATCGCGCGCGCGACTGGCGGGACGAGGAGGCCAAAAAAGATCGCGACCGCAAGTAGGGCCGAGCCGTGCCAGGCGCAGGCCTCGAGGAAGCGGCGGAGAAACAAGGCGGGTCGCGGGCCTTTGCGGAACAAGGCCCCTGTTCTATATGCCCGCCCATGCCCGCGCTACCCGCCCTCGTCGCGGCGCTGCTCCTCACCGGCGCCGCGCCTGCCTTCGCGTCCTGTTCGGATCCCGCCGCACCCGGTGTGAACTGGCGACGGTGCCTGCTCGATCGACGCGACTTCAGCGGCGCGGACCTCACGGGCGCTGTTCTGCGCGACGCCTCGCTGCAACGCGCCGAACTCGCGCGCGCCAAGCTCGTCGAGGTCGATGGGGCGGATGCGCGCTTTGTCTCCGCCAATTTGCGCGAGGCCGATCTCTCTCGCTCGACGTTCCGCAGCGCCGATTTCACCCGTGCTGATCTGCGGGGCGCGATCCTGCGTGAGGCCGACCTGCGGCGCGCACGCTTCTTCCGCGCCGATCTGCGCGGGGCGGATTTAACCGGGGCCAACCTGGCTGGAGTTGATCTAAACGGCGCCGAGCTCGGCGGCGCACGCTGGATCGACGGAACACGCACCTGCGCCGAAGGCTCGGTCGGGGTCTGTCAGTAACGCGTCCGTTTCTGTTGCACGACGCGCCGCCGCGGCAGAGTGCAGACATGACGGCTCAAGCGGCGACTCCTGAGCCCTACGACTACCTCGCGCGGCTGAACCCGGAACAGCGCGAGGCGGTGGAAACGCTCGACGGCCCCCTGCTCGTGCTGGCAGGGGCAGGCACGGGCAAGACGCGCGTGCTCACCACGCGCTTCGCCCACCTGCTCCTTACCGGCCGTGCAGCACCTGGCCAAGTCCTCGCCGTCACCTTCACCAACAAGGCGGCGCGCGAAATGCGCGACCGGATCGCCGCGCTGATCGGACGTCCTGTGGAGGGGCTTTGGCTCGGCACCTTCCATGCCCTGTGTGCCCGCCTATTGCGACGCTATGCCGAGCGTGCGGGCCTTACCCCGTCCTTCACCATCCTCGATGCTGACGACCAGCTTCGGCTGCTCAAGCAGGTGATGGAGGCCGAGCGCGTCGACACAAAACGTTGCCCGCCTGCGCAGCTGTTGGCCGAAATCCAGCGTTGGAAAGATCGCGGCCTTCTTCCTGATGCCGTTTCGCCCGAAGACGATCGCGGCCTCGCCGATGGCCGCGCCCGCGCCCTTTACGCTGCCTGGCAAGAACGGCTCAGGGCGCTCAATGCGGTCGATTTCGGCGACCTTTTATTGCATGTGGTCGAACTCCTTCGCCGCGACCCCGAGGTGCTCGCCGAGGCGCATCGCCGCTTTCGCTGGATCATGGTCGACGAGTACCAGGACACCAACTTGGTGCAGTATCTCTGGCTTAGGCTGCTTGCGCAGGGCCATCGCAACATTTGCTGTGTCGGCGATGACGACCAGTCGATCTATTCCTGGCGCGGTGCGGAGATCGAAAATATCCTCCGCTTCGAGCGCGATTTTCCGGGTGCTAAGGTGGTGCGGCTCGAGCGCAACTACCGCTCCACCGCGCCTATCTTGGCCGCAGCCTCGGCTTTGATCACCCATAACGAAGGCCGGCTCGGCAAGACGCTGCGCGCCGCCGCCAAGGGTGCCGAGGCGGGCGAGCCCGTCGAGGTGCAGGCGCTGTGGGATTCGGAGGAGGAGGCGCGTTTCGTCGGTGCGCGTATCGAGGCGCTGCGCGCAAAGGGCCACGCTCTTGCCGAAATCGCCATTCTGGTGCGCGCGGGCTTCCAGACGCGGGCCTTCGAGGAAAGGCTGATCGTGCTCGGTATCCCTTACCGCATCGTCGGCGGGCTTCGCTTCTATGAACGGCAGGAAATCCGCGATGCGCTGGCCTATATGCGGCTCCTCGTCCAGCCTGCCGACGATCTCGCCTTCGAGCGCATCGTCAACGTACCGAAACGAGGCTTGGGCGAGGCGGCGTTGAGGGCGATGCATGAACGGGCACGCGCCGATCGCGTCCCTCTTTCGCGCGCCGCCGCCGATCTTGTGCGTTCCGACATTCTGAAAGGCAAACCCCGCGCCGCGCTTGCCCAGTTTCTCAACGATCTCGATCGCTGGCGGGCTATGCTCTCGCGCGAAGGGCACGCCGCGACAGTCGCTGCCATGCTGGACGAGTCGGGCTATACTGAGATGTGGCGCAAGGACGCGTCACCCGATGCGCCCGGGCGTCTTGAAAACCTGCGCGAGCTCGTCCGCGCACTTTCAGAGTTTGAAACGTTGGCAGGGTTTCTCGAGCACGTCGCGCTCGTCACCGAGAACGACGAGGTAGCGGAGGGAGACAGAGTGAACCTCATGACCCTGCATGCAGCGAAAGGGTTGGAGTTCGACACCGTGTTCCTTCCCGGCTGGGAGGAGGGGCTGTTCCCGAACCAGCGCGCGCTCGACGAGGGTGGGGAAAAGGCACTAGAGGAGGAACGGCGGCTTGCTTATGTGGGGCTGACGCGCGCGCGTCATCGCGCCATCATCTCCTGGGTGGCGAACCGGCGCATCTACAACGCCTGGCAGTCTGCCATCCCGTCGCGCTTCCTCGATGAACTGCCCGAGGCTGAGGTGCGCCGTGTGACGACGCCCCTTGTTGCGCAACGGCGCTTTGATGCGGCGTCATCTGTCTTCCCTGCTGTTGCGTTCGGCGGGGCCGGGCGGAGCCGCGTGGTCGAGATAGGAGCGTGGGAGGTGGCTGAACGGCCGCCGTCGACGGAACGTTTCGCGCCTGGGGACCGGGTTTTCCACGAGAAATTCGGGTACGGAATGGTTCAGGCGGTGGAGGAGGATCGTCTCGACATCGCGTTCGGCACCGGGGTGAAGCGTGTGCTTGATCGATTCGTTCGCCGCGCATGAAACGCTTGGCACTGTTCTCCGTGCGCGTGCCGGAGGCGGCGGTGCCCGCCTTTGTCGCCGCTTTCGAAAGCGTGTGCGACAGCGTGGAATTTGTACGCGAGGATGAGAGCTGCGCCACTTGGGTCGTTTCGGGGCTGTTGCGCGACCCGTCGCGACGCGGCGGGCTTGACGCAGCACTTGCTCTTGCTGCTGCTGCAACCTCCATCGCGCCGCCCGAGGTGGCTGAGGGCGAGGTCGAGCAGGACGGCTGGCTCGCGCGCAGCCTCTCCTCCTTTCCCCCTCGGCCGATCGGGCGGCGTTTCCTTATCCGCGGCACGCACGATGCGCACATCACGAACCCCGGCCGGCTTGCGCTCACCATCGACGCTGGTCTGGCCTTCGGTTCGGGCGAGCACGCCACCACGCGCGGTTGCCTGATCGCGCTGGAACAGCTTCGGCGTCCTGCTGGGCCCGTAGCTGACATCGGCACTGGGTCGGGCGTGCTTGCACTTGCGGCCGCCAAGCTTTGGCATGTGAAGGTGGTTGGCGTCGACTGTGAGTGCTGGGCCGCACACACGGCAGCGCAGAACGCGAAAGCGAACGGGCTTGCCCGCTTCGTGCGCGTCGTGCGTGGCGATGGTTGGCGGGCGCCGGCGATTCGACACCGCGCGCCCTATGCCTTGGCCTTGGCCAATATTTTCGCCCGGCCGCTCTGCACCATGGCACGTGAGGCCTCGCGCCGGCTTGCTCGCGGCGGGCGGCTTATCCTATCGGGGTTCCATCCCGCCCAGGCGCGGCTGGTTCTCACCGCGCATCGACGCGTCGGTTTCGTGCTCGTCAGGCGGCACGAGGTCGAGAGCTGGACCACGCTGGTTCTGGCCAAACGCTGAGGGCGGCGCTGGTTGTCGACGCCGCCCTCCAAGACCGTGTTGGAAAAGGCTACCGTGTCAGGCTGCGCGCGCAGCCGCGACGTTGGTGTTGGCCGGTTGCGGTGTAGCCACAGACTCGTCACGCGCGGCAGCGGGCTGCGGGGCGGCGAAATCAGGGTCGAACACCCGGGCCAAGTCGCCGCGGGTCAGCCCGATGTCGCGCAGCTCCCGATCCGACATCCCGTTGAGCTGGTCATAGAGGGCCCGGCGTTGACGGTAGGTGGCGAAAAAGGTCACCACCTCGCGCACCGCGTTCCACAGCCAACGCGCGGCGGAGGCAATGGCTCGGCCGATCGCCTCGTCGCGGGCACGGATGGCGGCCAGCCTGATCTCCTCGATGTCCATCGCTCGGCGAGACGGCGTGAGGGTCGGGTCGAGCTTAACCTCGTCCCTTGGCATGCGGGCATCCATGGTTCAGCATCCTTGCTCGTTGGGCGGGACACTCTCGGCCACCGGCCTGTGCCGGCAGGCTGCGCCCGGCCTCTTCGCACCTGCAACATAGTCTTCTACAGCCTGTGGAAAACGCGAGAACATTCCATGTCCGCCATGCGATTTTGGAATGCCTAAGCAGGGAGCTATGTTACAAAGTTGACGCACAGACACCGGCTTTCCGCTCTCCGCGCCGCTCTTGCCGAACGCGGCCTCGACGGTTTCCTCGTCCCCCGCGCCGACGAGCATCTCGGCGAATACATCCCGCCCTGTGCGGAACGTTTGCGTTGGCTGACGGGCTTCACGGGCTCGGCGGGGCTTGCTGTCGTGCTGCGCGATCGCGCCGCTTTCTTCACCGACGGCCGCTACCAGACCCAGGCGCGCGCCGAGGTCGACCTCGACGCATTCGAACTCCACCACCTCATTGACGAACCGCTTGACGCCTGGCTCGCCCAGGCGGTCCGCCCGGGCGAAGCGATCGGCTACGACCCCTGGCTGCACTCCGCCGAGAGCGTGGATCGCCTACGCCGTGCACTCGCGCGGGCAGGGGGGCAGCTTGTCGCAATCGAACCGAATCCCATCGACGCGCTGTGGACAGATCGCCCGGCACCGCCGGCCACTTCGGTGAAGCCACATCCTGCCCAATTCTCGGGTGAGGAGGCTGCGGCGAAGCGGGCCCGCATCGGCGCCGCCCTGGCCGCAGCCGGAGCTGAGGCCGCCGTGCTCACCGCTCCCGACAGCATCGCCTGGCTGTTCAACATCCGCGCTGACGATGTGCCCTTCACCCCAGTACCGCTCGCTTACGCTCTCCTGCAGGCGGATGGGCGCGCCACCCTGTTCCTCGATCCCGCCCGCATCGACCCCGCAGCACGCACTCACCTCGGCAACCAGGTCGCGGTTGAACCTCGCTCTGCCTTCCTCGCCGTGCTCGCGCGGTTCGGCGCAGAACGGGCGACGGTTTTGCTCGATCCACGCACAACTCCAGCACGGGTCGCGCAGCGCCTCGAAGAGGCGGGGGCAAGAATTCTCGCCGAACCCGATCCCGTCGCTTTGCCAAAGGCGTGCAAGAACAGCGTGGAACAGGCAGGCGCGCGCGCAGCACACCGCCGCGACGGCATGGCCCTCATCCGCTTCCTTGCCTGGCTCGACCGGACAGCGCCGGTCGAGCCGGTGAGCGAACTCGAGGCAGCAAGCCGCCTGCTTGCGTTCCGTGCTGAGGGCGATCGTTTCCGCGGAGAGAGTTTTCCTGCCATCAGCGCGGCAGGGCCAAACGGGGCCATCATCCACTATCGCGTGACCGAGGCGACCAATCGTGCGCTTGGCGCGGGCGATCTCTACCTCATCGACAGTGGCGGGCAGTATCTCGACGGCACAACGGACGTCACGCGGACCGTGCTGATCGGCGAGCCGGGGGAGGAGATCGCTGAACAGCGCGACCGTTACACGCGCGTGCTCAAAGGCTTGATTGCGATTGCGACGTTGCGCTGGCCCAAAGGTGTTGCCGGGCCGCATCTCGAGGCCTTCGCCCGCCGTGCGTTGTGGGAGGCGGGGCTCGATTACGATCACGGCACGGGCCACGGCGTCGGGTCGTATCTCGGCGTGCACGAGGGCCCGACGGGGCTGTCGCGCTCCGCCCGCCCCATCCCGCTTGCTGCCGGCATGATCCTCTCGAACGAACCGGGCTTCTACCTGCCCGGCCGCTGGGGGATCAGGCTCGAGAACCTGGTGATGGTGCGCGAGGAGCCGATCGCGGGCGCAACCAAACCCTTTCTCAGCTTCGACACACTCACCCTCGCCCCATTCGACCGCCGCCTGATCGAGCCCGACCTGCTCACAGAGGCGGAACGGTGTTGGATCAATTCATACCATGCGCGCATCGTCACCGACATCGGTCCCATGCTCGATCGGTTGGATCGCACCTGGCTGGAGCAGGCCTGCGCGCCGCTCTAAGCCTCAGATGAAAGGCATGCCGGCAGCGGCGAGCAGGCGCGCACGCAGGCACTGCGTGATCGGCACCTTCGGGTTGAGCGCGTGGCGCAGGGCGAGCATGCGCTGCGCCTGCGCAAGGCGCCCTGTAGCCAGAAGGGAGGCGATCAGGATCTGCTCGAACAGGTCGCGCTGAACGTGGCTGCCGCCGATCTTGTGTAGGCGCGGCAGCGCGGACGAAAGATCGCGTACGCAACCTGCAAGATCGCCCCGCGCGAAGACGACGAGCGCACGCGCGGTTGGCAGGGCTACTTCGGCCCGTGCAGTGCGCGTGCCATCATGCGCACTCGCTGCACGATCTGCGATCCCGGCGAGCACCACCTCGGTCTCCGCGTGTCTCGCACGGGCGAGGCCGAGCAGAAGATGAAGGTCGATAAAAGGCTTGACATGGCGCTGTTCCTAGGTCGCCTAAGACGGGGCCAGGTTCTGCCTGCGCTCGCCGACATCCACCCCGTGCAGCTCGAGATGCAGTAGCAACGACGCCGCTCGAGCCCGGAGCTGACCTCAAAAGGGTTCGAGGGCAAAGACACGTTTGTCATAGAGCTCAAGCGCCTCGTCGACGCGGTCGCGGTCGAGCAGGAACAGTGTGTCATGCCACCAGTTGTGGGTGATGACGAAGGGATTGCGACCTTCCCAGCTGTCGGCGACCGTGGCGAGGAACTCGACACCTTCCTCCGCTCGGTCCTGAGCGAGCAGCACATGCGCGAGCGCATGGTGCGCTCAGGGTTTGTCGCGACGGGTTCGATTACACGCCGTGCTTCGCGTTCCGCCTCCTCGAGACGATGGCACTCCTCATCGCCGAAGGCCAACCTGTCGTGCAGGCAGGGCACAGTGTCGTTTGCCACGGCCGCGAGCAAAGGCAGGAAACGCAAACAGGGGTATTGCCACTGTTCAGCGCCTGGTCTTGGCCGAGCTTTACCGCGACCAGGTCGCGCGGGCAACGCGCCACACTTTCGGCGCAGAGGGCAAGCGCTGTCGCCGTGTCACCAGCATACGAAGCACGGATTGAACCTAGAGCGAGGTGTTCCCGCTCGGTCTCTGCCGCTTTTTCGGCCCGATCCAGGAAGGATGCAGGCCGCGCATGCCCCTTGCGCGTCTTGGTGAGAAGCCAAAGCGCGGCAGCCCAGGTATTTGCGAGAGCGCAGGACGGGGCGGCTTCGGCCGGCTTGACGATGCGGCCGATCTTGCTTCGATAGCCGAGCAAGTCCTTTTTGAAGGTATTGAGCGCGGCCAGGCTTGCCGCTTCGCCACCGGCTGCGTCGCCGGTCGCGTCAAGCTGCATGGTCGCCCTGCTCGCCTTCGTCGAGCCCAGCGAGCTTACGCCATTCCGCCTCCGTCAGCATACGCACGCCGAGCGCCTTGGCCTTTTCCGCCTTCGAACCCGCCTCCTCGCCGACAACGACGAAATCGGTTTTCTTCGAGACGGTGTCGGTCACCTTCGCTCCCAGCGCCTCGGCGCGGGACTTCGCCTCGGCCCGAGTCATGGTGGCAAGGGTGCCGGTGAAGACCACCGTCTTGCCGGCAAGGGCCCCGCCTGCGTCCGGTGTGTCGACGGGCTCAATCGTGACCTCGCGCGCGAGCGCCTCCAGCACCGTGAGGTTGTGCGGTTCGTCGAAGAAGTCGGCGAGTTCCTGCGCGATCGCAGGGCCGATGCCAACGATTGCTTCGAGTTCGGCCCGCGCCTCGCTTGCCGGGTCGCGCGCAGCAAGCATCGCTCGGCACCACGCTTCAAAGGTGCCGTAGTGCCGGGCCAGGAGGCGCGCATTCGCCTCGCCGACGCGGCGGATGCCAAGGGCATAGATGAAGCGATCGAGCGGGATGCGGCGACGCGCCTCGATGGCGCGAATAAGGTTGCGTGCGGAGATGGTGCCGAAACCCTCGCGCGCGGCAATGTCCGCTTCGCGCGCGGCAAGCTTGAACAGATCAACGGGGCTCTTCAGCCACCCGTCAGCATAGAAGGCCTCGATGGTTTTCTCGCCCAGGCCCTCGATGTCAAAGGCTGCGCGCGAGACGAAGTGCTTCAGCCTCTCCACCACCTGGGCAGGGCAGGTGAGGCCGCCGGTGCAGCGACGCACGGCCTCACCGGGCGGGCGCACAGCGTGCGACCCGCACACGGGGCAGCGGTCGGGAAAGACGAAAGGCGTGGCCTCGGGCGGGCGCTTTTCCAGCACCACGCCCAAGATCTGTGGAATCACGTCGCCTGCACGCTGTACGATCACGGTGTCGCCGATGCGGATATCCTTCCGCGCGATCTCATCCTCGTTGTGCAGGCTAGCGTGGCGCACAATCACGCCGCCAACGTTGACGGGCTCCATCACTGCCCGCGGCGTGAGCGCGCCAGTCCGGCCGACCTGGATTTCGATCGCAAGCAGCCTTGTCGTCGCCTTCTCGGCAGGGAACTTCCACGCCACCGCCCAGCGCGGTGCGCGCCCAACGAAACCGAGCCGTTCCTGCCAATCAAGCCGATCCACCTTGTAGACAACGCCGTCGATGTCGTAGGGCAGGGACGAACGGGCAAGACTGATTTCCTGCTGGAACGGTTCGGCTGAGGTCCAGTCGGCGAGGGGGCGGGAGAGGGGATTGACCGGAAAGCCCCAGCCGTGGAGTTGCGCAAGCAGGCCCTGGTGGGTGTCGGCGATCGGTTCCGAACATTCGCCGATTGCGTAGGCGAACAAAGCGAGCGGGCGGGCGGCGGTCACCGCAGGGTCTTTCTGGCGAAGCGACCCGGCGGCGGCGTTGCGCGGATTGGCGAAGGGCTCCTCGCCCGCGGCCTCCATGCGCTCGTTGAGGGCGAGGAATGCCTCTTTCGCCATATACACCTCGCCGCGGATCTCGATCAGCTCTGGACAGGGCGGTGGCAGGGAGAGCGGAAGATCCCGTAGCGTGCGCAAATTGGCCGTCACGTCTTCGCCTTCCATGCCGTCTCCGCGGGTCGCGCCGATGACGAAACGGCCCCTGCGATAGGTTAGGCTGATCGAGGCGCCGTCGATCTTCGGTTCGGCAACGAGGGTGATCGGCGCGTTGGCAGCGAGGCCGAGGAAGCGGCGTACACGATCGATCCAGGCGGCGAACTCGGCCTCGTTGAACACATTGTCGAGCGAGAGCATCGGCTTGAGGTGCCGGTGCTTGGCGAAGCCGCGCGCCGGGGCGGCTCCGATGCGCAGGGACGGGCTGTCAGGTCGAACAAGATGAGGAAAGCGCGCTTCGATCTCCGCGTTGCGCCGCTTCAGAGCATCATAGTCCGCGTCGGTTATGACCGGTCGGTCGCGTTCGTAATAGGCACGATCGTGTTCGGCAATCTCGGCGGCGAGAGCGGCGAGTTCGACACGCGCCTCCTCTTCCGTGAGGGCCGCAACGGGGATGTCGCGCAGACGCTTCACGACACGCCCGCCAGCAAATCGGCAGCGGCTGCGCGTGCGGCGTCGGTGATCCGTTCTCCCGCCAGCATGCGTGCAATTTCCTCCCGCCGCGCAGCTGAATCCAGCACCTCAACGTGGGTGCGAGTCATGCCACCCTCCGACCTCTTGCTCACTTGCCAATGCCGGGATGCCTTGGCGGCCACCTGGGGCGAATGCGTGACGACCAGAACCTGAAGCGTTTCTGCAAGCTTGGCCAGCCGTTCGCCGACCGCGGAGGCGGTCGCCCCACCGATGCCGGCGTCGACCTCGTCGAACACGAGGGTGGTCACGGGAGAACCGCGCGCCAACACTACTTTAAGCGCGAGCATCAGACGCGAGAGCTCGCCACCGGAGGCGCATTTCGCGAGCGGTGCGGGAGATTGGCCTTGGTTCATCGCGACCAGGAACTGTACGCGGTCCGCTCCGTCCGGCCCCCAGTCCTGTGGTTCGCGACGGACCATGTCGACAACGAAACGGGCGCGCTCGAGCTTCAGCGGCTGAAGTTCCTTCGCCACTGCGTGCGCGAGTGCTTCTGCCGCTCGCCGCCGCGCCGCTGAAAGATTTTCCGCCGCTACGCGATAGGCCTCGCGCGCGGATTGGACAGCGTTCGCGAGCGCTGCAATCCGTTCCGTGCCAAGATCGAGCTCGCCCAGTCGCTCCTGCAACCGCTCGCGCAGGGCGGGCAGTTCCGCCACCGTCACTTGATGCTTGCGCGCTGTGGCACGCAGGGCGAACAGCCGCTCCTCGGCGGCTTCCAGCGCGCGTGGGTCGGGCGCCGTATCGGCGACTAGGCGCTCAAGCAGGGTCTCGGCCTCGGCAACCGCGTCCTGCGCCGCTGAGAGGGCAGCCAGAACGGGGGCAACGGCGGCATCTCCGCCCAGTCGTTCGAGGTTGCGCGTCGCAGCCCGCAAGGCTTGTGCGACACCACGGTTGCGCGCCAGCTCATCGCGGGCGGAGGCGAGCGCTTCGGCACGCCTTTCCGCTCCCTGCAGGCTGCGCCGAAGCTGGTCGAGCCGTTCTTCCTCATCCGCCTCTGGGGCAAGACGATCGAGCTCTGCCAGCGCATGCCGAAGCCATTCCTCGTCGCGCCGTGCGGCTGCGATCGCTGCGTCTGCGTCTGTCAGCGCGCGCTCCGCCGCGCGCCAGGCGGCAAAAGCACCGCGCACCCGTTCGGCTTCTCCTTCCAGCCCGCCGAAGGCATCGAGCAGGGACGCATGCGTGGAGGCATCTGCAAGTCCAACCTGCGCAAATTGCCCTTCGATTTCGACCAGGCTTTCGCCAAGCCGTTTTAGCAGCGACACGCTCACCGGCTCGTCGTTGACGAAGGCGCGCGACCGACCGTCCGGCTGCACGACGCGACGGAGCGTGATGCTGGCCTCGTCGGGCAGACCGTGTTCGGCGAGAAGGCGGCGTGCCGGATGGTCGGCAGGCGGTTCGAAGACGGCGGAGACGACCGCCTGTGCAGCGCCTGCGCGAACCAGCCCCGCCTCCGAGCGCGCGCCGAGGGCAAGACCGAGACTGTCGAGCAGGATCGACTTGCCTGCCCCCGTCTCGCCGGTCAGCGCGGTCAACCCCTGCCCGAGCGCGAGGTCAAGCCGATCGATGAGGATCACGTCGCGGATGGAGAGTGCGACGAGCATCGGCGCACTCGGGACCGCAGGCTCAGAAAATCGACGACCACCAGCGGGCGAGCATGCCGGCCCGACGCGGCTCGGCAGGTTCGGCGCCGGGGACGAGCAGGGCGTAGCTGTCCTGGTACCAGGGTGAGCCCGGGAAGTTGTGCCCGAGCACAGCCGCAGTTCGACGCGCCTCCTCGGTGAGGCCGAGCGCGAGATAGGACTCCGTCAGGCGGTGAAGGGCTTCGGCGACATGGTTCGTCGTCTGGTAGAGCTCGACCACCCGGCGGAAGCGGTTGATCGCCGCGAGATGAAGGTTTTGGCGCTGGTAGTAGCGCCCGATCATCATTTCGTGTCCGGCAAGATGATCGCGGGCAAGGTCGATCTTCAGCCGCGCGTCACGGGCATAGGGCGTGTCGGGGAAGCGGTTCACCACTTCCGAAAGTGCGGCGAGGGCCTGCTCTGTAATCCGCTGGTCTCGGGTCACGTCGGCGATCTGTTCGTAATAGGAGAGTGCACGCAGGTAGTAGGCATAGGCAATGTTTGGATTCGCAGGGTGCAGACGAATAAATCGGTCCAGTGCAGCAATGGCCTCAGTATACTGACTGCGCATGTACTGTGCATACGCGGCCATAAGTTTTGCCGTCACTGCCCAAGACGAATAGGGATGTTGTCGCTCAACCTCGTCGAATAGAGTCGCTGCGCGCGCATACTGTCCTGCCTCAAGCGCATCAGCGGCGTCGTTGTAGAGGTCTTCCACCGGCCGCTCCTGGGCGAGCGGCATGTCGAGGGTATCGCGGCCGCTACAGGCGGAAACCGCGATCATGACCAGAAGCAAGGCGGAGATAGGACGGGGAGCCATTGCGTGGGTCTATAGCACGCGCCCAGGGGCTGCGAGAGCGGGGCGGCGATCAGACCGGAGCGGCTGCAGCTGCGGCAAGCGGGGCGGCGATGCCGTCGCGGATCGCGCAAGCGGGCAGGGCCGGGGTGAAGCGATAGGCCGTGCCATCGGCGAACAGGGCCCGCAGCGCGAGAGCGTTCAGCCGATGCCCGGCGCGGCGGGCAACCACGCGGCCGCGCAGGGGTGCGCCAGCAAGAGCGAGATCTCCGATGAGATCGAGCAGCTTGTGGCGCACAAACTCATCCGTGTAGCGCAGGCCCCCGACGTTTAGGACCGTCGCCCCACGCAGGACGACGGCATTGTCGAGGCTGCCGCCACGGGCGAGGCCTGCGTCGCGCAGCGCGTCAAGCTCCTCGACAAAGCCAAAGGTGCGGGCGCGGGCAAGGTCGCGCTTGAAGGCGCCCGGGACAAGACGAACCAACCGGTGCTGGCGGCGGATTGCGCTCGATGGGAACTCGATGTCCATCTCATACACCGGCACGCTGGACAAATCCGGCAGGAAGGTGATCGACCCCGACTCGTCCTCGACCCGGACCGGGCGGACGATCTCCAACACCCGGCGGACTGCGCCCTGGGTGACGAAACCCGCACATTCGACCAAGAACACGAACGGCGCGGCCGAACCGTCCATGATCGGAACTTCTGGTCCGTCGACGTCGATCAACGCGTTGTCTACGTCGCTGCCAGCAAGGGCGGCGAGCAGGTGTTCCACCGTGCCGACTCTCGCCTCAGGACGGTCAGGCAGGCCGAGCGTGGTGTTGCGGCGGGTATCGACAATGTGCTCCCAGCGCGCGGCGATGAGAGGTTGGTCAGGCAGATCGACCCGCCGGAATACGATGCCAACATGCTCAGCAGCCGGACGAAGGGTGAGGGAGACCTTCCGCCCCGAGTGCAGGCCCACACCGGTGCAGCCAATCGCTGCCCGCAGGGTCCTTTGGAAGGGCTGCACGCTGTCGCCGAGGTGAGTGTCAAGAGAAAGTTGCACGATCCAACCAGGCGTCGCGGAAGGCTTCCGTCCTTGCGATGACGTCAGCCGAGAGGAGCTGCCGTCAGGAGCGAGGAGCTGCGCGGCCTTTGCCTTTTGGGAGACGGAGGCCAGAGACGATCACGCTCCTTGCGCCCAAGCAAGGTGTAAATGCCGCGAAGGCATCTGGGCAAGTCAAGGTTCTTTTCTGAGTGTATCAGCCTACCGCCTTCACTTTTCCACATTTTGGCAAAAGTCAGGCAAGGCGAGCTTATCTAACTCATCTAAGGAGTGCAGTGGCGACCGGCCGGTCGGCACTATGTCAATTGCTCTGTCGGCGCAGAAAAGCCGGAATGTCGAGGCCGCTTTCTTCGAGGGAGCCGCGGCCCTGCGGCTTAGCAGCGCCCTGGCTGATCGGTGTGAGGATCGGCTCTGCCCGGGCTGGCATGGAGGGCCGCGGAACAGGGGCGGGGCCCTCGCCGCCAGAGATCAAGCGCGTCATGCGCTGAAACAGGCTGCGGGCCGGCGGTTGGGACGGCGCAGCCTTAGCGGCGGCGGGCATGGGGGAAGTAGACCCGGTCGTGTCCGTGCCTGGGGCCGGGTCGCGAGGCGTGAACAGAGAGGGTGCGGGCTCCGCCTGCGGCTCGGCCGGGGCGGAGTGGCGCGCCGGCTCAACCGTGTTCGGCTTTTCCACCGTTCCCGCCGCCGGTTCGGTGGCGAGCGGGGCCGTTTGTAGGACGGTGTTGCCCACGATCTTGGTCGAGGCTGCCGTCAGCGGCGCCGACACCGGCGCCGTCACCACTGGTGCAGCCACAGGCGCCGCCGAAGCCGCCCGCATGACAGGCGCGCCATCCACCGCCACCAGGGCGGGGCGCTGGCGTGGCTGCTGGTTCGCTTCCATTCCCGTCGCCACCACTGAGACGCGGATCCGTCCTGCCATCGTATCGTCGATCGAGGAGCCGAAAATGATATTGGCTTCCTCGTCTCCCACCTCGCGGCGAATTCGGTTCGCCGCCTCATCGACCTCGAACAGGGTCATGTCCGGCCCGCCGGTGATGTTGATCAGCACCCCCTTTGCCCCCTTCATCGAGGCGTCCTCGAGAAGCGGGTTGGAGATCGCGATCTCGGCGGCGCGCACGGCGCGATCCTCTCCTTCCGCCTCGCCGGTGCCCATCATCGCCTTGCCCATCTCCGCCATCACCGTTCGGATGTCGGCGAAGTCGAGATTGACGAGGCCGGGATGAACGATGAGGTCGGTCACGCCGCGCACGCCCATGTACAGAACGTTGTCGGCCATTTTGAACGCTTCTGCAAACGTGGTACGTTCGTTGGCTATGCGGAACAGGTTCTGGTTCGGAATCACGATCAGCGTATCGACGTACTGCTGCAGCTCCTCGATGCCGGCCTCCGCCGCGCTCTTGCGCTTGGGCCCCTCGAAATCGAACGGCTTGGTGACCACGCCGACGGTGAGAATACCGCGCTCACGCGCGATGCGCGCCACCACCGGCGCCGCGCCCGTGCCAGTGCCGCCGCCCATGCCCGCGGTGATGAACACCATGTGTGCGCCGGCGAGATGGGAAGCGATCTCCTCCACCGCCTCCTCCGCTGCGCCGCGCCCGACCTCCGGCCTACCGCCGGCGCCGAGCCCCTGCGTGAGATGCGGACCGAGCTGGATCTTGCGGTCGGCCCGGCACTTCATCAACGACTGCGCATCGGTGTTGGCGACGATGAACTCCACGCCGTCGAGCTGCGAGGCGATCATGTTGTTCACCGCGTTGCAGCCGCCGCCACCGACACCGATCACAGTGATTCGGGGCTGAAAATCGTTCAGCGCTTGGGCAGGCACGGTCAGCGTGATGGCCATGACAGTTCTCCTCGGGAGGCGGATGGGTTGCGGGGAAGGGCTCGCATCGGCGTCACAGCCGCTCGCGAAGCCAGGTGAACAGCCGCTTTAGCGGCCCGGGCACACCGGCAAAGCCGACCGGAGCAAGATCGCGCGCGATCTGACCTTCAGTGGCAGCCCAAATCAGCAGGCCGACGGGGACAGCAAAGCTTGGTCCTTGGGCGATGTCAGGCAGGCCGCGCAAGGCGGGCGGGCGGCCGAGCCGGACCTGCTTGTCGAGCATCGCCGCGGCAAGATCGCGTACACCGATCAGTTGCGATGCCCCCCCGGTCAGCACGACCCGGCGCCCGGTCAGCGAACCAAGCCCAGCCGCATCAAGACGGGCACGTACCAGTTCGAAGGTTTCCTCGAGCCGCGGCCGAATAATGCCAACCAACATCGACCGCGGCACCTTAGCGATCGCGTGATCGTCCTCGCCCACCAGCGGCACGGGGAAAAGTTCGCGATCGTCCCCGGGCGCTGCATCGGTCGAGCCGTGCAGAGTCTTCATTCGTTCCGCGTGCGCGACGGTGGTAGACAGACCGCGCGCGATATCGTTGGTCACATGCTGGCCGCCGATCGGGATGATGTCGATGTGTTGGAGCTGACCGTCGGCGAACACAGCGAGGCTGGTGGTGCCACCCCCCATGTCGATCACCACCACGCCGAGCTCGCGCTCGTCTTCAACAAGGCAGGCAAGCCCTGCGGCGAACGGCGCAGCGACGAGCGACTCGATCGCGAGATCGCAGCGCCCAAGACAGGCGGCGAGATTGCGCAACGTGCCGACCGAGGCATCGACCACGTGCAGCCGCGCGCCGAGCAGCTCGCACACCATGCCGCGCGGATCGCGCACGCCGGACGTACCATCCACCGCATAGCCGAGGGGAATGGCATGCACTACTTCGCGACCCTCGGCATAGGCGCGCAGCCGGCCTTCGGCGACGATGCGGCGGAGATCTGCATCCGTCACCGCATCTCCGTGCATCGCCATCCGCACATCGAAGTGGCGGCTCTGCGGCTGACCGCAGGAGAGGTTGACCACCATCTCGTGCACCGGCTGGTCGGCCTGCTCCTCGGCCTGAGCCACGGTGGCGCGGATGGCGCCTTCCGCTTGTTCGAGATCGACGATCGAGCCCGCGCGCACGCCACGCGAGCGTTGGTGGCCGACTGACAGCACGCGGATCGTCCCGTCGCTGTCCACGCGACCGATCAGGCAGGTGATCTTGCTCGAGCCGATGTCGAGCACCGCGATCGGCCCCGAACGGCCACGCGGCCGGCCACGCGAGGGGGAGGAGAGCGTGGCCAGCCCCTCAGGTACCAAAGTGGGACGGTTCGGCATCTCGTTCATCCGCGCCGTCCTCTCTCCGGGTTTGCCGCCGGCGCGGGTGCCGCATCCGTCGCAGGCCGCAGCACAAGCCGATCCGCAAGCCTAAGGTCGACCACCTTCAGAGCGCGGTCGAGCACGGCGCTGTCGCGATGCAATTCGGCAAGGCGCGCTAGTGCCGCCGCCTCATGCCCCTCCGGCAACAGCACATCCGCGCCGGAGGCAAGCCTGAGGTTCCACCGCCGCTGATTGACACGCACGATGGCGATGATGCGTTGCTTCACCTCGGGGTGGCGATCAAGCAGGTCGAGAAGCGCTGCGGCTGCCTCCGCCGCCCCTTCTCCAACCACGTGTGGCAGATGAGCGAAACGCTCCACGCCGTCGCGGGTGATCACGCGACCATCCCGGTCGATGACAGCGAAGGTGCCGCGATTTTGCCAGATCGCGAACGGTGTGCGCTCGGTGAGCGCAAGATGGACGTGGCTGGGCAAGCGCCGATGCACAGAGGCCTGTTCGACCCACGGCAGCTCCTCGAGCCGCCGACGCACCATGTCCGGCGAGACAGCGAGTATCGGCTGCCCAAGTCGCAACCCGGAAGCGGCGAGGATGGCGTCGCGGTCCTCGTGCACGCGACCTTCCACGGTGACAGTGCCGACGACAAACCCGGCATCGGCGGCGGCGTCCTCGATCGCGCGCACGGTATCAGCGAGGAGGCGCTGCGGAGTGCCTGAAACGGCAAGGGCGATCACCGCCGCGCCGGCAACCATGACGCCGACGCTGACCAGAAGGGCAGGGCGCACGAGACAGCGCAAACGCCGAAGGAGCAAGCGCAACCGCCCGGGCCGTTGTGGGCGGCGATCGTTTCTCAGGCGCCGCATCGCGCCTCCTCCACCATCCAGGTGCAAAGGGCAACGAACGGCATGCCGCAGTGCAGGGCCTGCTCTGGCAGGAGTGAGGTCGGCGTCATGCCGGGCTGAGTATTCACCTCGAGCAGCACAAGACGGCCGGGCTCGCCCGCACTGTCGTCGTAGCGTAAGTCGGCTCGGCTGGCACCACGACAGCCGAGCGCGCGATGCGCCGCTGCCGCAATGTCCAAGGCGCGCTGATAAGCCTCAGGATGGATCGGTGCGGGCAGGAGGTGTCGGCTTTCACCCGGACGGTACTTCGCCTCATAGTCGTAAAATCCGTGTTCGGTTGTGATCTCGGTCACCGCCAGCGGGCGATCCCCAAGCACGCCGACGGTCAGTTCTCGCCCCGGAACATACGCCTCGGCCATAGCATGCGTGCCGTAGATCCAGTCACGGACAATCCGATCACGCCGGTTGTCGCCGTCGCGCACGATGACCACGCCAACAGAGGAGCCTTCAGACAGCGGTTTCAGCACGTAGGGGGTGGGCAGCGGGTGGCCACGCGCGACGTCCTCGCGGGTTACCAGCCGGTGCGGAGCAACGGGTAGACCCGCCGCAGAGAAGCAGGCCTTAGCTGCCGCCTTGTCCATGGCAAGAGCCGAGGCCCGCACGCCCGAGTGCGTGTAGGGAATGCCGAGCCACTCGAGGATGCCCTGGATGCAGCCGTCTTCGCCGTAGCGTCCGTGCAAGGCGTTGAATACGACGTCCGGGCGGGCGGCGGTGAGAGCGGCGATAACGGCCGCGAGGTCGCGACCGACTTCGATCGGCACCACATCGTAACCGGCCTCGGCGAGCGCCTCAGCGACTTTCGCCCCCGAAACGAGACTGACCTCGCGTTCAGCCGAGATGCCGCCGTACAGCACCGTCACACGCTTCATCGGCCGGCACCCTCCGCCAAGGGCCGACCGATGCGTCGGATCTCCCACTCAAGCGCGACACCTGTGGCAGCGCGCACGCGCGTGCGCACCTCCTCGCCCAGCGCTTCGAGATCGGCAGCGGTGGCTTGGCCGAGATTAAGCAGGAAGTTGCAGTGCTTCTCGCTCACCTGCGCATCACCGCGACGAAGCCCGCGACACCCAGCGGCGTCGATCAGTTCCCAGGCCTTGGCGCCGGGGGGGTTTTTGAAGGTCGAGCCGCCGGTACGGCCGCGCACCGGTTGCGTTGCTTCGCGCGCAGCGCGGATGCGTGCCATCTCGGCCGCAATCGCGACGGTATCGCCGGGCCGCGCCCGCAGCCGCACGCGCGTAACGATGGCACCGGGCGGTGGCCGAGCGTGGCGATAGGAGAAGGCGAACGCGCACGCAGCGAGACGCAGAGTCGTGCCATCGCGCGTGACGATCTCCGCCCAGTCGAGAACGTCAGCGATCTCCGCCCCGTAGGCGCCTGCGTTCATCGCCACCGCCCCGCCGAGGCTCCCGGGGATGCCGGAGAGGAAGGAGAGCCCGGCAAGCCCTGCCTTCGCCGCGGCCTCTGCCACTGTGCGATCGAGCGCCGCCGCGCCGGCGACGATGCCGTCCGCCTCGATCGCGATGCAACCGAAGCCCGAGGCAGGAAGGCGAACGACGATGCCAGCCACCCCGCCGTCGCGTACCAGTAGATTCGACCCTGCACCGACCACGGTCACGGGGATGCCCGGGTCGAGAGCGCGCAGGAAAGTGGCAAGATCCTCCGTGTCCGCCGGCCGGAACAAGACCTCTGCCCTGCCGCCGGCGCGGAACCAGGTGAGCGCGCCGAGCGGTGCATCAGCGACGAGCCGGCCGCGAACAGAGGGCAGGGGGCCAAGGCTGGGCCTGGCAAGCGGGACGGCGCTCATAACGCGCCTCCCCCGGCACGGCGTGGAATGGCGGCCTGCAGGGCAGCAAGCTCGCGTGGCAGGGCCTGCGCCCACTGCGTGATCGATCCGGCACCGAGACAAACTACGTAATCCCCGGGCCTAGCAATCGCATGCACCATCTCGGCGAGATGCGAAGGATCAGGCAGGGCGACCACCGACCGGTGCCCGCGCGCAATCAGCCCATCGACCAGCGCGTCGCGATCGATCCCTGGGATGGGTTGTTCTCCCGCCGGGTAGATGTCGGCGACGATCACGGTCGAGGCGTCGTTCATGCACGTGCAGAACTCCTCGAACAAGGAGGCGACGCGCGTGTAGCGATGCGGCTGTACCACCGCGATAACCTCGCGTGCGCCCGCCTGGCGCGCCGCCTTCAGCACGGCGGCGATTTCCACCGGGTGATGGCCATAGTCGTCGATGATGGTGACTCCGCCGACCTCGCCGACACGGGTGAAGCGCCGTTTCACGCCCTTGAAACCGAGCAGGGCGGAGCGGATCACGTCCTCGGCAATGTCCATCTCCACCCCGACCGCAATGGCGGCGAGCGCGTTCTGCACGTTGTGCGCACCGAGCATGGGAAGGCGGAACGGTTTTAGCCGTCGCGCGCGCCCGCCGTGCCGGTCCGAGACCACGACCTCAAAGGTCGCGCCAAGCCGATCCATCACCAGTTTTTCCGCCCGCACATCCGCCTGCGGTGAGAAGCCGTAGGTGACGATGCGCCGATCAGCCAGCCGCGGGATCATCGCCTGCACCTCGGCGTGGTCGAGGCAAAGCACGGCGAAGCCGTAGAAGGGGATGTTGCCAACAAACTGGGCGTAGCCGTCCCTCATCGCCTCAGCGCTGCCCCAATGGTCAAGATGTTCGGGGTCCATGTTGGTCACGATCGCTATCAACGCTGGCAGGCGGAGGAACGAGCCGTCCGACTCGTCTGCCTCCACCACCATCCAGTCGCCGGAACCAAGCCGCGTGTTCGACCCATAGGCGTTCACGATGCCGCCGTTGATCACGGTAGGATCGAGATGCGCGGCCTCTAGCACGGCAGCGATCAGGCTTGTCGTCGTTGTCTTGCCATGGGTGCCGCCAACCGCGATCGACCATTTGAGCCGCATCAGTTCAGCGAGCATCTCTGCCCGCCGCACGACGGGGATTAGCTGCTGGCGAGCAGCGACCACCTCGGGGTTGTCGCGCTTAATCGCCGAAGAGACGACGACGACCTGCGCCTCGCCGAGATTCTCCGCCGCGTGGCCGATGGTGACGGGGATGCCAAGCTCGCGCAGGCGCTTCACCGTGTAGCCCTCGGCGATGTCGCTGCCCTGCACGCGATAGCCGAGATTGTGCAGCACCTCAGCGATCCCGGACATGCCGATGCCGCCGATGCCGACGAAGTGAATGGTGCCGATGGAGAGGGGAAGGGCGCGCATCACTTGGTCTCCATCGGCGCGAGCGCGAGGACGGCCGCAGCGAGATCGTGCGCGGCGTGCGGACGGGCGAAGCGGCGTGCAGCCTCCGCCATCGCTTGCAGGCGGGCAGGGGAGCCGAGGAGGGTGGTGATCCGCTCGGCCAGGGCGCGCGGTGTGAGCGTCGACTGGTCGAACACCTCCGCCGCCCCAGCCGCAGCGAGCGCGCGCGCGTTCGCGCTCTGATGGTCGTCGGTCGCGTACGGATAGGGCACGAGGAGTGCGGGCCGCCCAGCACAGGCCAACTCCGCGATTGTAGAGGCGCCGGCGCGGCAGAGAACGAGATGCGCGGACATATAAAGCCCCGCCATGTCATCGAAAAAGGGCGCCAGACGAAAGGCGAGGCCAAGCCGGCCGAGATCTTCCTCGGCTCGCGCCATGTCTTCGGTGCGGCATTGCATCGTCAGAACGAGCCGCTGGCGAAGGGCTTGCGGCACGAGCGCGAGGGCGGCCGGGATCAGGTCGGCGAACACGCGCGCGCCAAGGCTGCCGCCGACCACCAGCAGTCTGATCGCCTCTCCCGGTCCGGCCGGCGCGTAGGCTTGCCTGGCGAGCGCCGCAATGCCGGGACGGATGGGCGTGCCGATCAGCGCCGTTCGCGTCCTCTCTGGCACGCGCGCTGTCTCTGCGAAGGAGAGGGCGAGCAGGTCGGCGAAGCGGGCGAGCAGACGATTAGCGCGGCCGAGCACAGCGTTCTGCTCATGCAAGACGATACGCGAACGGTGCTTGGGCACGCGCGTGCGCGACGCCAACACCGGAGCGACCGAAGGATAACCGCCGAAGGCGACGATGGCTGCCGGCGCCAGACGCTCGAGGATGGCGCGTGCCTCGATCGCGCCCAAAGCCAGCGAGGCGAAGGCCCTCGGTGCTCGGGTCAGTCCTCTGCCGGCAATCCCTTCCCCCCGGAGCACGTGGACCTCGGCCGAAGCAAAGGCGACCGAGGAGCGCTCCGCCGTGCGTCGATCGGTGAGCAAGACGACACGCTCACCGCGTTCGGCGAGGGCGGCGGCCGTGGCGATCGCTGGATAGAGATGCCCGCCCGTCCCGCCTGCCGCGATCGCGATCGGACGCATCATCGTCCCCCTCATGGCGCGTCGCTCCGCGTGCGTTTGCGCGTCAGCGCGAGCAGCATCCCAAGCCCGAGCGCGATCGCAAATACCGACGAGCCACCATAGGAGATGAAGGGCAAGGTCATTCCCTTGGTCGGTATCAAGTGCAGGGTCGAGCCCATGTTGATGAAGGCCTGCAGGCCGAACTGCATGGCGAGACCAGACCCGGCGAGGATGACGAACGGATCGCTCTCGCTCATCAGGCGAAAGAGCGCGCGCAGCACGATGAAGGCGAACAGAGCGATGATGAACAGACAGACCAGCATGCCGAACTCCTCGCCGAGCACAGCAAACACGAAGTCGGCATGCGCGTCGGGCAGCACGGATTTCACCCGGCCCTCGCCTGGGCCGCGGCCAACCAGCCCGCCATAAGCAAAGGCTTCGAGCGCGCGATCGATCTGGTAAGTGTCGCCAACGGAGGGGTCGAGAAAACGGGCGACCCGGCTCTGCACATGGGGAAACAGCATGTAGGCCGCGACGGCAGCCGCAGCGACGAGGCCACTCAGCAGTACCACCCAGACAATGCGCAGCCCGGCGACAAACCATTGCGCGAGAAAAACGGCAAGCACCACCGCAGCCATACCAATGTCCGGCTGCAGCTTCAGCCCAACCAGCACGACGCCAAGGAGGACAGAGGCGATCACCGCTGCCGGAAAATCGCGTGTCTGCACCCCTTCGGCAAACAGCCAGCCAGTGACGACGGCGAAGCAGGGCTTGAGAAACTCAGAAGGCTGCAACGAAATTCCGGGCAGCGAAATCCAGCGCCGTGCTCCTTTAATCTCGGGCCCAATCAGCGGCGCGGCAAAGGTGAGGGCGAGCGAGACAACGAAGCCGACGAGGGCAAGCCGACGGATGCTGCGGAGACCGACGAAGCTGACCGCAACCATCAGTGCTGCGGCAAGGGGCAGGAACAGCATCTGCCGACGCACGAAGGCAAACGCATCGAGGCCGATCCGTTCCGCCACCGCAGGGCTTGCGGCGAGCGAGCTCAACATACCGATCACGATCAGAAGCGCGATCGTGGCCAGCATCCAGCGATCGACCGTGAACCACCACCGGCCGAGCCGAGAGCCATCGTTGCGCGCCAGCGCCGTCATGCCGAAGCCTTCGCCCGCAAGGAGGCGACCAGTCGACGGAAAGCTTCGCCGCGTGCCTCGAAGCCCGGGAACTGGTCGAACGAGGCGCAAGCGGGGGAGAGGAGAATCACAGTCGGTGCCTCGCGTCGCGCCGCTTCGAAGGCGGCCCGCACCGCGTTCTCCAGCGTCCCGCAGTGCTCGTGCGGCACGCCCGCTTCGGTCAGGGTGCGCGCGAACTCTTCGGCCGCCTCGCCAATCAGCCAAGCCTGAGCCACACGCGGGAAGAAGGGGGCAAGGGGCTCAATGCCGCCCGCTTTGGCGCGCCCGCCGAGGATCCAATGAAAACGGTCGTAGCAGGCCATGGCACGCGCGGCCGAGTCGGCGTTTGTGGCTTTGCTGTCGTTGATGAACACCACGCCATCGATTTCCGCCACGCGTTCCTGGCGGTGCGGCAAGCCGGCGAAGGTCGCGATTGCAGACGCGATGTCCTCGCGCGAGACGCCGAGGGCGAGCGCAAGCGCGGCGGCAGCGGCGGCGTTTTGTGCATGGTGCTGCCCGAGCAGAGAACGATGCCCGATGAGGCTCGCAAGGCGCGTGCGCGACGCGTCGCGATCGTCGATCAGCCGGCCGTGTTCGACGTAGACGCCGCCGGGAACCGCGCCTTCGCCGCTGATTCGCACCACCCGGGCAGGGCCGTGGGCAAGGTCCTCGGCGATGGCCCGAGACCACGCGTCATCCACACCGACCACGGCAATGCAGCCGGCATCCTGGCGGTCGAAGATCGCGCGCTTCGCCGCCGCGTAGCCAGCCATGTCGCCATGCCGGTCGAGGTGATCCGGCGAAAGGTTCAGCATCGCTGCGGCATCGAAGCGGATCGATGCGAGTCGCTCCAAGGCGTAAGACGACATCTCGAGGACAAACACGCCGTCGTCCCCCAACATGTTGAGGGCGAGGGCGGGCGTGCCAAAGTTCCCGCCAACCGCGACCGGCATGCCCGCACGGGCGAGGATGCTGCCCACAAGCGCCGTCGTCGTGCTCTTGCCGTTCGTTCCCGTGATGCCGACGAAGCGCGCGCGCGACCCTTGCATGCGCACAGCGCGCCACAAAAGGTCGGCCTCGGCGAGAATGGGAACCCCCGCCGCCAGGGCGCGCGCGGCGACTGGATGCGGTGCAGGCAGACGATGCGGAATGCCGGGCGACAGCACAAGCCCGTCAAAGCCCCGAAGATCGATCGTGCCGAGGTCAGCGACTGGCACTCCGGCATCCGCCGCAGCACGGCGCGAGGGTTCCGCATCATCCCACGCGACAATGTCGGCCCCATAGGCAAGGAGAGCGCGCGCCACCGGCAGCCCCGACCGGCCGAGGCCCATCACGGCATAGCGTTCGCCCGCGAAGGGGATGAAGGCCGCGCTCATCTCAGCTTTAGGGTGGAGAGACCGATCAGGGCCAGGATCATCGAAATGATCCAGAAGCGAATCACGATGGTCGGTTCTGCCCAGCCCTTCTTCTCGAAATGGTGGTGCAGCGGCGCCATACGGAACACGCGCCGGCCGGTGATTTTGTACGATACGACCTGGACGATGACAGACACCGTCTCTAGCACGAACAGGCCCCCGATAATGATCAGCACCAGCTCGTGCTTGGTGGCGACCGCAATCGCGCCAAGCGCGCCACCCAGGGCGAGGCTCCCCGTATCGCCCATAAACACCATGGCCGGTGGCGCATTGAACCACAGGAACCCCATGCCGGCGCCGATCAGAGCCGAGCAGAACACGGCAAGCTCTCCTGCCCCGGAGACGAAATGGAGCTGCAGGTAGTTGGCGAAAACCGCGTTGCCAACGAGATAGGCGATGAGCGCGAAACAGGCGGCAGCGATCATCACCGGCACGATGGCAAGCCCATCCAGCCCGTCTGTCAGGTTCACCGCATTCGAGGTGCCCATCATCACGAGCGCGCCAAAGGGGAGAAAAAACCAGCCGAGCTCGATCAGCACATCTTTGAAGAATGGCACGGCGAGGGCGGATTCGAGTGGGGGGCGCGCGACGATCATGATCGACAAGCTCGCCGCCAGCCCAACACCGCCCTGAACCGCGAGCTTGACCGGGCCCGACACACCCTTTGTGTTGCGTTTGGTCACCTTTAGGAAATCGTCGGTGAAGCCGAGCAACCCATAGCCGATGGTCACCATCAGCACTGTCCAGACATAAGCGTTGCGCCAGTCCGCCCAGAGCAGGGTGGAAACGACGAGAGCGATCAGGATGAGCACGCCCCCCATCGTCGGCGTGCCGCGTTTGCCCAACAGATGCGCCTCCGTCATGTACTGTTCGCGCATGGGTTGGCCCTGGCCCTGCAGCCGCTTCAACCGCTTGATAATCGGCCCGCCGAGCAGGAAGGAGAGGAAGAGCGCGGTCATGCACGCCCCGCCCGACCGAAACGTCAGGTAGCGGAACAGGTTGAACAGAATGAACTCGTCGGCGAGTGGGGCGAGCAAGTTGAACAACATGGCTTAGCCCGCTTCCCGCGCCAGGGATTCGACAATTCGCCCCATCCTGCTGCCGAGCGATCCTTTGACCAGAATCACGTCTCCCGGTTTGAGCGCGCCCTGTAGCAGGGGCAGAAGCGCTTCCGAATCAGCCGCATATGCCCCGCGCATGCGCATCGGCAGCGCTTCGTAGAGGTGGCGCATCAGTGGCCCGCAACAGAAGACGAGGTCGATCCTCGCCTCGACCGCCTCCTGCGCGAGCGCGCGATGCTCCTCCTCCGCGCGCTCGCCGAGTTCCAGCATGTCGCCGAGCACCGCCACTCGCCGTGCGGCAAGTACATCGGCCAGCACCGCGAAGGCAGCGCGCATCGAGGGGGGCGAGGCGTTGTAAGAGTCGTCGATCAAAACCGCTTCTCCCGCGCCAAAGCGGATGGCAAGTCTCCGGCCCCGCCCCGGGGCAGGTGGGAGGTCGGCAAGGTCATCTGCGGCGCGGAACGGGTCGGCGCCGGCGGCAAACACGGCGGCCAGCACGGCGAGCGCGTTCTGCGCGGCGTGCCGGCCGGGGGCGGCGAGACGGAACGAGATCTCCTGACCAAGTAAGCGCGCGCGCGCCCGGCCGCCGAAGCCTTCGGCGCGCCAGTCGAGCAGGCGGATGTCGGCGCGTGGGTCGGTCCCGAAGGTGAGAATGCGCGCAAGGCCAAGCTGGTGCGCGTGGGAAAGGAGACGCGGGAAGTGGCGGTTGTCGCGATTCAGCACCACGGCCCCGCCCGCGACCACGCCCTGCATGATCGAGGCCTTCTCGTCGGCGATCGCCTCCTCGTTGGGGAAGAAGGCAAGGTGCACCGCCTCGACGGTGGTGATGATGGCGATGTGCGGTGACGCAAGCCGCGCAAGGGGAGCGATCTCGCCCGGCTTGTTCATGCCGATCTCGATCGCAGCAAAAGGGACGTCGTGCGGCAGGCGGGCAAGGGTGAGAGGAACGCCAAGTGCGTTGTTATGGCTCGCCGCCGCGGCGTGGCAGCCGCCCTGGCGAGCGAGCACGTGTCTGAGCGCCTCCTTCGTGCTCGTTTTGCCGACGCTACCCGTGACCGCGATCACCTTCGCCTGCGTGCGGGCGCGGCCAGCCCGGCCGAGAGCGGTCAAGGCCGCGAGCGTGTCCTCCACCCGGATGAGGCGCGGATTTCCCGCAACCTCGGGCGGGTCGCGCGACACGAGAGCCCCGGCTGCCCCTTTGCGCAGCGCATCGGCGACAAAGTCGTGCCCGTCGCGCACGCCCTTCAGCGCAACGAACAGGTCGCCGTGAGTGAGCGTGCGAGAATCGATCGACACCCCAGACGCGACGAATGGCGCAGGCGCACGTCCGCCCACCGCCTCCGCGATCTCGGCCGATGTCCAGAGTGCGCTCATCGCCGCTCTCCCAGCCGCTGCACCGCATCGCGCGCCACGGCGGCATCGTCGAACGGGATGATCCGATCGCCGACGATCTGGCCCTGCTCATGTCCCTTGCCAGCGATCACTGCGACGTCACCGGGGCCGAGCCCGGCGATGGCCGCGGCGATCGCCGCCGCGCGATCGCTGATCTCCTCGGCGGTCGGGCAGCCCGCCCGCACCGCTGCCCGGATCGCCGCCGGATCCTCTGTGCGCGGGTTGTCGTCCGTGACGATGACGCGATCCGCTGCACAGGCGGCCTCACCCATCGGCGCGCGCTTGCCGGGGTCGCGATCTCCCCCCGCCCCAAAAACGAGGGTCAAGCGGCCAGCACAATGCGGCCTGAGCGCGGCAAGCACGGCAGCGATCGCATCCGGCGTGTGGGCGTAGTCGACATAAACGGCCGCGCCGTTCGCCAACACCGCTACCCGTTCGACCCGTCCACGCACGCCAGCGAGCTTGGGCAGAACCGCGAACACGCGCGACGGCGCCTCCCCCGTAACGATGGCGAGCGCAGCAGCAGTCAGCGCATTCCCCGCCTGGAAGCCGAGAAGCGGCAGCACGAGATCAAACCGTTCGCCTTGGCAACGGAACGCAACGCGCACCCCCTCGGCGAGCGGCACTTGGGTTTCAACCGCGATCAGCGACCCGCCCCGTCCAACTGTGTGCAGGGCCAGTGCGCGCCTGGCACAGGCCTCGCGCAAGGCTGACATCGCCTCAACCGCGAGCGTGGTTGGCGCCACCACCGGCCGCCCCGGTTCAAGCAACACGTCGAACAGCCGGAGTTTGGCGGCGAGGTAGGCAGCCATGGTGCCATGGTAGTCGAGATGGTCGCGGCTGAAGCTGGTGAAGGCCGCGGCGGCGAGACGCACACCATCGAGACGTCGCTGATAGAGCCCGTGCGAGGAGGCCTCTATCGCGGCACGCGCGATGCCTGCCTGCGCCAGCGCAGAGAGTGTCTCGTGCAGGCTCGCAGGGTCGGGGGTCGTGAGAGAGGGGCCTTGATCGAACCCCGGTGCGATCAGCCCGAGCGTGCCGAGCGAGGCAGCCTTGCCCTCGTGCAAGGCAGCGAAGATCTGGCGCAAGAAATCCGCTGTCGAGGTTTTGCCGTTCGTCCCCGTCACCGCGACCACACAGGCGGGCTGAGTGCCGTGGAACGCGGCGCACATCAGCGCGAACCGCCGCCTCGGGTCGGGGTCGAGGATCAGGGGCCGCTGCGGCACGCCCGGCGGCCAGGTCGTGCCCTCGGGGGCAAGCACGGCGACCGCGCCTTTTGCCACGGCCTCAGAGATGAAGGCGCGACCGTCAGCCCTCGTGCCGGGCAGGGCGGCAAACAGATCGCCCGGCCGGACCCGACGGCTGTCGGCGGTGAGCCCCCTGACCATGCAAGCGGCAAGCGGCACGGCCTCGAGGGCATGGCCCTCCAGTGTGGCGGGCAGGGCCGAGCGTTGCATGAGCTCAACGAGGCGCATGGCTTATCGCAGCACCCGCCATGGCCTGAGCCAGAGCGGCTTGCCGGGAGGGCTGGGGGGTCGGTGTCGCTGTCGCGGGCCCGGCGCGGCTCGGTTCTGCCGTCCGCGCGGCGGGGCGGGCAGGGCGCGGCGGCTGCATGGGCATCGCCAATGCCTCGCGGATCACCGGCGTTTCCGGCTGCGGCAGGTAGCCAAGCAGGGGGCCGATGCGTTCGATCACCTCCCGTGCGGCGGGGGCCGCCACCCACCCGCCCGTGGCGAAGCCATGCGTATCACGCCTCGGCTTCGGCTCGTCGATCATGATGTAGACGACGTAGCGGGGGTCGTAGGCGGGAAACATGCCGGTAAAAGAACTGATGCGCGCGTTGGCGAGATAACGCCCGCCTGGGCCCACTTTTTGCGCTGTGCCCGTCTTGCCGCCGACAAAGTAGCCGGGAACGTCGGCGCCCTTGCCCGACCCGTCCGTCACCGTCAAGCGCATCAGACGCCTCAGCATGGCCGAGGTCTCGGGCTTAATCACTTGCGGCGTCAAAGGCGGGGGCTCGCTTGCGTCACGGGCGAGGATGGTGGGCCGAACAAGCCGCCCACCGTTCACCATCGCCGCGGCCGACATCGCGACGTGCAGCGGAGTGACGGAAATACCGTGCCCGTAAGAGATGGTCAGTGTGTTGATCTCGCGCCAGTTCGACCCGTGCGGGAAGAGGGGCATCGCGGTCTCTGGCAGTTCAATCGGAACCCGGCGCAGCACACCCACCCGGTCGAGGAAGGTGCGGTGGCGGGCGACGCCGATGTCGAGCGCCATGCGCGCGGTGCCGATGTTGGAAGAGTAGGCGAAGATCTCTGGCACCGTGAGCCAGCGGTTTTTGCCGCGGAAGTCGCTGATGGTGAAGCGGCCATAGGTGATCGGGCGCGAGGCGTCGTATCCGCCCCAGATCGGCACCGTCCCGAGATCGAGGGCGGCGGCGGTGGTGAGAAGCTTGAAGGTGGAGCCCGGTTCGTAGACGCCGACGGTGATGCGGTTGAACCGTTCTGCTTCCGTCGCGGTGGCGACCTCGGCCGGGTCGTAGTCTGGCAGTGAGACCATCGCCAGCACCTCGCCGGAGGTGACGTCGAGCACCACGCCGGCGCCACCGATGGCGTCAAAGCGTTCGATCGCGCGCGCGATTGCCTCGCGCAGAACGTGCTGCACACGCACGTCGATGGAGAGGCGCAGAGGCTCTGCCGGGTTGTCGCGCAGGCGCCGGTCGAAGGATCTCTCAACTCCGGCGATGCCGTTTCCGTCGACATCGGTGCCGCCGAGCACGTGCACCGCTGCCCTACCTTGCGGGTAGACGCGGCGTTCGGCGCGTTGGAAATGCAGCCCCGGCAGGCCGAGGGCGATCACCGCCTGCTGTTCGCGCGGGCTGAGGTGGCGGCGGATCCAAACGAACTGGCGTTCGCTGGTGAGCCTCGGCGTTAAGGCGGCTGGGTCAAGCCCCGGCAGAACGGTGGCGAGCCGGCGCGCAGTCTCCTCGGGGTCGATGATCTCGCGCGGATTGGCGTAAAGCCCCGCTGAGGGAAGGCTCATCGCCAGCACCACGCCGTGGCGATCGACGATCGCCGCCCTCTCCACACGCGGTTCAGGGGAAACAAGCGCGGTAGGGGTGGCTTGGGCGCGGACCTTGCCCGGTTCCGCGGTGGCGACGTCAACCAGGCGGCCAGCCAGGGCAAGGTAGAGGAGGGCAAACGTGCCAGCGCTGAGGGCGAGGCGGGCGCGCACGACCTCGAGCGGGTGCCGCTTCGGCCGGTCGTGACGGAGGGGCACCAGCGGTCGGCCGCGGTCGACGGCCACCGGTGGCAAGGCATGGCGGAGGGGAAGCTGTGTTCCGTTCACCGCGGCAGTCCTGCAACGGGCGGCGGCAGGCTGCCGGCCGGGGTGCCGAGAGCGGAAGCAAGAGCGGGCCGTGGTGCGGCTGAGGCCGGAGCGGAGGGGGTGATCGGGGCCGGTGTTGGCAGAGGCGCGGCTCGGGGCGGGGTGGCGGAGATGGTTGCGAGCGAGGCCGGCGCGGCAGCAGGACCGAAAACGGGGCGCGGTGCGGGAGCCTCTGGTGCGGAGAGGGGATGGCCCTGAAGCGGCGTGGGCGGCGGGGAAGAGGCGGCCATGCGGCGCTCTGCCAGCGGCGGCGTCGTCGCGCTCCGCGGTGGCGGGTCAGGGAAGGCCGGCGGCAGGGGCAGCGACTCTCGCGCGGCCGTTACGGCGGGCAGCTCCGCTGCTGGCGCCGATTGCGCGACCGTGGCGGGCTGGTCGGCGGCAGGGACGGGAGGGGCCGGGGCGAGCGCAAGACGAGGCAGAGCTTCGGAGGCGCGGGCGAGTTGGTCGGCGCGCAGCGGTGCCAGTGCGAGATGGCGGGAGGCGAGATCGCGCAGCCGTTCCGGCTCGTTGAGCAGGGACCACTCCGCCTCCAGCACATGGATGCGGTCGCGTCGTGCCGCGATTTCGCGGTTGAGCCTCGCGAGCTCCTCCTCGAGATCGCGCACGTCGTGCTTGACCTTGTAAAGCAGGAGTCCCGCGGCGACGACGAGGGCAGCCCAAAGCAAGATGGCGGGGCGGATCATGCGGCCTCCGCCAGTTTCTCCGCCGCCCGCAGTCGGGCTGAACGTGCGCGCGGATTGGCGGCGATCTCGTCCGCTCCCGGAACGACGGGTTTGGTGGTGAGCAGGCGCAAGATGGGGCAGCTTCGCGTCGTGAGAGCGCGCGGGTCGTGCCGCGACGGAGTGGGGCCACGACCTGCGGCGTCGGCAAAGAGGCGCTTGACGATGCGATCCTCAAGCGAATGGAACGAAACGGCGACGATTCGTCCACCCGGCGAGAGAAGATTGATTGCGCCGGCAAGCCCGCGCGCGATTTCGTCGAGCTCTTCGTTGACCGCGATCCTCAGTGCCTGGAAGCTGCGTGTGGCGGGGTCAATGCCGTCCGCTCCGCGGGGGACGACCGAACGGACGATGTCAGCAAGCCGCGCGGTGGTGGTGATCAGCTGCTCTGCCCGCGCACGCACAATGGCGCGGGCGATGCGCCGGGCGTGCCGTTCCTCGCCATACTCGCGAATGAGCGCGGCGAGATCGGCCTCAGTGAGGGAGTTGACGAGATCGGCAGCGGTGCGCCCCGACCGCCCCATACGCATATCCAAAGGGCCGTCTGCGCGGAAGGAGAAGCCGCGCGCTGGGTCGTCGAGTTGGAAGGAAGAGAGACCGAAGTCGAACACCGCGCCGTCAAGGCAAGCCACACCGTGCGCGGCGAGGAGGTCGACGAGATCGCCGAAGCACCCCTCCATCAGGGTTAGGCGGCCCGGAAACTGCGCGACCAGTGCGGCACCGCGAGAGATCGCATCAGGGTCGCGATCGATGGCGAACACGCTGCACGGCGCAGCTTCTAGCATAGCGCGCGTGTAGCCGCCGCCGCCGAAGGTGGCGTCGAGATAAACGCCGTTTTCCTTCGGCGCGAGGAAGGCGACCGCCTCGCGGAGCATGACCGGAACATGCCCGCTCACGACGCGCCCCCGCCAGGCAGGGTGAGGCCGCGTTCGCGCGCTGCCTGCACAGCGCTGCGCGTCATCCGCTCGGCTTCTTCGGGCGCCCAGATTTGAAACAGCCGCCCGAGCCCGACAAAGGCGACGGTCTCGCCAAGCCCCGCATGCGCAATCAGCGCCTCGGGCAGCACGATCCGTCCTTCCGCATCTGGAATGGCCGAATGGGCAGAGGCGAACAGGGCGAAAGCGAGCGCGTCGTGATCCTCGGAAAAAGCGTCGAGCGTGTCGAGACGCGCAGCGAGGCGGCGGAACTCGGGTTCCGGGCGAACCTCGATGCAGGCCGACTTGTGATGGGGGCGTAGGATCAATTCCGACGTCTCGAAGCGCGCCAGAACCGAACGAAACGGCGCAGGGACCGAAACCCGGCCCTTGCGGTCCAGCCTGTTCACGTGAGTGCCCAGGAACTGGCCCATCGCTTGTCCGCTGTGCTCGCCCCTCTTTCACCCGCCGCGCCTTCGGCCGACGCGCACACAGCAGGGTGCGGGACGAGGGCGGGCGGTACTGGCGCTTCATGGTCGGGCATGGGATAGCATGGGAAAACTTGGTCAGTCAATGGAAAATAGGGAAAAAACCTGGTTGAGCCGTGCCTTTGACGCCCGTGTTCCAATCGTGAAGAAAGGATTGACGAAACGCCTGTGCGGCCTGCGCCAGGTCGTCAGGGCAAGGCCAAGTATTCGCGTTTTGTTCTAGCTCGATCGTTTCGGAGACGAGCGGGTCAGGCGGCCTATAAGCCGGGTTCTGTCTGAGGTGTCACCACCCCTGGACGGCCATTCATCTGGGACGCCCGTCGCCGGACGCCTCGCGCGACCAACCCGGGCGGGAGGCGCGGGAACGCGCCTGCGGCCGGGAGGACCCGCCGCCGCCCGCCCCTATTTGGTCTTGCTCCCGGTGGGGTTTGCCGTGCCGTCCCCGTTGCCGGGGCCGCGGTGCGCTCTTGCCGCACCGTTTCACCCTTGCCGGTGGGCGGGGCTTTTACCCCGCGCGTCGGCGGTCTGTTCTCTGTGGCACTCTCCCTGGGGTTGCCCCCGCCGGGTGTTACCCGGCACCGTGTTCCCGTGGAGCCCGGACTTTCCTCACCGCCAAAGCGTTCGCTTCGGCAAGCGCGGCCGTCCGGCCACCTGACCCACCCCGTCAATCTGAGACTTCGAGGGGGGTTCGTTCAAGGGCCTCTGCCGTCTTCTTCGGCCAGAGCAGCTAGCCGCCCCGCTGCCCAGCGTGTCCGCCCATCTGCCACGCCGTCTGTGCGGTGCTGTGCCCAGTGCCTCTGGAACGCGACGAGAACCGCCGTCAGCGCCGCGTCCATCGCTCCCTGCGGCGCGACCCGATAACCGATGCGGCGCAAGGTCGCACGCAGCGCTCGCACCCCATCGCCCGTCTCGCCGTGTCTGATGGGCGGCACCCCCTCCACCGCTGCAGGTGCCTCGCCCGGCCACAGGCCTACCCCCGCCGCAGCCAGCCGCGCCCACGGGAAGAGCTCGCCCGGGTCGCGTTTGCGCTCGGGCGCGATGTCGCCGTGCGCCACCACATCAATCGGGCGGATCGGGTGGCGGGCGAGGATTTGCCGACACAGCGCGATCACAGCCTCGATTTGCGCCTCGGGAAACGGGCGGTAGCCCCACTCGTGGCCCGGGTTGACGATCTCGATGCCGATCGAACGGTCGTTCAGCGATGCCCTGCCCCGCCACCAGGAAACGCCTGCATGCCAGGCCCGCCTCTCCTCGGGCACCAGCGCGAACACGCGCCCGTCTTCCTCAATCAGCCAGTGTGAGGAGACCTTCGCCGACGGATCCCGAAGCCGCGCCAGCGCCTCCTCTCCCGTGCGCATGCCCGTGTAGTGCAGAACGAGCACGTCGATCGGCATGCCTGGCGGACGCGCATCGTGGTTCGGCGAGGAGGCTTCAATGATCGCGATCACTTCTTCCTCAAAGCGGCGCGTGAGCCGCTCACAGCCCGCGCTCGCGCTTGATCCGGTTCCAGGCAGCGTTGATTTCGGCCACGCGTCGCGTCGCATGCTCGACGAAACGGGGCGGAACGTTCCGCGAGGCGAGCGTATCCGGGTGGTGTTCGCGCATCAGCTTCCGCCAGGCGGCGCGGATTTCCTCGTCCGAGGCGTTTCGCGACACACCGAGCACCTCGTAGGGGTCAGGTTCGTTCGGCGCTGGCCGTGCACCGCCGCCTGAGCGCGCGCGCTCACGCTCGCGCTCGGAAAGTTTCATTCGCCGCGCCACCTCGTCGATAAAGCAGCGTTCGGCGTTGTTGATCGGCCCATCCGCCAAAGCGATCTGGTGCAGAGCGGCCACCACATCTTCGAGCACGGTGCGGTTGTCGTCGAAGGCCTCGGCAAGCTTTTCGGCGAACGGCTCAAAGCCGTGCGGGGTCTCGCGTGCCTGATCCCATAGCCTCGCGATGTCCTTCGCCGCCTCGGGCGGGAAGCGGAACATCCGTTTAAAGGCGTCGATCTCCGCCCGCTTTACCGGCCCGTCCACTTTGGCGAGCTTGGCCGCGAGCACGACCATAGCGATGGAAAACACCGTGTCGCGGTTGCCAAGAAGGCGCGCCGCGTCGACCAGCCGCAAAGGGTCAGGGCGCAGCAAGGCATCCATCGGGTTCGGAATCGCACCCCCGGCAGCGGTCCCGCGCTGATCCGCAGCGTGGCCGAGGGCGGCGCCGATCACTGCCCCCATCGGGCCGCCCATCGCGAACCCAGCCACGCCGCCGAGCACCTTGCCCCAGAACCCCACCATTCCCCCCGTCTACCCAAACACTTCCTGTACCACGAGGCGCACGCCCCGTCAGCGCGCAGGGGATTGAGCCACCGCGCCGGTCACCGTTTGATGAACGCAGCCCCCGCTCAAGCGCGGGCGGCGCGTGCCTCCGCTCGTGCGGCCTGCCACACTTCGCGCGCCGCATCGGCATTGAGCGCAGCGATGCCGAGACCGACGATGACGTCCGGCCAAGCGCTGCGCCAAAGGGTGGCGGTAACGACCCCGGCCAGGATGATCGCGACATTAGCGATCGCGTCATTGCGGGCGGAAAGATAGGCGCCTCGGATCAGCGACCCTCCCCCGGCACGGTAACGGGCGAGCATAAACGCGCAACCGACGTTGACCACGAGCGCGCCGGTCCCCGCGATGGAGAGTGGAAGCGGAGCCGGCGCGACAGGGTCGAGGATTTTCTGCCACGCCATCCACAAGGCGGCGATGGTCGGCACCAGCAGCAGCACGGCCAGCACATGCCCGACCCGGGCCCGGTTCAGCGCACTCCAGCCCACCGCCGCCCAAATCAGCAGGTTCACCGAAGCGTCCTCGAGGAAGTCGATCGAGTCGGCGAGCAGCGACACTGACCCGATAAGGAGCGCGACCGTGGCCTCAATGCCGAAATAGGCGAGGTTGAGACTGGCAACGAGGGCGACCGTGCGGCGGAAGCCCTCGGGATAGGCGGACGCAGGCAACATGCGCGGTTCCTCTGGCCAAGCGGCCGTAAACCGGCAAGATGCCAGCTATTCCCAACCCTTGTGAGGGAGCGATGCCGTGCGCTGCCATGCCCCTGCCGAGAGCCTGACCCGTCTTGCTTGCCCAGACGGGCTATCCGCCCGTCGTGCCGCCCGCGAGGGCTATGCCGGCCACACCGCAGGCCTTGCTGCCGGCTTCGTGCAAGGCAACCTCGTTGTGCTGCCGGCAGAGGAGGCGGGGGAGTTCCTCCGTTTCTGTGTCGCCAACCCCAAGCCCTGCCCGCTGCTCGCTGTCTCCGAACCGGGTGATCCCCACCTTCCCGCCTTGGGGGCCGACCTTGACCTGCGCACCGATCTGCCGCGCTATCGGGTGTGGCGCGCAGGAGAGCTCGTTGCCGAGCCAACCGACATCTGCGCACATTGGCGGGACGACCTCGTCGCCTTTGTGCTCGGCTGTTCCTTCTCCTTTGAGGAAGCGCTGATTGCCGACGGGATCCCGCTCAAGCACCTCGCCATGGGGCGGAACGTGGCCATGTGGCGCACGAGTATTCCCTGCACACCGGCAGGCCGGTTCGCGGGGCCCCTCGTCGTCTCCATGCGCCCCTTCCGCCCGGCAGACGCGATCCGGGCCATCGCTCTCACCGCCCGCTTTCCCGCTGTGCACGGCGCACCGGTGCACATCGGTCACCCGCAGCTGATCGGCATCGAGGATCTCTCCTCGCCCCACTACGGCGACCCGGTGCCGGTGGCGGACGACGAACTTCCCGTCTTCTGGGCCTGTGGCGTCACACCGCAGGCGGTGATCGCAGCGGCGCGGGTGCCCTTCGCCATCACCCACGCGCCCGGTTGCATGCTGGTGACGGATCTGCGCAACAGCCGCCTCGCCGCGCTTTGAGCGGCGCTCATCCTATCGACCCATCCTCTTCCCGGACCTCACGCATGGCCTGGCAGTTCTGGATCGATCGCGGCGGCACTTTTACCGACATCGTCGCCCGCCACCCCGACGGCACGCTCTCGACGCACAAGCTTCTTTCCGAGAACCCCGAGCGCTACCGCGACGCGGCAGTGGCCGGCATTCGCGCCGTGTTGGGGATCGCTGCCGGCGCGCCGATCCCGCCCGGCCTGATCGCGGCAGTAAAAATGGGCACCACGGTGGCCACCAATGCACTGCTCGAGCGCAAGGGCGAGCGCGTGCTTCTGCTTGTCAACCGCGGCTTCGCCGACCAGCTCCGCATCGGCTACCAAGCCCGCCCGCGCCTCTTCGACCTCGAGATCAAACTCCCCGAACTCCTCTACGAACGCGTGGTGGAAATTCCCGGCCGCGTGACGGTGGAGGGCGAGGAGATCGAGCCTTTGGGCGAGGGGGAGGCGCGCGCTGCGCTGCGCGCTGCCCATGCCGACGGCATGCGGGCGGTGGCGATTGTGCTGATGCACGCCTGGAAGTTCCCCGATCACGAACGGCGTCTTGCCGCGATCGCGCGCGAGGAGGGGTTCACCCAGATCTCGGCCAGCCATGCGGTGAGCCCGCTCATCAAATGGGTGGGCCGCGGCGACACCACGGTAGTTGATGCCTACCTCTCGCCGATCCTGCGCCGCTATGTCCGCCAGGTAGAGGAGGAGCTCGGCGCAACACCCCTTTATTTCATGCAATCGAACGGCGGGCTTGCGCGCGCGGAGGCGTTCCAGGGCAAGGATGCGATCCTCTCCGGCCCTGCTGGCGGCATTGTTGGCGCGGCGCGCACCGCCGCCATGGCAGGCTTTGCGCGAATTATCGGCTTTGACATGGGCGGCACCTCAACCGACGTCGCTCTCTACGATGGCGCCTTCGAACGCAGTTACGAGACGGTGGTGGCGGGCGTGCGCATCCGCGCGCCGATGATGGCGATCAACACCGTGGCAGCGGGTGGGGGGTCGATCCTTCATTTCGACGGCGCGCGCTATCGGGTGGGGCCTGACAGTGCGGGCGCCAATCCCGGCCCTGCCTCGTACCGTCGCGGCGGCCCGCTCACCGTCACCGATGCCAATGTCTGCCTTGGCAAGATCCAGCCCGCGCATTTCCCGGCCATCTTCGGCCCTTCCGGCGACCGACCGCTTGATGCCGCCATCGTGCGCGAGGCCTTCCTCGCGTTGGCTGCCCGCATCGCGCGCGACACGGGCACACCTCTCAAAGACCCGCGCGAGGTGGCGGAAGGGTTCCTGAAAATCGCGGTCGCCAATATGGCGAACGCAATCAAGGAGGTGTCGATCCGCAAGGGGCGAGATCCTGCCCGGTTCGTCCTCGTCTGCTTCGGTGGCGCGGGTGGGCAGCATGCCTGCCTGGTGGCGGACGAGCTCGGCATGGACACGGTCTTCATTCATCCCTTCGCTGGCGTGCTTTCGGCCTACGGCATGGGCCTCGCCGATCAAAGCGCGATCCGCGAGGCGGCGGTCGAGATGCCGCTCGCGCCCGAATCGATCCCCGTGTTTGACGCGCGGCTTGCCGCGCTCGGCGAGGAGGCGATCGCGGCCCTGGTTGCGCAGGGCGCCGATCGCCACTCCATCCGGCTCGTTCGTACCCTGCACATCCGCTACGAGGGCACGGACACGCCGCTCGCGGTTCCCTTCGCAGACCACGACAGCATCGTTGCCGCCTTCACCGAGGCCCACCGCGCGCGCTTTGGCTTCGCGACAGCGGACCGCGCTCTGATCGTGGAGGCGGTGGCCGTGGAAGCGATTCAACCCGGCGAACCGGTGCGCGAAGCGGCCCATGCGCGGCGCACGGAAGGGGGGCCAGAGCCCATCGACCAGGTCGAGATGTTCACCGGCGGCATGGCGCACGAAACGCCGGTGTTCGACCGCGACTCCCTGCTCGCCGGGGATGAAATCGACGGCCCCGCGCTGATCCGCGAGGCGAATGCAACCACGGTGGTTGAGCCCGGCTGGCGGGCGACCGTAACGGAGGCGAATCATCTCATCCTCCGCCGCATCGCTGCCCGCCCCGCCCGCATCGCCATCGGCACCGACCGTGAGGACAAAGGCGCTGACCCGGTGATGCTCGAACTCTTCAACAATCTGTTCATGTCGATCGCCGAACAGACCGGGGCGGTGCTGCAGAACACCGCGCAGTCGGTAAACATCAAGGAAAGGCTCGATTTCTCCTGCGCTCTGTTTGACGGCCAGGGCCGGCTGGTGGCGAACGCGCCCCACATTCCGGTGCATCTTGGCGCGATGGGGGAGTCGGTGCGCGCAGTCATCCGCTCCCGCGGCGAAAGCCTGCGCCCAGGTGACGTGGTGGCGCTGAACAACCCCTACAATGGCGGCACCCACCTGCCTGACGTCACCGTCATTACCCCGGTGTTTGACAACGATGGGCGAGAGATCCTGTTCTTCGTCGGCTCGCGCGGCCATCACGCCGACATCGGCGGCATCACGCCCGGTTCGATGCCGCCCGCTTCTCGCACGCTGGAGGAAGAGGGCGTTTTGATCGATGATTTTCTTCTCGTCGAACAAGGCCGCTTCCGCGAGGCAGAGTTCCGCGCCTTGCTCACTGGGGCGCGGTATCCCGCCCGCAATCCGGACATGAATGTGGCCGACATCCGCGCCCAGATCGCAGCTAACGAGAAGGGGGTGATCGAACTCAAACGCGCGATTGCCACGTTCGGGCTCGCCACCGTCCGGCGGTACATGCGGCACGTGATGGAGAATGCCGAGGAGTCCGTCCGCCGTGTGATCGATCGGATCAGTGACGGATCGTTCGACTACCGGATGGATAATGGCGACCTGCTGCGTGTGGCGGTGCGAGTGGATCGCGCCGCGCGCCGTGCGGTGGTCGATTTCACCGGCACCGCGGCGCAGAGGGCGGACAATTTCAACGCCCCTCCCGCCGTCACCCGCGCAGCCGTGCTCTACTGCTTCCGCTGCCTGGTCGGCGAGGACATTCCGCTGAACGACGGCTGCCTCGCGCCGATCGACATCGTTCTGCCCGAGGGCTCATTCCTCGCGCCCAGCCCGCCGGCGGCGGTGGTGGCCGGCAATGTCGAGGTGAGCCAGGCGGTGACCAACGCCCTGTTCGGCGCTCTCGGCGCTATCGCCTGTTCAGCGGCAACGATGAACAACTTCACCTTTGGCGATGGCCGCTTCCAGTATTACGAGACGATCTGCGGCGGTTCGGGCGCGGGGCCCGGGTTCCATGGCACCTCGGCGGTGCAGACGCACATGACGAACACTCGCATGACCGACCCTGAGATCCTCGAACTCCGCTACCCCGTCCTGCTCGAAAACTTTGCCATTCGCCGCGGCTCGGGTGGGGCGGGGCGCTGGCGCGGCGGAGACGGCGCGATACGCCGCATCCGCTTCCGCGCGCCGATGCAGGCGGCCATCCTTGCGTCCCGCCGCACCGTCCCTCCCTTCGGTCTGGCCGGCGGAAAGGATGGCGCGCCCGGCCGACAGTGGGTCGAGCGGACGGACGGAACCATCGAGCCGCTGTCGGGGACGGATTCGCGCGAGCTTGCGCCGGGGGACGTGTTCGTGATCGAAACCCCCGGCGGCGGGGGCTACGGCGCCCCCGGCTGACCGCGGCTTCGCTTGTTCGCGCGGTGGCTCTCTGGCAATCCCCCTGTTGTGGGCCCCATTCTCCGTACGCTTGCTTGGCTGCTCGCCTTCGTGGTCGGCTTCAGCGCGCTTGCAGCGTGGCTTCTGCCGAGGCACGTTGATTGGTCGGAGTATCGGGCGGAGGTGGAGAGGGTCGGGTCGGCCCGGCTCGGGCGAGAGGTGCGCATCGACGGCGCCTTCGCACTCGAACTCTTGCCGCAACCACGGCTGACCGCGCGTGGCGTGACGATCGGCGACCCGGGCGATGGTTTGTCCGGCACGGCTGAGGAGCTACGCTTGGGCCTAGCCCTTGCGCCTCTCCTCCGCGGCCACCTCGTCGTCACCGAACTGACCCTCGTCTCGCCTCGGCTCCGCCTTGGTGCACTGGCCGCGCCGTTGTGGGAGGTGGCGGGCCGTCCGGCGATCATTCTCGCTGGAGCGGAGGTCAGGCTCGAACGCGGCGAAATCGAGATGGGTGGCGCGCGCATCGGCGGCATCTCGGCCCGCCTGTCCGCCAATGGCGCGCTTGGCGCCTACACGGC
>CALLUO010000006.1 GCA_938010425.1 uncultured Elioraea sp.
AGGCGGTGATCGAAGCCATTCGCCCGGCCGGCCTGGCCAACCAAAAAGGCCCGCGCATTCAATTTGCCCTGAGACGCATCACCGAAGCGCGCGGCAAGCTGGACATAGACTTCCTCGCCCAGATGCCGGTGGACGAGGCGCAGCGATGGCTGCTCAGCATCAAGGGCATCGGGCCGAAGACCGCGGCCATCGTGCTGTTGTTCTGCTATGACAAGCCCGTCTTTCCGGTGGACACACATGTCCATCGCGTGACCGGGCGGCTCGGCCTCCGCCCCCCGCGGCTGACTGCTGACCAGACGCACGACTGGATGGAACGCATCTGTCCGCCCGGCGCGCAGTTTGCCTTTCACATCAACCTGATCCGGCACGGGCGAGCAGTTTGCCATGCGCGCAACCCGGAGTGCGCATGCTGCCCGCTGCAACAGCAGTGTGATCACTTTCGCAGCTGCGTTCAGACGAACGGAAAGCCTTAATGGTGTGGACTGCCGCGCAGGAGGCATGAGAAGCCGAAATCAACGCTTGCGGAAATCACGGTAGAATTAAGGCGCAAGGAGAGATGCCGGAGTGGTTGAACGGGGCGGTCTCGAAAACCGTTGTGGCCCGTATGGGTCACCGTGAGTTCGAATCTCACTCTCTCCGCTCTCCTCAGAGGCCGGATTGCGAGGATCGAACCTTGGATGTCCTTCGGCCCGGTCTTATCGCCTCTGATGCTGACCGTTCATCATGTCGGCCCGGTGCGTGGATTGCCTGAACGAAGCGATCGAGCGGTGCGAGGTCACCGGCGTGCCGCTGTGCGCCGAACATCTCTGGTATACCGATGACGGCCGACGGGTCAGCGAGCGCGTGGCGCGCCAGCTTGCGTCTCAGGGTAAGGTTGTCTATGCGCCGAAGGTCTACCTGGACCAGCTCGGGCATGCGGCGGTTTTGCCGCGCTTGCCGACAGCGCCGTCGCCCCATATCACGCGCCAGCGCAATGGCAATGACATCATCGCGTTGTTGGCCTGCATCAGCGGCGTTTTTTCGATTGCCACCTGTTTCGGCATCGGCATTGCGATCTGTGCGCCGCCGCTGCCGCTGGTGCCGCTATTGTTGGGCAGCGTCGGCCTGGCCGGCGCACGCAACGCGACTAGGCCCGACCAGGCTCGCTTGTTCTCGTGGATCGGCATCATCGGAGGCGCCGGCTTCGTGGTGTTGGTGCTGCTGGCCGTGATCGGTTCGCTGGCGTTTGGGGTAACTACCCTCATCCCAATGGCGCCGGTTTCGCCGCCTCCTACTCCCATGCCGACAGCAACGCCCATGTTTGGCCCGTAAGCGCCGCTTTAGCTGAACCCGCTCGCAACCTGTGATAGAGTTGCGCAACCAATCAGGATACGTCGCCGAGTTGGCTTCATCATGCGCGTGCTCATCACGGGAATGTCCGGCTTTGCCGGTAGGCATCTCACCGATCTGCTCTTGAAGGCGACCCACTGGACACTGATCGGCGTGTCGCGCACGACGCCGGGCGACCGCCCCAGCCCGCGCGTCTTTTGGTGGAAAGTGGACTTGCGCGATCCCGACGCCACGACGCGCCTGCTGCGCTATGAACGTCCCGACATCATCATTCACTTGGCGGCGCAGTCGCATGTGCCGACGGCATGGAAGCAGCCCTGGGAGACGTTCGAGGCCAATGCGCGCGCGCAGCTTAATTTATTCGAAGGTGCGATTGCTGCTAAGCTGTCGCCCCGTTTTCTCATCGTTTCGAGCAACGAAGTGTATGGCCGGCCGGCGTCCGAGCGCGACCTGCCCTTCCGCGAAGAGCGACCCTTGCAACCGACCAACCCCTATGCGGTGAGCAAGGCGACGCAGGAGCTGATAGCGCTTCAGTATCATATCAGCCACGGATACGACGTGGTGATCGCTCGTCCGTTCAACCATTTCGGGCCGGGACAGGATACGCGCTTCGTGGCGTCGGATTTTGCTCGGCAGATCGTCGAGATCGAGCTGGGCAAGCGTGAGCCGGTCATGCATCTGGGCAATATGCAGGCTCAACGCGATTTCACCGATGTGCGCGACGTCGTGCAGGCGTATCTGGCGCTGATTCAGCGCGCCGACGGTGGACGCGCATATAACGTGTGCAGCGGCACGCCGCGCTCGATCCAGTCCTTGCTGGACACGATGCTCAGCATGACGGCCGCGCGTGTAGAGCAGCGCAGCGATCCCTCGCGCTTTCGCGTTGCCGACACGCCGGTGAGCTACGGCGACCCGGCGCGCATCCGCGAAGCGACGGGCTGGGAGCCGCGCATTCCGTTCGAGCAGACCATTGCCGACCTCCTGAATTACTGGCGGGAGCGACTCGGCCAAAATGCATAAGACGCCAAACTTAGGACGCTGATCATGTCAAAGAAGACCGCACTCATCACCGGCATCACCGGACAGGATGGCTCGTATCTGGCCGAGTTTTTGCTCGAGCTAGGTTATCACGTGGTCGGCATGGTGCGCCGCACCAGCACCATCAACTTTGACCGCATCAAGCACATCCAGGAGCAGATTGACATTGTGCAGGGCGACCTGCTCGACCAATCATCGCTGATGGAGATCATCCGCGAATATCAACCGGATGAGGTGTATAACCTGGCGGCGCAGTCGTTCGTGCCAACCTCTTTTAGCCAGCCGGTGCTCACTGGCGAGTTCACCGCGCTGGGCGTGACGCGGCTGCTGGAGGCGATCCGGCACGTCAAGCCCGATACGCGCTTCTACCAGGCGTCGTCGTCCGAGATGTTCGGCAAAGTGGTGGAAGTGCCGCAGCGCGAAACGACGCCCTTTCACCCGCGCAGCCCATACGGCGTCGCGAAGGTGTATGGGCACTGGATCACGGTCAATTATCGCGAGAGCTACGGCCTGTTCGCGTGCAGCGGCATCTTGTTCAACCATGAAAGTCCCCGGCGCGGCTTGGAATTCGTCACGCACAAAGTGACGTATGCCGCCGCGCGCATCAAGCTGGGCTTGCAGCGCGAGCTGCGCCTGGGCAACTTGGATGCGCGACGCGACTGGGGTTACGCCGGCGATTACGTGCGCGGCATGTGGATGATGCTGCAGCACGACCAACCCGATGACTACGTGCTCGCCACCGGCGAGACGCACTCGGTGCGCGAGTTGTGCGAGGTGGCGTTCGGCTATCTCGGCTTGAACTGGGAGGACTACGTTGTGGTAGACCCGAAATACTATCGGCCGGCCGAGGTGGATTTGCTCATCGGCGACGCCAGTAAGGCCGGCCGCGTGTTGGGCTGGGAGCCGCAAGTCAACTTTGAACAGCTCGTGCGCATGATGGTGGACGCCGACCTGCAATCACTACGCAACAACGAGAGGCAAGTATGACCCAAATTAAATTCGGAACGGATGGCTGGCGCGGGCGCATTGCGGATGACTACACCTTTGCCAACGTGCGGCGCTGCGCTGAAGGCTATGCGCGCTATATTCTGACAACACCCAAGGCCAGGGAATCGTCGCAACCCGCAGTCGTCATCGGCTACGATAGGCGCTTCCAGTCGGAAGACTTCGCAGCTGCGGCGGCAGAAGTGCTGGCCGGCCATGGCCTGAAGGTGTGGCTGACCGACGGCGCAACGCCGACGCCGGTGATTGCCTTCGCCGTGAGCGCCAAACAGGCGATCGGCGCGATCAACATCACCGCCAGCCACAATCCGCCGCAGGACAATGGCTTCAAGGTGCGCGACCACACCGGCGGCGCGATTGCGCCCGACGGCCTGGCGCAGATCGAGGCCGCTATCCCGGCTTCGGATGCCGAGGTCAAGCGGCTGGACTTCGACAAGGCGCTGTCCCAGGGGCTGATTGAGAGATTCAATCCATCGGATGAATATACGGCTAATCTCGAACGCCTGGTGGATCTCCGGGCCATCGCGAATGCCGGCCTGAAGGTATTGGTGGACCCGATGTGGGGCAACGGCGCCGGATGGCTGCCGCGGTTGATCGGCGGAGCCAGGACGGAGATCGTCGAAATCCACAGCGCGCGCAATCCGATCTTCCCCGAGATGACGCGCCCCGAGCCGATCCCGCCCAACGTCAACGTCGGCCTGGCCAGGACGAAGGAAATCGGCGCGAACTGCTGCTGCATCACCGACGGAGACGCCGACCGATGTGGCTTTGGTGACGAGCAAGGCGGCTTCATCAACCAACTACGCGCCTACGCCTTGCTGGCGTTGTATTTGCTGGAGATTCGCGGCGAGCGCGGCGCGATCGTCAAGACGCTCAGCACCACCTCGATGCTCAACAAGCTGGGTGCGCTTTACGGCGTGCCCGTCTATGAGACCGGTGTGGGCTTCAAATACGTCGCGCCCAAGATGACCGAGACGAACGCGATGATTGGCGGCGAGGAGAGTGGCGGCTATGCCTTCCGTGGCAATGTGCCGGAACGCGACGGCATCCTGGCCAACCTCTACTTCCTCGACCTGCAGGTGCGCACGGGCAAAACGCCGACGCAGTTGATTGACTGGCTGTTCGAGAAGGTGGGCCCGCACTACTACGACCGCGTGGATTCGCTCATAGATCCGCAGCAGCGCGAAGCGATCAAGGCGCGTCTGCGTATGGT
>CALLUO010000007.1 GCA_938010425.1 uncultured Elioraea sp.
GTAAGCATCTGCCCTCCATCCACCGCGATCGTTTGCCCCGTCACCCAGCGCGCGGCGGGCGAAACAAGGAACAACACAACATCCGCCACCTCCTCAGCCGTGCCAAGCCGGCCGAAGGGAATGGCGGCGCGGACCCGCTCATAAAGCGGGTCGCCCGCTAACCGCCGCTTTTCCCACCGCCCGCCAGGAAACTCGATCGACCCGGGCGCGACCGTGTTCACCCGGATACCGTCCCGCGCCAGGTTCACCGCCTGGCTCTGCGCGTAGTGGATAAGCGCGGCCTTCGCCGCCCCGTAGGCAGGGCCGCGGGCAGAGGGGCGGATGCCAGCGATTGAGGTGATGTGCACAATCGCCCCTCCGCCAGCCGCGCGCAAATGCGGAATGGCAGCGAGCGAAGCGCGCACCGACCCCATCACATCGACCGCAAGCGAAGCTTCCCACCCCTCCTCCGTATCCGCGCTGCCAAAGGCAGACGCGTTGTTGATCACAATGTCGATGCCGCCCAGCGCTTCGGCGGCGGCGTCGATGTAAGCGCGCACCTGGCTGGCCACTGCGAGGTCGCAAGCCATCGCGTGGGCAGCGAAGCGCGTGCGCGCCTCAATCAAGCCCTCCTCACCGCGCGCGCAGACCGAAACCGTGGCACCCTCGCGCACGAAAAGTTCCGCAATCGCCCGGCCGATGCCGCGCGTCGCCCCGGTGACGACAGCGCGCTTGCTCTCGAGCACCCCCATCGCCCCCTCCTCAGTCGAGCCTGATCTTGGCGGAGCGGATCACCCCTCCCCACGTGTCGTACTCCGCCCGGATAAAGGCCTCAGCCTCGGCCGGAGACAGTTTGGGCAAATCCGACCCCGCGCGGGCGAGTGCCTCCTTCAGCGCAGGATTGGCCCGCGCCTTCGCCACCGCCTCGGCGATGTTCGCGAACACGGGCTCAGGCGTGGCGCGCGGCACGAACAGCCCGTGCCAGGTCAGCACGGTGAGATCGGGCAAGCCCGCCTCGCGCGCCGTCGGCACGGCTGGAAGCTGGGGCATGCGCTCCGTCCCCGTGACAAAGAGCGGCGCGAGCCGGCCCTCCTTGATGTGGCCCTCAACCGCGGAGAGGAGGGTGATGAAGGCCGCCACCCGCCCGGCGAGCAGGTCCGCCAGGGCGGGGGGGCTGCCCTGATACGGCACGTGTTCAAGACGGAGCCCCGTCCGCAGCTTGAGGAGCTCCATCCCCAAATGGGCGAGGCTGCCTGCCCCCACCGAGGCGTAGTTGAGGTCAGAGGTGCGCGCGCGGGCGAGGAACTCGGGCAAGGACCGCCCCGCCTCGGGGTGAGCGACAACGACGAAGGGCGCGGTGGCGAGGAGGGCCACAGGCCTAAGGTCCTCAAGCGGACTCACCGGCAGGTTGGTACGCAGATGCGGGATCATGGTAAAGGGACCGGGAAAGCAGACGAGCAGGGTCGTGCCGTCAGGCCGCGCTCGCGCCACCGCCTCGACCCCAATCATGCCGCCCGCCCCAGCGCGGGGTTCGACCACAATAGGGTGGCCGGAGAGCGGCTCCTTGAGCGCTTCTGCCCAAGCGCGGGCGGTGAGATCGACCGTGGAGCCACCGGGCGCACAGACGATCAGCCGCAGGGGCTCACGCCCGGGCCACTCCTGCGCCAGAGCGGGAGCGGTGAAACTTGTGGCGGCCAGAAGGGCCAGCAAGGCGCGTCGGTTCGGCATCGGCGTCTCCCCCTGAAACTGCTGGACTTGCCGCCCGCTTAGCCGCCCGGCGGCCGATGTGCAAACCCCTGACGCTTGACGCGCGTCCCCCTTGGCCGCATCCCCCGCCCTCTCGGAGGAACCGCCCCGTGACCGCTTTGCAACCTGTGCGCGGAATGCGCGACCTGATCGGCGAGGAGCTGCGCCGCCACCGCCACGTCATCGACACTGCGCGGCGTATCGCCGAACTCTGGGGCTTCGAGGAATGGGCCACCCCCATCCTGGAGGACACGCGCGTTTTTACCCGCTCGCTCGGCGACACGTCCGATGTGGTGACGAAGGAGATGTACACGTTCCTCGACCGCGGCGGCGACAGCGTGACTTTACGCCCCGAGAACACCGCCGGGGTTTGCCGCGCCCTTGTCTCCAACGGCCTTACCCAGTCCTTGCCGCAGAAAGTGTTCTATGCGGGGCCGATGTTCCGCTACGAACGCCCACAGAAGGGGCGCTACCGGCAGTTCCACCAGATTGGCATCGAAACCTTGGGCGCGGCCGAGGCGCTGGCGGATGCCGAAATTATCGCCTGCGGCCAGGCGATACTCGAAGCACTGGGGGTGGCGAAGGATACGGTGTTGGAGGTGAACACGCTCGGCGACAAAGAGAGCCGCGACGCCTACCGTTCCGCCCTCATCGCATTCCTTTCCCGCCACGAGGAGCGTCTTTCGCCCGAAAGCAGGGCGCGGCTGCATCGCAACCCCTTGCGCGTGCTCGACAGCAAGGAGGCAGAGGACCGCGCCATTGTCGCCGACGCGCCAGACATCTTCGCCCACCTGACAGAGCCCGCGCGCGCGCACTGGGAGGCGCTGTTGAAGTGGCTCGAGGTGTTTGGCGTATCCTATCGGGTGAACCCGCGCATCGTGCGCGGCCTCGATTATTACAGCCACACCGCGTTCGAGTTCGTCACCGGCCGCCTCGGCGCGCAGGGCACGGTGATGGCGGGCGGACGCTATGATGGGCTCGTCGAGGAGATGGGCGGGCCCCACACCCCCTCTGTCGGCTGGGCGGCGGGGGTGGAGCGGTTGGCCATGCTGGCGGATGCGCCGCCTCCGCCTGTGGCGCCCGTCGCCGTCATTCCCGTCGGCGAGGCGGCAGAGGCAGAGGCCGCGCGCGTGCTCCTCACTCTGCGCCGAACAGGAATTCGCGCCGAGATGGAATTCCGCGGCACGCTGAAGCGCCGGCTAGAACGGGCGAACAAGCATGGCGCGCGCGCGGCCGTCATTCTCGGCGAGGAGGAGGTGGCGCGCGGCGTGGCGCAGCTGAAGGATCTCCGTACCGGTGAGCAGGCTGAGGTGGCCCTCGCCGCCCTGCCCGAGCGTTTGCAAACGACATGAGTGCCGGGTTTCGCGACCGACTCGATCGCATTCGGGAACGGGCAGCGGAGCTGAGGGCCCGGCTCGCCACCGAGCTTTCGCCGCCAGATTATGTGGCGATGACCAAAGAGCTCGCCGAGATCGAACCCATTGCCAACCTGGTCGAGACGCTAAACAGGGCCGAACGCGAGCTGGCGGAGGCGAAGGCGCTTGTTGAGGATTGCTCCGCCGATGAGGAGTTGCGCGCTCTCGCCCGCGACGAGGCACGCGCCCTCGAAGCCCGCATCGCTGCGCTCGAGCACGCAATCCGGCTTGCTCTGCTGCCGAAGGACGACGCTGATCGGCGCAACGTCATCCTCGAGGTGCGGGCGGGCACGGGCGGTGACGAGGCCGCGCTGTTCGCAGCCGACCTGTTCGACATGTACCGCCGCTATGCCGAGAACCGAGGCTGGCGCTTCGAGGTGCTGGAGGTGGCGGAGAACGATTTGGGCGGCTACCGCGAAGCGGTGGCGGAAATCACTGGCGAGGACGTCTATGCGCGGCTGAAATACGAAAGCGGGGTGCACCGCGTGCAGCGCGTGCCAATCACCGAGGCGCAAGGGCGAATCCATACCTCGACCGCCACCGTCGCTGTGCTGCCCGAGGCGGAGGAGGTCGATGTGCGTCTCGACGAGTCGGATCTTCGCATCGACGTCTTCCGCGCCTCAGGAGCAGGCGGCCAGCACGT
>CALLUO010000008.1 GCA_938010425.1 uncultured Elioraea sp.
CTGCGCGCCGGACGGTTCGCTCGCCCAAACGCCGCCCCGGCCGCAGCCGCAGCGCCCGACACAGCCGGGCCAGCGCGGCGCGGAGACGGGCCCGCTACGCAAAGGGCCAGGCGACCTCGCTGCGATCTCGTTTCGCGGGGCGACAAGGGCGGCAGCCGGAGAGCTCACTCTCGCGCACGCTTTTCCGCCCGGTATCTTGCCGGCCAACGGACGGCTGGAGCTCCGTTTTGAGGGAGACCGCGTGGGCCGACCCGCGCAGCTTAAGGTGCTGTCGCGCCATGCGGACGGGTCGGTCCGCACCGCTTTAATCACCGTCGCCGTCCCGTCGCTTCCAGCCGACCGGCCTCGCGGCGCGCTTGTCTCGCTGATCGCAGGGCGCGCGCTGTGAGGGCCTTGTTGCCACTGCCGCAAGCAAAATCCGCCCATCGGGAGTGCGCTTCGTGCTCTTCCGCATAAAACGCCGCCTCGCCTATTGGCGCTACCAACGCCTGGTCGGCGGTATTGAGGAGACGCCGCCCCTCACGATCGTTGATTCCCCGTTGCGCATTGTAAGCCAGGTGGCGGTGCCGTGGGACGTGCGCATGTATCTCGTCGCGGCGAAAACCTTCTACCGCCGCATCGGCCACGGCCGATTCGTCATTATCCCCGATCGCACCCTGCCGCGCGAGACGGCCGATCTGATACGTCGGCATCTCGATGGTGCGGTCGAGTTCCTGCCCTTGGCCGACATCGATGTGGGCCGTTGCCAACGCGGGGGCTGCTGGGAACGACTTCTCACGTGCCTTGATCTCGCGACGCGGCACTACGTTGTGCAGCTCGACTGCGACACGCTGGCGATGGGTGATTTGCGTGAGGTGCGGGAGGCAATCGCAAGCAACCGCCCCTTCGCCTTGGCCGAAGGTGCGCCGCTGCGATCCTTTGCCGAGACGGGCAGGCTTGCACGGCGCCGGCCAGAAGAGTTGCGTCACATCGTCGATGTCGCCGAGGCGGCGCTTGCCGACCATCCCGAGGCCGAACGTTGGCGCTACGTCCGCGCCTCGTCCGCCTTTGCGGGCTTCGCGCCTGGCTCAATCGGTCGAAACGAGATTGAATCATTCCACGAGATCATGGTCTCCCTCGTCGGGCGCGACCGCTGGCGGCAATGGGGAAGCGAGCAGGTTGCTTCCAACTTTGCGATCGCCAACGGCCCGAATCCCGTGCTGCTGCCGTTTCCCGACTACGCCAACATCACACCGGCGATCGAGCTCGCGCGCGTGCGCTTCGGCCACTTCCTCGGCACCTACCGGTTCCAAAACCAGATTCTCGCCCGCGCCTCTCTGCCGCTGATCGAGGGCATGAGGCGAGGCGATGCTCAGCTGAGAGCGGCGTGAGACAGAGATGGCGCTGATCCTGGTCACCGGTGGAGCGGGGTTCATCGGCTCGCACCTGTGCGAAGCCCTGCTTGCCCGCGGCGAGAGGGTGCGGGTGCTCGACGACCTCTCCACCGGCCGGCGCGAGAACCTTCCGCCGGGGGCCGACCTCGTGGTCGGAGACGTCGCCGATTTGGCGACGGTTCGCGAGGCGGCCAGCGGCGTGGACGCGATCGTCCACCTCGCTGCGATCGCCTCGGTGCAGCGCTGCACCGAGGACTGGCTGGGCGCGCATCGCGTCAACCTCGGTGGCTCGATCGCTGTGTTCGAGGCTGCGCGCACTGCCGCAAAGGGCCAGCCCGTGCCCGTCGTCTATGCCTCGTCCGCGGCGGTATACGGGGACCAGGCGAAATTGCCGATCGGCGAGGACGCGCCGTGCCGGCCGCTGTCCGCCTACGGAGCCGACAAACTGGGCTCCGAGCTGCACGCCAGAGTAGCGGGTGCGGTGTACGGCGTGCCCACCATCGGCCTACGCTTTTTCAACGTCTATGGGCCGCGGCAGGACCCTCGGTCTCCCTACTCTGGGGTGATCTCGGTGTTTTGTGGCAGGCTGTCGCGCGGCGAGCCGATCCTGATCAACGGTGATGGGAACCAGACGCGCGACTTCATCTTCGTTGGCGACGTGGTTGGCGGCATACTCGCCGCGTTGCAGCGCGCCTCTGTTTCGGCACCTGTGCTCAATCTCTGCTCCGGCCAGGCCACCTCGGTGCGCGCTCTCGCTGCGACGCTTATCGCGCTTGCCGACGCGTCCGTGCCGGTGCTGCACGGGCCGCCGCGGCCTGGCGAGATTCGCCATTCACTGGGCGACCGGTCGCGCGCGGAAACGATGCTCGCCTTGGCACCGCCCCGGCCGCTCTCCGACGGTCTCGTCTCTGTGCTCGAGTGGCTTGGGCTCGGCCGAGAGCGAACGACACAGCCTCTGTTTGCTCAGCCCTAAGGCTGAGCATGACCGAACACGCGGTGCCCGCTTTGGGCGCGGGCGGCGCGTGTCCGGACAGGCCAATCAGGCGACGCCGTAAAAACTATTCATGTTGGCGATCACCGTCTCCCAGGTCGTGGGCACCACCGCGCCGCCGAGGAAGAAGAATTCGGCAACATCGCCGTCCCAAGAGCCTGCGTCGCTGCGCGCTCTACCGCCGAGCGCAAGCCACGCTGTCGTCGCCACCGGGTTGAACGTCGCTGTCCCGGAGTTGCCGGAGATCGAACCGGCGCCTACCCGGCGGGCCTCATTCGCCACACCGGAGAGAGAGGTGCCCCAAATAACCCGCGGCGTGTCGGCCGGTAGAATGTTCGGCGGCCCCCAGAGTTCGTTGCCTCGCGTCCCTAGGATCAAACGTCTCGGATCACCAGCGACGGTAGAGATCTCGAACGAGGTGTCGCCCCAGGCGGGATTGTCGTCGATCGCGCGGGAGAGAGCAACCAACCGAGCCCAGCTCCCGCCGCGACGGACGGCCATGCAGAAAAAGGCCAAATCACGCCCCCGATGGGTGCGGAAGTTGCCGTAACGCATGCCGCGCCGAGCCCCTTGGAAGTTCATAAAAGCCCGACCATTCACCGTGCGCAGGTTGCCCGCCTCATCCGTCAACCGCGGATAACCCTGCGGAACAGGCTGGGCGAGACCACGCTCCAGCGTGCTCTGGTCAAACAGAGCGACAAAACACTGCTGCCCCTGGGCAAAGGCAGCGAGGCCTGAGAAGTCTGCCACGCCCGAGGCGTCCGCAAAAATGTCGAGATGCTCGCCAGTGCCGTCCGGGGAGCGGAAGACACGCGCCAATGGCCCTTGATAGCTCAGCCGCAGCCGACGCGCGACCGAACCAGCGAACAGCACATCGACGTTGCCGAAG
>CALLUO010000009.1 GCA_938010425.1 uncultured Elioraea sp.
GGGGCGAAACAGCCGCGCGAGGGCCGCACTGGGGAAGCGGGCGAAAGGCTTCATGAGCCCGAACGTTGCGGCGCTGCAGCGCGGATGCAATCGCGAACCGATGACGCAGTCTGCCTTGCCCGCCGCCGATCCTCGTGTTCGGTGGGCCGACACGGCGGGTTGGCCGCCCGAACGCGCCCTTCGCTTCGGGCAAAATAACCCTGCAGCCGGCGCCAGCGTTGGCACCTCGCTTCAGCAACGGCAAACAGAATGCGTTTGACACTCCGAGGTTCGGATCAAGCCCATCTTCGCCCAGAAGACCGGAGACGCGGGGAAGGAGCACGCTGGCCAGAAGGAAGAGCGAGGAGCATGGCGATCAGAGCCATGCGTCAACGCAAGCGCAGCAAGCGGCCAGCGATGAAGGCCGCCTTCTCTTGGCGTACAGGCGGCGCATGGGCAGGAGCGGACCGCCCTAGCCAACCAGAGAAGCCGAAGCGGAAGGGGACGTTTTGACCATCGCCCACGCGACGATTTGACCATCGCCCACGCCCGGATTGGTGTGGTCCAGCACTCGGCAAAGGTCCCCAAGCACCGCGACCAGGCCAATCAGCCGAGTGCCCGAGAGGGTGCTGGCAAGGACGAGACAAGAGGCCAAGCCTCAAGCGTGCAAGCCTCAAGCAAGTCTGTGCGCAGGCCGTTCGGCCCACGCCGACGTCTCTGTTGGACGCGCTGAATTCTCAGCTGCCGAGGAGCTTTGACCGAAACGGAGCCTTCAGGCTTGCCACTCTGGATCGTCCGATTAGGGCGCTCTGCCCCGCGGGCGCCCTCAGCGCGCGAACCCCGCAGGACAAGGCGGCCTTGCAGAGCCGTGGCAGGACGGGTCAGTTGCTGGCGAAGGGATTGGTGAAGGCTGGCCCGCGCTGGCGGCGCGGCGGATAGGCCTGCGCGAGATAGTTGACGATGGTCTCGCGCAGTTCTCCTTCGAGCGGGTTCATACCGTGCCGCTCCGTCATCCAGTCCATCAGTTCATCCCATTGTTGGCGGGTGAAGCCGGAACGACGGATGAGCGCGGTGTTGTGGCAGGCGACGCAATAGTAAAAGGTCTCATCCCTGCCTTCGCCGGGGGCTAAAATGTCTGGCGTTTCCTCCTCGGCCGAGACCGAGGGGGCGTTGGCAAGCAGGGGAACGGCGACCAGCCCCGCTGCCATCGCTGCAAGCAGTCCTGTCATCGTTCCCCGTCGCATCGTTCGCCACTCTTTCCGTTTGCCCTTGGTCCTGTCTACCCCTGGTCCTGCAAGCTCCGTCAGCCCTTGGTCCTGTCTGCCCCTGGTCCCGCGAGCTCCGTCAGCCCTTGGTCCCGTCTGCCCCTGGTCCCGAAAGCTCCGTCAGCCCTTGGTCCTGTCTACCCCTGGTCCCACGAGCTCCGTCAGCCCTTGGCCCCGTCTGCCCCTGGTCCCGCGAGCTCGGTCAGCCCTTGGTCCTGCGACCTCCGTTAGCCGACCAGGATCGCGATCCGGCTGATCGGGTTTGCGCCGTAGCCTTGCGGGTTCCAGTTCGCTGCCGCATGCGGCTGCATTCGCCCCTGGCTGTCGGTGGCGCGGTACCAGACCTCGAAATAGCCGTCAGAGGGGAGGCGCACCGTGCCGCTCCAACGCTGCCAGGCGTATTTGTTGGCAGGGGGCTTGACCTCCATCGCGGTCCAAGTGGCGCCGAAATCGACCGAAACGTGCACGGCGCGAACGGTATCTTCTCCGGCCCAGGCATGGCCCCGCACAGCAAGGTCGCGCGTGCCGGCTGGGAACCGGCTGCCGGTCGGGATGTTGGTCAGCACCGACCGCACAAACATGGAGTGGATGTCGCGGAAGGTCTTACCGTCGTCGCGCGAGCCTGGAACGATTGGGATCACTGGCACGCGGTACGACGTGCCCCCCATCCCGGGCCCGTCATGCTCTCGGTCGCGCACCCATAGCCGGGTTAGCCACTTTTGGCTCAGCGAACCTGGCCAGCCGGGCACGATCAGGCGCAGCGGTGCACCGTGGATATGTGGGATCGGCTCGCCGTTCATCCGCACCGCGACGAGCGTGTGCTCCTCCATGCACTTCTCGATCGGGGTGGCACGGCTGATGACCACGCGATTGGGGTCTCCAGAAAGGTGAGTGTCATTGCCGTAGGGGGCGACGTGTTTGGCGCTGTCCTTGACTCCGGCTGCGCGCAGGAGGTCTCGCAGCCGCACACCGGTCCATTGGCAGTTCGAAATGGCGCCGTTTCCCCACTGGTTGCCACGGGTTTCGGGCACGAAGAAGCTGCGCCCATTGCCGCCGCACTCCATCTGCAATTGGTAAGTGACGAGCGGGAAGCGGCTTTCGATCTCCCCAACGGTCAGCTCAAGAGGCGTGTTCACCTCGCCGTCGATGCGCAGCTTCCAGGCTTTTGGATCTGCCGCTGGCTCTGGGGGAAGACCGTTGTTGCGCACAAAGAACTTTGAGGCGGGTGTGATCTCGTCATCGAGAAGGTGTTCGGGCGTTTCGAGCACGAGCGGGCGCTGCCCGAGATCGATCAGCGCCTCTTTGCCTTCAAAGCGGAAAAGGCGTCGCTCGCCCGCCCCTTGCGCCAGCGCCGCGGGAACGAGGCCCGTCGGCATGCGGTTAGCGAACGGAATGGTTGCGCCCACCGCCGCGCCCATGGCGGCCAACGCCGTACCTTTCAATGCGCCACGGCGCCCGAACACCACCCAGTCGGCGCGCTCGGGGTCATCGCGGTAAAGTTCGAAGAGGCTCCGTTCAGGCTTGCCGATCCCTGCCATCGACGTTCACTCCCGCTTCGTTGATGTTTCCACGCGGGAAGATCACTCCCCGCACATGTTCTAATCATCGAAGACAGTGAGGGTCAAGCCAATGCGCGATGCCGCGGTGCTTCAAGTGGCCGAGATGGCCAGTGCCGATCGGCTGACCATCGCCGGCGGCACGCCCGGCAGTGTGCTGATGGAAAACGCGGGGCGGGCGGTCACGCGCGCCATCCTGCGCCGTTTTCGACCCTGTCCTACCGTGGTGCTCGCCGGCCCTGGCAACAACGGTGGCGATGGGTTTGTGGTCGCACGCCGGCTGGAGGAGGCAGGCTGGCCCGTGCGGGTGGCGCTGTGGGGAGAACGGAACAGGTTGCGCGGTGACGCGGCGCTGGCCGCTGCCCGCTGGCATGGCCCTCTCGTCCCGTTCGCACCGGCGGCGCTCGCTGGTGGCCGGCTCGTGGTCGACGCCCTGTTCGGCGCCGGGCTCGCTCGCCCGATTGAGGGGGCGGCGGCCGAACTAATCCGTTCTATCGGTGCCCCAGTGGTGGCGATCGACCTTCCTTCTGGTGTCGCCGGCGACACCGGCCAGGTGCTCGGCGTCGCGCCGCAGGCCGTCCTCACCGTCACCTTCTTTCGCCTCAAGCCGGCCCACCTGCTCCGGCCGGGGCGGGATCTGTGCGGCGAAGTGGTGTGTGCGCCGATCGGCATCCACGCTGATGTGCTGGATCGGATCGCGCCGAAAACCTTCCGCAACGATCCGGTGCTTTGGCGACATCACCTGAGCCCTCCGTGCGCGTCCGACCACAAGTACAGCCGCGGGACAGTGACTATCGTCGCTGGCCCGGCCATGACGGGGGCTGCTCGGCTTGCCGCCCACGCTGCGCGCCGCGCCGGTGCAGGCCTCGTTACCCTCTTCGCCCCCGATGCCGCTTCTGCCGCCGCCTGTCGGGCGGGTGAGCCGGGCGTGATCGTGACAGACTCCCCGCTCGACCGCCTGCTCGCCGACGACCGCCGCCGCGTTTGGTTGGTTGGGCCGGGGGGAGGAGAGGGAGCGGCGGAGGCCGCACGCACCGTTCTAGCGGCGGGACGGTGCCTCGTCGCCGATGCCGACGCCCTGCGCGGCACCCCCGAGGCCTTGCGCGGCAGCGCCATCGTCACTCCGCATACGGGCGAGTTCGCGCGCCTGTTTGGCCCGCCTGGGCCCGACCGTCTCGCTGCGGTGCGCGAGGCCGCGCGGCGTCTTGATGGTGTTGTTCTGCTCAAGGGCAGCGACACCATCATAGCCGGCCCCGATGGTCGGGCGGTGATCAGCCCCGCCGCCCCTGCCTGGCTTGCCACCGGCGGCACCGGCGACGTGCTGGCGGGCATCGCCGCCACCCTCCTCGCTCAGGGCCTTCCCGCCTTCGAAGCCGCCTGCGCCGCCGCCTGGCTGCATGCCCGGGCGGCCGAGCGCGCCGGGCCCCACTTGATCGCCGAGGACCTCGCCGACCATCTCCCGGCCGTGTTCGCTGGGCTGTACACTGAAGGGACCAACCGGGGAGGGAGACCCGATGGAGGCCGCAACCGTTCAGGAAGGCCTGTTTGATCGGGCGCTGAAACGCCTTCTCGGCGCCTGGGCAGCGGTGGCCGGTGGGGCAGAGGATCAGGGAGACGTCGCTGCCCAGATGCGCGCCTGCCTCGAAGCGAAGGGCGGCGAGGTCTCGGCCCGCGGCCGCTCTGCCCAACTTGCCCAGGCCTATCGCAAAGCGGATGCCGAGGGGCGAACGGCCTTTTTGCGCACGCTCGCCGGTTTCGATGCCGACCCCGCTTCTGTGCAGGCGGCGTGTGCGGCCTTCGCCGCCGCAACCGATGCCGGTGAGAGGGCGATGGCGCTCGCCAAGCTGCGCCGCGCCGCTGCAGCGCCGCGCGTTCGTCTCCTCACCCAGTTCACCTCCATTCCCGAGGGCGTAAAGTTCCTGGTCGATCTCCGCGCCGACCTCATGGCGCGGGCGAAGGAGGATCCTCTGCTCGCCGCCCTCGATGAGGATTTGCGGGGGCTTCTCGCCGCTTGGTTCGATGTTGGCTTCCTTGAACTACGCCGCATCGACTGGAATAGCCCAGCCTCGCTTCTTGAGAAGCTCGTTGGTTACGAAGCGGTGCACGAGATCCGCGGCTGGCGCGACTTAAAGAACCGGCTTGATGCAGACCGCCGCTGCTACGCGTTCTTCCACCCTGCGATGGCGGGTGAACCGCTTATTTTTGTCGAGGTCGCCTTGGTGCGCGGGCTTGCCGACAATGTTCGGGCATTGCTCGACGAAAAGGCCCCAGTGATCGATCCGGCAGCGGCTGATACCGCCATCTTCTACTCGATCTCGAACTGCCAGAAGGGCCTCTCAGGGATCAGCTTCGGCAATTTCCTGATCAAGCAGGTGGTCGATCGCCTCTCGCGCGACTTGCCCAACCTGAAGACCTTCGCCACCCTCTCGCCTATTCCCGGCTTCCGCCGCTGGCTAGAAGAAAAGATTTCTGCAGGCGACGAGCTTCTCTCTCCGGAGGAGAGCGCGACGATCGCCGAAGCTCTGGGGTCAGCGGAGGAAGAGGGTGCGGCAGAGATTCACCCGCTCGCCCGCCTTCTTGCCCGCCGCCAGTGGCATCGCGAGACCGCGCTGGCTGAGGCGGCGAAAGCCCCGTTGCTTCGCCTGTGCGCGCGCTATTTGCTCGCCGAAAGCGACCGGCGCGGCAAGGCGCGCGATCCGGTGGCGCATTTCCACCTCAGCAACGGTGCGCGAGCGGAACGGCTGAACTGGCTCGCTGACGCCTCTGAGAAGGGCCTGCGCGAAAGCCTCGGGCTGATGGTGAACTACCTGTACGATCGCGACACGATCGAGGCAAACCACGAGCTCTACGCGGCTGAAGGAAAGCGCGCTGCCTCCTCCGCCATGAAGCGTCTGGCCCGCGGCTGAGGGAGAGGGGAAAGCGCATGGCAGACGGCCTGGCGCGAGAGACAGGAGAGGCGAAGGGGGTCGAGCCAGGCCGGCTTGCCGTGCTGGAGGCGCTGGAGAAGCGCGTGCTCTGGCTCGCCTCCTGGATCATCCACCATGCAAACCACATCCGCCCCAATCGCGATGGGCTGAAGGTCGGCGGCCACCAGGCCTCTTGCGCTTCCGTCGCCACGCTGATGACAGCGCTCTACTTCGACATCCTTCGCCCTGAAGATCGCGTGGCGGTGAAACCGCACGCTGCGCCTGTCTTCCACGCCATCCAATATCTGATGGGGCGGGTGAGCCGTGAAAAGCTCGAACGCTTCCGGGCCTTAGGCGGTATCCAACCCTATCCGTCGCGGGTAAAGGACGGCGACGATGTCGATTTCTCCACTGGGTCAGTCGGGCTCGGGGTGGCCATGACCAGCTTTGCTGCCCTGGTGCGCGACTATGTCCGGCTCAAGCGCCTCATGCCTGAGGATGCGCCCTTGGGGCGCATGGTCGCCGTCGTCGGCGATGCTGAACTCGATGAGGGCAACATTTACGAGGCGCTGCTCGAAGGCTGGAAGCACGAGGTCGATGGCGTGTGGTGGCTGATCGACTACAACCGCCAGAGCCTCGATTCGATCGTGCCCGACCGCCTCTTCCACCGCATCGAGGGCCTGTTCCGCGACATGCGGTGGGAGGTGGTGACTCTGAAGTACGGCCGTCTGCTCGCGGCGGCTTTCGCCCGGCCGGGCGGCGTAGCACTCAGACAGTGGATCGACGACTGCCCGAACTCCACCTATGCGGCGCTCACCTTCCAGGGCGGGGCAGCGTGGCGGGAGGCGCTGATGGCCGATCTTGGGCGCGATCGTCGCGTGCGCGCCATCATCGACCCGTTGAGCGACGACGATCTGGCCAGGCTGATGACCAATTTGGGCGGCCATGACATGGGCCTGGTCGTCGACACGCTGCGCCAGGCTGCGGCAACGCGCCAGCCCACCGCCTTCATCGCCTACACCATCAAGGGCATGGGCCTGCCCTTCGCCGGGCACAAGGACAACCATGCCGGGCTGATGACGAAGGAGCAGATGGACGCGTTCCGCGCTGCGATGGGCATCGCGCCGGGCGAGGAGTGGGAGCCTTTCGCGGGGCTTGGGCCGCTGGAGGCCGAGGCGCGCGCCCTTGTTGCCACAGCACCCTTCGCGCAGCACCGGGGAAGCCGTCGCCTCGCCGCTGACCCGGTGCCAGTGCCGTCCACGCTGCCCACCCCGCCTCTTGCGCCCGGGCGGAAGATTTCCACGCAGGAAGGGTTCGGGCAGATCCTGTCCGAAATCGGTCGCGGGGTGGGCGACCTTGCTCCGCTCGCGTCACGCCTCGTCACCATGAGCCCGGACGTGACGGTCTCCACCTCGCTTGGGCCATGGGTGAACCGCCGTGGCGTGTTCTCGCGCATGCGGCGCAACGATGTCTTTCGCGATGCTAAGGTCGTCTCGCCGCAGAAATGGGTGATGACGCCTGAAGGGCAGCACATCGAACTCGGCATCGCCGAGCAGAACCTGTTTCTGTTGCTCGCCGCGGCTGGGCTCGCGCACGAGCTGTTCGGCGTTCGGCTGATTCCGCTTGGCACCGTGTACGACACTTTTGTCGGGCGCGGCCTCGATGCGCTGATGTACGCCTGCTACCAGGATGCCCGTTTCATCCTGGTCTCTACGCCTTCGGGGATCACCCTCGCACCTGAAGGCGGGCAGCACCAGTCCGTCTATACCCCGCTGATCGGGATCGGGCAGGACCGGCTTGCCTTTTACGAACCGGCTTTCGTCGACGAGCTCGCAGCCATATTGGCCTGGGCGTTCCGCCAGCTGCAGGAGCAGGACGGCTCATCGGTTTGGCTTCGCCTCTCCACGCGGGCGATTGCGCAGCCGTCGCGCCCTCTTGACCCGGATGCGGTGATCCGCGGCGGATATTGGCTGGTGCCGCCTGAGCCGGGGGCCGCGATCGCGCTCATCACCCAGGGCCCTGTCGCTCCGGAGGCGCAGGTCGCGCTGGACACAATCCGCGAAGATGTTCCGGGGGCGGGATTGCTTGCGGTGACGAGCCCTGACCGGCTGCAGCACGACTGGGTGGCGGCTTGCCGGCTGCGCCGCGAGGGCGAGGCCAGGACGGCCTGGATCGAGACGTTGCTGGCCCCTCTCGCCCCGGATGCCGTCCTGGTAACTGTGTTGGATGGGCACCCTGCCACGCTCGCGTGGCTTGGCTCGGTGCGCGGGCAACGGGTGGAACCGCTCGGCGTCGACCGCTTTGGCCAGGCCGGCGACATCCCCTCCCTCTATGCCCTCTACGGCCTCGACAGCGAGGCGATGGTTTCGGCCGCTGCCGCCGGTCTCGTCTCACGGCTGCGCAGCGGCCGCACGGCGTGAGGTGCGATCAGGCAGAGAGGGTGGTCGAAGGCAGGGCGGAGGTCACCACCGGCGGCGGCGGCTCTTCCGCAACCCGCTCCTCGGACGGGCAGGCGAAGGCCGGCAGAGACAGAGCGGCGAAAAGGAGGGCAGCGGCGAGCAGGCGCATCGGACCAATTCCTTCTTCTCTGGGTCGAGGGCTTCTCTCGGTTGAGGGATCCATGCGGTCACCGCATGAACCACCCCAGCTTTTCCAATGTGCCGGATTGGGGCGGTACTCCGCAACTGCGACGGCGCGTCAGTGGGACGGACGGATCGGGCTGGGGCGGGTGGCAGAGAGCTGAGCGAGCAAGGCGGTTGGTCGCGCGGGGGCGATCGGTGCAGCGCGGTAGGAGTCGAGATCACGTCCACGCGAGCTGAAGCCGAGTGGAGCGTTCGGGTAGGAAGGGGTGTTCGACGGCGCCTCCCCCCCCTGGTCAATGGCGGGACCCGATGGAACGGAGGACAGGGGGCGGATGGCAGAAAAGGCGGCGCTGTGTGTGATCCGCCTTCCGCCACCGCTTGCCCGTGCGGTCCAGGCTGCGGCCTGGGCCTGCCGGTATGCCTCCGCCGCCTGCCGCGTTTCCTCCGGCCAAGCCGCGAGCACACGACGCTTGTAGGCCTCGGCGAACTCGGGGGTGTGCGAATGGTAGTGTGCCGCTGCCTGCGTCCAGGATTGCGTCCGCCCTTGCAGGTCGACGAGGAAGCGGGCGGCGTAGTCGGCGTTGCGCCAGGGGTCGAAGGCCTCTTCAAGCGAGGAGAAGGCGTGCGGATGATGGTGCAGGTTCACCTGCATACAGCCGACGTCAATCGAGCGCACGCCGCGCGCTTGCAGGGCGCGCACGGCGGCAATCGCTTCCTCCTTGGTGGAGAAGAACTGCCCCGTTCCCTCGGCATGGATGGTCCAGGGCCAGGGGCCGAACGCCCCAGTTTCAGGGTCACGTCGCCCACTTTCCACGCGTCCGATGGCGAGCAGCAGCGCATGCGGGATGGCGTGCGCGCGCTCCGCCGCCGCGATCGCCGGTCGGCAGAGACCTGCCGCAGACACGGCGTCTTGCGAGCTCCTCGTGTTCGGCCGGGCTGACGCGTCGTCGGTTGGGCAAACAAGCAGGAACAGGAGAGCGACGGCTGAGAAGAGATGAGGGCGCGGCATGACGGAGCCATCCGATGAGGGTCATTGGGTGATGCTGCTGGTGCCTTGCACGCTTGGTGCCAGCGGTGGTCGGCCCCATCGCGATGACGTGATCATGCGTTGGGCGAAACCGATCCGTGCTGATGCTGCAGCGCAAAAAACCTCTTGTCTCGGATCCGACTCCGGCTTATCTTCCGCACTGCAGCATCGTGGTTTCGGCCATGCTGTCTGCCTTTCTTGGACGTTTCCTCCCTTAACTCGGCCGCCCTGCAAAGGGCGGCCCTTTTTTTGGTTGGGTTGTAGCCACCCAAGCAGCGCAACCTGAGATGGTCGCAGACCGTTCGAGCCGCCCCGCTCAAGGCCTGAGCGGGGACCAATCGGCGGCAACGAGTTCTCTGATCATTCGCTCCAGCAGCGCCTTCATGGCGGAGAATCCTGCGGAGGGTTCAATTCGCACCTCATCCATGTAGAGGGAGCGCGAGAGTTCGATCTGCAGCGCATGCACACCCTCCCTTGGCCGCCCGTAATGCCTGGTCACGTACCCTCCTGCGTAGGGCTCGTTGCGCCGCACGCGAAGCCCATGCCGTACCAGCGCTTCCTCAACACGGCGGGTGGCAAGAGGTGCGCAAGACGTGCCGTGCGCGTCGCCGAGCACAACGTCTGGTGCTGGTTCGCGCGCCGGCACCGTGCCCAGCGAAGGCATCGAGTGGCAGTCGATCAGCAGGCAGCAGCCGAAACGGTGCAAGGTCTCTGCAATCAGCGCGGCGAGCGCCTCGTGATAGGGACGCCAGCAGGTGGCGATCCGCGCTTCCGCCTCCTCGAAGGTGAGCTTTCGCCGATAGATCGCCTCCCCCGTGGAAACCACGCGCGCTATGGTGCCGAGCCCAGCGCCGACCCGCGGGCTGGCCGCGTTAACGTACGCCGGCAGCGGGTCGGCAAACATCGCCGGGTCGAGTTCCCAGGGCTCGCGATTCACGTCGCACCAGGTGCGCGGGAAGGCGGCGTGGATCAGCGGACAGCCCAGCGCGGGCGCAGAGGCGAAGAGCTCCTCGACGAAACTGTCTTCGCTGCGCCGCAGCGTGGCTATGTCGAGCCGCGACTCGTGCAGGAACGAAGCCGGGTAGGTGCGGCCCGAGTGCGGCGAGGAGAAGACGATGGGGGAACGCTGCACCGACGGCCGCTCAACGAGCACAGGCTCGGCCCACGGCCCGGGGTTGTGACGGCGGTCCGGGCTGATCTTTGGGCTTTGCCTAGGCGGCAGCGTATCCATCGCAGCCATGAAACACTGGCTTGGCTGCCCTGTCACCCGCCGCCACCGCTAAGGCGCGGCGCTTGCGCCCCCGCCCAGCCGTCGGTAGAGAACTGCAGCGTGACGGGCGCGTAGCTCAGCGGGAGAGCACCACCTTGACACGGTGGGGGTCAGAGGTTCGATCCCTCTCGCGCCCACCACTGCGTTGCCGCACAGCGACGCAGCGGTATGATGGCTCGTAGGAGGTGGAGTGTTCCCGGTACCACCGCAACCCTGACCTGGCGAGGTTTCCCCTGGCACTGTTTAAGCGTCCCAAGAGTGAAGCAGGCGCGGTTGGTCGTGACCCACACTCGCCCGACCCCAGCGCTGTTGCGGCCGCTGAACCGATCGCCCGTCCGACCCACATCCGCAAGGAGAGCGGCATGGCCCTGAAGCCAACAATCCCCACCCCAGCCATTCCGCCGCAACCGATGCCCTTGTCTTCCGCCGCGACCCCAGCAGCAGCGCCGCCAGCTCCGCGCTCGACTGGGCGAGCGCATGCGGATCGTCGCGCTCTCGTCGTCGGCCGCGGCATTGCGCTTTCGGGCGGGGCGATCAGCGACTGCGAACGGCTTGAGGTGCACGGCACAGCCGAGGTCTCGATCCGCAACGCACTCGAGCTCGTGATTGCCGACAGCGGCGTGTTCCGCGGCGAGGCCGAAATCGAGGAAGCAGACATTTCCGGCGCGTTCGATGGCGCAATCACCGTCACGGGGCGGCTGGTCGTCCGCGCCACTGGCCGGGTGAGCGGTACTATCCGCTGCGCGCGGCTGATGGTGGAGGAAGGCGCCCAGGTGAGCGGGAGGATCGAGATGATCCCAGCTCTTGGCGCTCCCGCCTCCTCCGGCTCTGCCCTAGCCCAAGCGGCGCAGCCGATTCCGGGCGCCGCAGGGGTGGCAACAGCCGCCGTTGAACCCGCTCTGGCGCGAGGCTGACGCCAATCCGGCCCGCCGCACGCCGTGGCCGTCCGGGCCGCTGCCGTAGCGTCGGTCGCCGCTCTCGCCGTCGCGTGCGCCGGGACATCGCCTGACCCGAACACTGCGGCCGAGCGAGCGCTGGCTGACATCACCGCCGCTCGGGCTGCTTTGGAAGCGATGCGGCAGGGCGTTCCCCCTCACGCCGTAGCACCTCGCCCCATCGCGTCGACCCCGCGCGCCGATCGCCCCACCCATCCCGTTCGATCGCCGCGCTCTGCCGCCGACCTGACCGGTCTCGGCGAAGCTGACCTGCGCGCCCTCCTCGGCGAGCCAGACCTGGTGCGACATGAGGGCGAAGTGCGCGCCTGGCTCTACCGAGGCCCCTCTTGCCTGCTCGACGTGTTCCTCGAGGGCGAAGACGAGCCACGGGTCGTGGTCGCCGCCGCACGCGGTGTCGGGCTCGAACGCGTGCCGGAGGAGGTGTGCCTGCGCTCGCTCTCGCGCGGCCAGGTCCGCCTCCCCTGGATCTGAAGAGGTTCCCTACAGCAGGGCGTAATCGGCTTCCGCGGTGTAGTGCGCCTGATCTTTCGCGAGGTGCGACGAAAACAGGGTAAACCGCTCCACCGGCACCGGCTGGGCGCGGAAAAGCCCGTGCAGGCGGAGGAACTCGCCAAGGCGTATCGGGTCCGGGTTGTCGAGTCGGGCGAGCGTGACGTGGGGGACGAAGCGACGCCGCTCCGGCTCGCAGCCAGCGCGCACAACGGCACTCTCCACTTTTGCGCGAAGGTGTTCGAGGGCGGCGTTGCGCTCCACGCCCACCCAGAGCGCATGGGGGCGGCCGCGAGTTTCGAACGTGCCCACGCCGCTGAGGGTGAGGTCGAAGCCGCGCGCGGCGATCGCTGCCAGCCCGGCGTCAATGTCGTCAGCCCTGCCGTTGTCCACCTCGCCGATGAAGCGCAGCGTCAGGTGGTAGTTTTCCGGCGGGACCCATTTCGCGCCGGGGAAACGATGCGCAATCAGCCCAGAGAGGCGAAGGCGCAACTCATAGGGAACCGCCAGTCCGACGAAGAGACGAAGCATGCCGCACCCTCCTCTGCCCCGGCCGTCACCCGCGCCCCGCCCGCGCGATGAGCGCCTCAACATAGGGCAGGATGCGCTCGACCATCAGTGCCACCCCGCGTGCGTTGGGGTGGATCCCATCCGGCTGATTGAGCGCCGGTTCGGCAGCGACCCCTTCTAGAAAAAACGGGTAGAACACAACATCGTGCTCGCGCGCTAGCCGTACATAGACCTCGCGGAATGCCTCCCCGTACTCCGCCCCCAGGTTCGGCGGCGCAAGCATGCCGGCGAGCAGGGTGGGAATCTTGCGTTCGTGCAAGCGGCGGAGGATCGCATCGAGATTGGCATAGGTGGCGGCCGGATCGATGCCCCGCAGCCCGTCATTGCCGCCAAGCGCGACGATGGCGACGTCGGGCCGGTCGGCCAGCGCCCACTCGAGCCGCGCTCTGCCCCCGGCCGTGGTGTCGCCCGAAACCCCAGCATCGATCACCCGTGCCGGAATGCCCTTGGCTCGTAGCGCGCGCTCGAGCTGGGCAACGAATCCCTCGCCGCGGGCGAGCCCGTAGCCTGCGGTAAGGCTGTCGCCGAGGGCGAGGATACGCATGTCGCGCCCTTCCGCCCGCGCACTCGCACCGCACAACGCCGTGATGAGGAAACCCCCCGCGGCGGCCATCGCTTCCCGCCGCCCAACCCCCGGGCCATATCGGTCGAAGCCAGGAGGGGTTGAATCCGCCATGGACGCCATCGTTCACCCCGCGCGGGCCGAGGCCGGCCCCGCCGCCGCTGACCCGATCGTCGCGGTGCGGGACCTCTTCTTCACCGTGGCCTCGGCAGCCGGCCCGGTCAACATCCTGCGCGGGATCTCGCTGGCCATCGCGGCCGGCGAGGCGGTCGGCATCGTCGGCCCATCCGGATCGGGCAAGTCTACTCTGATGATGCTGCTCGCCGGGCTCGAGCGGCCGACCGCAGGGTCGGTCCGGGTTGCCGGCTCAGACCTCGGCGCCATGGACGAAGACCAGCTCGCTCGCTTCCGCCGCGCGCAGATCGGCATTGTCTTCCAGGCCTTCCACCTGATCCCGACCATGACGGCGGAGGAGAATGTCGCCGTGCCGCTCGAGTTCGCCGGCCGCCGCGACGCCTTCGCCCGCGCGCGCGAGGTCCTGGCTGCCGTGGGGCTGGCGCACCGGCTCGGTCACTACCCCGCCCAGCTCTCCGGGGGGGAACAGCAGCGCGTGGCGCTCGCCCGCGCCCTTGTCGCCGAACCCGCGCTTCTCCTCGCCGACGAGCCCACCGGCAACCTCGACCTCGCCACCGGGGCGTCAGTGATGGACCTGATGTTCGATCTGCGCGCCCGGCTCGGCACCACGCTCGTCCTCATCACCCATGACCCGGCCCTTGCGGAACGCTGCGGGCGGGTGGTCGCGCTCGCCGACGGGCGCGTGGTGTCCGACCGCAGGGTTGGCTGAGGGCGATGGAAGGCACCCTTCTCGCCGCGCCGCCGCGGCCTCTCGATCGCCTCAGCGACACCCCGCTTTTTGCCACTGCCTGGCGCTTTGCCCGGCGCGAATTGCGCAGCGGAACGCGGGGCCTGCGCATCGTCATCGCTTGCCTCGCTTTGGGGGTCGCTGCCATCGCTGGGGTCGGGTCGCTCGCCTCCGCCGTGCTCGAGGGCATGCGCACGGACGGGCGGCGCATCCTCGGTGGCGATGTCGAGGTCTCGGTCGGCTACCGCCCGATCCCGCCCGAGGCGAAGGACTGGATCGCCGCCCGCGGCGGGCAGGTGGCGGAGGTGGTCGAGATGCGCTCGATGCTGATCGCCGAAAAGGGCGCGCGCGAGCGCATGCTGGTGGAGCTCAAGGCGGTGAGCCCCAGTTGGCCGCTCTACGGCGAGGCGCGGGTGGCCGGCGAGACCAGCGTCTTCGCTGCCCTGAGCCCGCGCGAGGGTCTGCCTGGGCTTGCCGCCGAACCGCTCGTGCTCGCTCGGCTCGACCTTCGCCCAGGCGACACGGTGCGGCTTGGCGAGGGACTCTTTCGCGTGGTGGGCGCGGTCGAGAAAGAGCCGGACCGGGTCGCCTCGCCTGCGGTGCTAGGCCCGCGCGCTCTCATCGCGCTCGAGTCGCTCCCCGCCACGGGCCTGATCCAGCCTGGTAGCCTGGTGCGCTACGAGTACCGCATCCGCCTGCCCGAAGGCGCTGATCCGCTGGCCTTCGCGCGCGACCTGCGGGCAGCCTTCCCCGATGGCGGGTGGCGGGTCCGGACCTACGCCGAAGCCGCCCCGGGGGTGATCCGGTTTGTCGAACAGACGGCGCTGTTCCTCACTCTAACGGGTCTTACTGCCCTTCTGGTCGGCGGCATCGGGGTGGCGACGGGGGTGCGCACCTGGCTCGAGGCGCGGCGTCGCACCATCGCCACGTTGAAATGTCTGGGCGCACCGGCACGGGTGATCGTTGCCACCTACGCTCTGCAGCTCGGCGTCATCGGGGCGCTGGCGATTGCGATCGGGCTCGCGGTGGGCGCAGCTGTGCCGGCGGTGGCGGCGCTGACGCTGGCCGATGTGCTGCCAGTGCCGCCGGCTCTGGGGCTCTATCCCGTCCCGCTCGCGCTTGCCGCCCTGTTCGGACTGCTTGCCGCCGCCACCTTCGCGCTTTGGCCTCTGGCTCGGGCGCAGGAGATTCCCGGTGTCGCGCTGTTCCGCGACGAGGTGGCGCGGGCCTCGGCTTGGCCGCGCTGGTCCATCGTCCTTGTCAATGTCGCGCTTGCGATGGCCCTGGCTGGCCTCGCTGTCGCCGTGGCGCACGACCGCCGATTTGCCGCAGCTTTTTGCGCTGCCGCTGCCGGTACGCTCCTGTTGTTCCGGCTTGGCGGGTCGCTTCTCTCCGCGCTCGCCGCGCGCGCGCCGCGCCATCTGCCTCCTGCCCTTCGCCTAGGCCTCGCCAACCTACACAGGCCTGGCAACACGACGGGGCTGATGCTCGTTTCGCTTGGCATCGGCCTCTCTACCCTCGCGTCGGTGGCAATGATCCAGGGCAACATCCAGTCCCAGGTGACGGAGAGTTTGCCCGAGCGGGCTCCGGCCTTCTTCTTCATCGACATCCAGTCTGGCGAGGCGGAGCGGTTCGACCGCATCGCCGCTTCCGTCCCCGGCGTGGGGTCCATCGAGCGCGTGCCGTCGCTGCGCGCGCGCATCGTCTCCGTCAATGGCGTGCCGGCAGAGGAAGTGCGCGCGACAGAGGACACCGCCTGGGCGCTGCGCGGCGACCGCGGCCTCACGTACGCCGCCCGCCCGCCCGAAGGCACGCGCATCGTCTCCGGGGCCTGGTGGCCGGAGAGCTATCGCGGCGACCCGCTCGTCTCGTTCGACGCCCGACTCGCTGCCGGGTGGGGTATCGGGGTCGGCGACGTGCTTACCGTCAACGTGCTCGGGCGCGACATCGACCTGCGCATCGCCAATCTGCGGGTGATCGACTGGCGCTCCATGGGGCTGAATTTCACCCTGATCGCCTCGCCCGGGCTTCTCGAGGCGGCACCGCATACGCACATCGCCACCGTCCATGCGACACCGGAGGCCGAAGCCCCTCTGCTGCGCGCGGTGACGGATGCGATGCCGAACGTCTCGGCCATCCGTGTGCGCGACGCGCTGGAGGCGGTGAACGGGCTGTTGGGAAGGGTTGGTGCTGCCCTCTCCGCGACCGGTTCCATCACGCTCCTCTCCGGCGCTTTGGTGTTGGCGGGTGCGGTGGTGGCCGGGCGGCGGCAGCGAGTGCGAGATGCGGTCATCTTGAAAACTCTGGGGGCCACGCGGCGGCAAATCCTCTCCGCCTACCTCGTCGAGTTCGGGTTGATCGGCGCCTTCGCCGGGCTGCTCGCGGCCGGGGTGGCTTCTGCCGCTTCCTGGGCGGTCGCGACCTTCGTGTTGCGGGCTGAATGGGTGTTCCTGCCCGGCACGCTGGGTGCCACCGTCGTCGCCTGTGCTGGGCTTGCGATCGCCTTCGGCTGGGTTGGCACTGCCACAGCGTTGCGCGCCAAACCTGCGCCCTATCTTCGCAACGAGTAGGGCAGGCTCAGGAATCCGATTGAATCGGAGGCCCCTTGTCCCATATTCCAAGCGTCTTTCCGTGGGAGGTGAAAGAGATCATGGCCTGGAACCCCGATCCTCGCGCCATTGCGGCGACACAGACTGTCCCTGCCGCCGGCGTGGACGCTGCGCGGCTCGATGCCGGTCTGCGCAAGTATATGCTGGGCGTCTACAACTGGATGGCGTCCGGTCTTTTGCTGACGGGCATCGTCGCTTTGCTGGTGGCGACCACACCCGCGATCTTTGAGCTCTTTTATCAGCGTGTTGTGACGCCAAGGGGGGTCGTCGCCGGGCCGACGATCCTCGGCTGGGTGGCGATGCTGTCGCCGCTTGCCTTTATCCTTGTGCTGTCGTTTGGGGTGAACCGGCTGTCAGCGACCACCGCCCAGGCGCTCTATTGGGCGTTTGCCGCCGTGATGGGGCTGAGCCTGTCCACCATCTTCGTCATCTACACGACTGAGTCGATCGCCCGCGTGTTCTTCATTGCCGCCGGTATGTTCGCCGCGATGAGCATTTGGGGCTACACGACGAACCGCGACCTGACCAAAATGGGCTCGTTTTTGATCATGGGCCTGTTCGGCATCATCATCGCGGCACTCGTCAACATCTTCCTCGCTTCCTCCGCTCTTGCCTTCGCGATCAGCGTGATTGGCGTGATCGTGTTCGTCGGGCTTACGGCGTGGGACACGCAGCGTATCAAGTCCGATTACATCGCCTATGCTTATGCCGAAGGAACCGAGGCAGCGGCGAAGCGCACGGTGTATGATGCGCTTGCGCTCTACCTGAACTTTATCAACCTGTTTCAGCTCCTGCTCTCTCTTTTGGGCAACCGCCAGAGCGAGTGAGGCAAACGAACAGAGGGTTTGGTCTCGGTCATCGGGCGGCCCGAGGGTGACCTCGGGCCGCTTCGCGTCTCACGCTTCGACAACCTCCAGCACCTCACCGGCCGGCGAGAAGCATGCCGCCACGAGGCGCCCGCCGAGGCCCGAACCAGCGTCAAGCGTGATGCCGTAGCCGTGTTCGACTGGCCCGTCGGCGCGGCGGGAAAACCCGCGCACAAGACGCGCGAAGCCTCCCCACGGACGACAGCTACCATCTGGCGTCACCACACCCTTCGCCGCGCGTTCGAAGCCCGCGTCGTTCCACCAGAAAGCATCGCCCTGAGCGTCGAACGGGCGGGTGGGGTCGAGCCCGGCAGCGACGAACAGGGTCCCGGGTGCTTCGCCGGCGAGATCGCTTGGCACCGTGTACGCGGCACGCTTCAGCGAGGTGAGAAGAGGTTCATGACCCGGCCGGGCGCGGATCGACGCCATCAGAGCGGTGGTCCAGCGCGCTCGTTCGACCGGACCCTGCGCTGCCACCCGAAGCGCCTCGGCCACCGTGGTGCCGTAGGCAGCAAGCGTTGGCGCGATACCATGATCGGCCATCCAGCGCACCGCCTCCACGGCGGTGGCCGGCCCTGGGGCGAAATGCAAGCGCAGAAGCTGGTGCAGCATCTCCTCCTGTGCCCCGCGCAGCACCAGAATGTCTTGTGGCTCGAAGCCCGGCCTGGCGAGAACGGCTCGGCGGAAGAGCAGCAATTCGTCGACTGTCCCCGCAATGTCGGGGCCAACGCCGATCACGTTACCAAGGTAGACGAGGCGATCGCCGACCCAGACCCGGCGTTCGAGCGCTGTGTGCAACGCAGAGAGCCGTGCCCGCTCGCCGCGCACTGCGGCGACGGCCCACACCCGGCGCGCGCCTGAGAGGCGGGCGAAACGATCCCTATCTGGAGTCGGCGCTGTCATCCGGTGCGGATGATGACGCGCCGCCAGATGAGAAGCGAGGCTGCCGGAGGGTGGCGGAGGGGGCAAAAGCGAGACCATCGCCCCCGCTCTCGCGGCGCGCCCAACTGGGAAGGGCCCGCCTCGGCCACCCGCTCCGCCTGCAGCTCGCCGATCAGGTCGCCTTCAGATAGGAGGCGAGTTTCGCCGCCGCCGTCGCTTTATCCACCTGCTCGATTGCGGCGAGCTCCGCCGCCAAGCGATCGAGAGCCTGTTCGTAGATCTGCCGTTCTGAGAACGACTGGTCGGGCTGGCCAGCGTTCCGATGCAGGTCGCGCACCACCTCGGCGATCGCGATCGGGTCGCCGGAGTTGATTTTCGCCTCATATTCCTGAGCGCGGCGGCTCCACATGGTGCGCTTGATGCGCGCCCGCCCCTTCAGCGTAGCGAGCGCCTGCTCGATCGCTTTGCGCGAAGAGAGCTTGCGCAGCCCGGCCGACTTTGCCTTCGCCACCGGCACGCGGAGCACCATGCGGTTGTCCTCGAACTCGACAACGATGAGCGTCAGCCGATGGCCGGCGATCTCCTCCGTGACGATACCGGTCACCCGGCCCACACCATGGGTCGGATAGACCACATGGTCGCCGACAGCGAAGTCCACGGCCTGGGTCTGTGCCGCCGCGACGTTGGTCGCGTTTGACGCAGTCGGTGCCGATGGGGTCTGTGCTGGCGTGTGTGCGGGAGCCACCGCCGGCTCTGCTGGTGCGGTTGCGGCGGCAGTAGGCGCTGAAGAGGCCTCCAGCGGCTTCGGTTTCGGCGCAGCGCTTGCCGCAGAGGCGGGCTTGGCGGCCGACTCCGCAGTCGGGGCAGCTGCTGCAGTGGCCGAAGGTGGTGTCTTCGCCTCAGCCTTGACCGGGGGAACAGGCGTTGGTGCAGCCGGCGCGGACGGGGGCGCGCTGGTTTCGGACGCCCTGACTGATGCCGCCTGTTCGGCCGGCGCGGAGACCGGTGCGGCCTTGGTTGCAGGCTTGCGGGCGGATTTGGTTGGAGCGGTCTTCACAGGCTTCGCTGCGGGCCTTTTCGCCGGGGCGGAGGCGCGTTTGGCCGGCGCCTTCGCTGTGGTCTTCGCGACCGCCCGGCTTGCCGACCGTGCGGCCGCCTTGGCCTGCGGCTTGGTGGTCTTCGCCGTCGTCTCCCGGCCGCGAGTCGCTGCTTGGCTTGCGGCCTTCCTATCCTTGGCCGTCTTGCTGCTGGTTGCTTTGGTCGCCATCGTCCCGTTCGAACCTGTCAAACAGTATGGCCGAAAGTGCCCCTCAGGCCGGCAGCCCTCTGCCCGGCCCTAGCGTCGGCTGATCCCTGAAGTGAGCCCAATGGCTCGTCTCTCATTTATAGCATCAACGGCAGCTCATTTCACCCCTGGGGCAGCGCCCCCGCCTTCGGCCGGCGAGGCTCGGGTTAGGGGTGGCCAGGCTTCTCGCTGAAAAAGGCCATTTTGCCCGGCTTGCCTTTCCAATCATCAGCGTCGGGCGGAGGCTCCCCCTTGCGCGTGATATTGGGCCATAACTGCGCATACTTGCGGTTGAACTCAACCCACTGCGCTGCGCGCTCGTCGGTATCAGGCAGGATTGCCTCGGCCGGGCATTCTGGTTCGCACACGCCGCAGTCGATGCATTCATCCGGGTGGATCACCAGCATGTTCTCACCAACGTAGAAACAGTCGACCGGGCAGACTTCGACACAGTCCATATACTTGCAGCGGATGCAGGCTTCGGTGACGACGTAGGTCATGCACTGTGCTCCGGTCTTGGCCCGCGTGGAGGTGGGCGGTTCGTGCTGCGTCGCAAGGGCTTGCCTGTCAAGTGGGATTGACGTCGCCCTGCCCCTCAGCGCTGAGCTCGCGGTAGAGCGTGCGCGCCTCGCGCAAGGGTCCGCGGCGTTCGCCGAGGCTGACCACTTCGACGACGCGGACGCGCCCACCCACCACAAAGGTGAGCACATCGCCCGGGCGCACCCGCGCATGGGGCTTCACTGTTGGCTGGCGATTGATGCGAACATGCCCGTCTGCGGCGAAGCGTGCCGCAGCAGCACGGGTCTTGAGGAAGCGTGCACACCACAGCCAGTGGTCGAGCCGTTGCCAGGCTTGGGCGATATCTCCTCCCTCATCACTGCGGGTCACGCGCGAACGCGCAGCGCGGCGAGGGCGGCGAACGGTCCCTCGGCCACCGCTGGCGCGGACGGCGCGGCGGGCCTCGCGGCGCGCCGCCTCGCCCGCACCAGGATGGCTCCGTCTGCCCCCGGGCGCAGAGTGAACCCGAGAGCGCGCAGCACTGCCGGAAGGTCGGCAGCGCGGCAGCCGAGACGGCTCGCCAGGCCGACCGGGGCGGGTGCAGCGCCATCGCGGGTAAGGGCAGCGAGCATGCCGCCGACACGTTCAGCAACATCAAGCCGGATCGCGACAGGGCCAGCCGGCAGATAGCCGAGTGCGCGTGGCCACGCCTCGGGCCACGCGGGCTCTGGGCGGAGAGCCACCAAGCCCGGAGGCGGCAGAACGGGCGGCGTCAGGCCCTGCTTCGTGGCCCAAAGAATGCCGCGCAGGCGCATCGCTTCAGGCCGCAGGAGCGCGGGCAGCCACACGGCCAGCTGGCCCGCGCGCACGCCAAGGCGGCGCAGGATCGCCCTCTCATCAGCGGCTGCGCGCACCCCCCAGGCAAGGCCGAGCCCCTCCTCCAAAGCATGGGCGAGACCACGCAAGGAGGGGTGCCGTTCCGCCGCGGCCGCGACAGAGGAGAGGAGCGCGAATACCTCCTTGATCTGCCCTGCGAGCCAGCGCGCGAGCCGCGCCCGCACCCGCTCCCGCCCCGCCCCGTCGAGGAATTCGGCAGCGGGAACCTCGATAAGCGGCTTGAGCGCAGAGGGGCCTGGGCGAAGCCGCGCCACCTCCGCCCCACGCCAGGTGAGCCGGCCCTGATCGGTGAGCGCGAAGGCCTGGTCTGCGTCCCCCTCCAGGGCGGCGATCCGCCGCGGCACCTCCTGCGCCAGAGCGCGGCGTGCCGCGCGCAGAACGGTCTGTCTCCCGACCCCGTCCGGCTGTGCATCGGGGTAGAAGAGGAAGCCCTCCATGCGCCCCACCGCGTGGCCCTCGACCACGACCGTGCCCTCGCCGGTCACGGCAGAGAGCAGAGTGTCAGCCCCACCCTCATCGAGGCGGCGGATCAGGTGCGCCGCCCGGCGATCGACAAAGCGGGTTGTCAGCCGCTCATGCAAAGCGTCTGACAGCCGGTCCTCCAGAGCGCGGCAGCGTTCGGCGAGCGGCGCAGGGTCGGCGAGCCAGTCCGCCCGGCCAGCGACATACGCCCAGGTCCGCGCGTTGGCCAGCCGGCCCATCAGGGTCTCGATGTCTCCGTCGGTGCGATCTAAGGCCTGAATCTCGCGCGCGATCCAGGCGGGATCCACCCGATAGGGAGGCGTGCGGAGGGCACGGAAGACCCGCCCGCAGAGGCGCGCATGGCTCTCGTCACCGAGCTTGCGGTAGTCGGGGATCTGGCAGGCCTCCCAGAGCAGGCGCAGAGACGCGCGGTCGCTGGCGAGGGCGGCAATCTGAGGATCGCGGGCAAGCGTGGCAAGCGCGAGATGGTCGGCAGCGTCAGGCCCGCGCACCAGGCCCAGTGCGGGAGGGGGCGCATCGAGCGAGGCGAGCAAGGCATGAAGGGAGGAGAAGTCGAGCTCGCTATTGCGCCAGACAAGCGTCTCCAAAGGGTCGAAGCGATGGGTCTCGACGGCCTGCACGGTTTCCGGCGGCAAGGAGGGCGCGTCGGCCGTGGTGCCGAAACTGCCGTCACTCATGCCACGCCCGGCCCTGCCCGCGATCTGCGCCACCTCAGCCGGCGTTAAGTTGCGCAGCCGCCTGCCGTCAAACTTGGCGAGCCCCGCGAAGGCGACATGGTTCACATCCATGTTCAGCCCCATGCCAATCGCGTCGGTCGCGACCAGGAAGTCGACCTCCTTTGACTGATAGAGCGCAACCTGGGCATTGCGCGTGCGCGGCGAGAGGCGCCCCATCACCACCGCGCAGCCACCACGGCGGCGGCGGATCGCTTCAGCGAGCGCATACACCTCAGCGGCGGAGAAGGCGACGATCGCGGTGCGCGGCGGCAGCCGCGACAACTTGATCGGCCCCGCATAGGTGAGGGAGGAGAGGCGAGGGCGGGTCTCGATCTCCGCCTCAGGCACCAAGCGGCGCAGCAAAGGGCGGATCGTCTCCGCGCCGAGGAACATGGTCTCCGCTGTGCCGCGCGCGTGCAACAGCCGGTCAGTGAAGACGTGACCGCGGTCAGGGTCGGCGCAGAGCTGGATCTCGTCGACGGCGAGGAAGGCGAAACGGCGCTCCAGCGGCATCGCCTCCACGGTGCAGCAAAACCAGCGCGCGGCGGGCGGAATGATCTTTTCCTCGCCGGTGACCAGCGCAACCCGGGCCGGGCCGCGGAGGGCGACGATTCGGTCGTAGGTTTCGCGGGCAAGAAGGCGGAGCGGGAATCCGATTACCCCGCTCTCGTGCGCGAGCATGCGCTCAACGGCCAGATGGGTCTTGCCCGTGTTGGTGGGCCCGAGAACGGCACGGACCTTAGCAAACTCGGCACGCGGGCTCATCGTCCCTGAAGGTGACCAAGAAGGGGCTAGTGTGCAACGCCAAAAGCGCCCTTCGCGCGATCAGCGGAGTGTCACGCGCCCGGCGGCAAGAAGAGGGCCTTGGCGCGGCCCATGCAGGAGTACGACGATGCCATCGGCGTGCTCCGCATCTGGCAGGCTGAGGTTGAGGTCGGCCGGAGCTGCATTCACTTGTGCCATGGGCAGGGCCCATCGCACGACGAAGGCGTGGTGCAGAGTGTGGCCAGCATTTTCCCCGTTCGTTACGTGCACCACTTGGTGCGCGAGATAGGCCGCCACCCACAATTGCGCCTCGATCAGCGGTCCCTCGATGGCAGGAATCCGCAGCGCGACCGCTAAAGGAGTGCGGTCCAGCACGCGCACCGAGATCGTGGCGATAGGTGGCGCTGCGGCGATCAGACGCTCGACCGCGGCGCGGTCATGGCCGATCGTCTCCGCCGCCCCCTGCACGACCAGCTGCGGCGTGTAGATCGAACGCTGCTTGAGGCTGCGGGCGTAGGCGCGCTGGCGCTGTGCCGAAACGGGGAGGGCGAAGGGGTCTCGCCAGCCCATATGGTCCCAGTACGGCACGTGGAAGGCGAGCGCGATGATGCCGTCGCGGGACCCGAGCATGCCCAAAAGCGCGTCTGCCGGCGGGCAGGCTGAACAGCCCTGGCTGGTGAAGAGTTCGAGCACTACCGGCCCTGTCCGCTCCGTCGCACTGCCACGCGCAGGCAGAACGGCAGCCAGGATGAGGACGACAAGGGCAAGACGCGGCATACGCGGGACAATCGCGGAGGGAGCAGGGCTGGCCAAGGCAAAGCCGCGTGAAACGCTGGCCCCCGCTTGCCGCCTCTGGCCCGGCCCAGGATGCTGACGGGATGCGCGCCGAACTGCGGGTTGGCCTGTTCTATGCCGCGATTTTCGCCGCCCCCGGCGTCAGCCTACCGTTCCTTCCAGTCTTCCTGCAGGGTCGAGGCTTCACCTCCCAGACCCTCGGACTCGTGATAGGGGCGTCACACTTCTTGCGCCTTGTCGCCACCCCGCTTGGTGGCGTAGCGGCGGATGCGGTCGGTGACCGTCGGCGTGCCGCGGCGGCCTTTTCGCTTGCTGGGGCGGTGGGATACGCCGCCATGTTGCCAGACTTTGGGCTGATGCTGCTGACGGTGGCCGTGATCGCGGCGTCGATCGCTTCCGGCCCGCTCTTTCCGCTGGCGGATGCTTTGGCACTCGGTATCTCCGCCCGAACGCGAGCCGATTTCGGGCGCATGCGCGCGGCGGGCTCTGTCTCTTTCCTGGTCACGACACTGGCCGGCGGGCTCGTGCTCGAGCGGGTCGGCGCGGAAGGAGTGCCGTGGCTCGCGTTTGGGGGCGCGGCGGCCGCGCTCGCCTCCGCGCTTGTCTTGCCCGATCTTGGCCTGCCGCGGGCACGCGGTTTCAGCGGCGTGTGGGCTGTGTTGCGGCTGCGGTCGTTCGGTCTTCTCCTGGTCGTTTCAGGTCTGATTCAGGGCAGCCACGCTCTCTATTACGTGTTCTCCGCCATCGATTGGGCGGCGGCGGGGCTGAGCGCGACGGTGATCGCGCTGCTCTGGGTCGAGGCAGTGACGGCGGAGATCCTGCTGCTGACGTTCGGGCGTCGGATCGTCGCGCGGCTTGGCCCGATCGGGCTGCTCGCCACCGGTGGGATGGGGGCACTGGTGCGTTGGGCGCTCACGGCGGCGACAGCCGATGCGCGCGCTCTTGCCCTGATCCAGCCTCTGCATGCAGCGACTTTTGCGATGACGATGGTGGGGGCGGCTGGGCTGATCGCCCGTTCGGTGCCGCCGGAACGAGGGGCGACGGCGCAGGCTCTGCACGCTTCGCTCGGCCCTGGTCTCGCCACAGCCCTGCTCACCCCGGTTGCTGGCGTGGTCTATGCCCGCTTTGGCCGCCCGTCCTATCTCGCGATGAGTGTTGTCTCCGCCCTTGCCCTCGCTGTTTTGCCGGCGCTCGCCTCGTTCAGACGGACAGATACTGCGCCTTGACCTCTGGGGCGGCGTCGAGAGCAGCGAGGCTGCCCTGCCAGCGGATCACGCCCTTTTCGATGATCGCCGCGCGATCGGCCACACGGGCGGCGAAATGCAGGTTCTGTTCCGATAGAAGAACGGTTACGCCGGCCTGCTTTACCGCTGCGATCGCCTCGGCCATCTGCTCGACAATGACCGGCGCGAGCCCCTCCGAGGGTTCGTCCAGAAGGAGGAGCGAGGGATTGCCCATCAACGTGCGCGCGATGGTTAGCATCTGTTGTTCGCCGCCGCTCATTCGCCCGCCCGGACGGTCTTTCATCCGAGCGAGATTCGGAAAAAGCGCGAACAGGCGGTCCGGGCTCCATGGCTCCTGCCCATCGGGCGGGGGGCGGCGGCCGACCTCAAGGTTTTCCATCACGGTGAGGTCGGTAAAAATCCGTCTTTCCTCGGGTACATAGCCGATGCCGAGGCGGGCGATTAGGTGCGGCGCAAGGCCCGCGATCTCGCGGTCGCGGAAGCGGATGGAGGAGCCTGGCGCGGGGCGGACAAGACCAATGATCGACTTCAGCGTGGTCGATTTGCCTGCCCCGTTTCGCCCCAACAGCACGACCACCTCGCCGCGCGCGACCGACAGGGCAAGATCGCGCAAGATATGGGCACGGCCATAGAAGGCATTGAGTCGCGCGATCTCGAGCATACGCGATCAGTGCCCGCCCGAGATGGTGCCGGAGCCGAGATAGACTTCGCGCACCGCCGGGTTGGAGCGCACGGCCGCAGCATCGCCTTCAGCAATCAGCCGACCTCGGTTCATCAC
>CALLUO010000010.1 GCA_938010425.1 uncultured Elioraea sp.
TCGAGCCCGGCTTCGGCCGCAATGGCGGCAAGCACGGCACGATCACCGATATCGCGCCCGTCCCGGAAGTGCGCGTTGAACAGGGCCTCGATCACCTGCCAGGCGCGGCCTTCACGCGCCGCGAGGCGAACAAGCCGATGCGCCTGAAGGGTGGGCGGTGTGCGTTGAATGCGATCGAAGCGAAACAGGATACCCTCCTGTTCGCCGACTGCGAGAATCGCTGCCTGCAACCGTCGTGCCCTGTCCTCGCCGCCGAACTTCCGCTGCAAATATTCGCCCTGAGGCATCCCGCGCGCCGGCATCTCCGGGTTGAGCAAAAACGGGCGAAAAGTCACGTCGACTGCGAGATCGGGCCGCTGGGCAAGAGCGCGTTTCAGCCGCCGAAGCCCGATCCAGCACCACGGGCAGACGAGGTCGAAAACAACCTCGCAGCCGAGGCGAACCGGCGGGGGCGCCAACATGTTCATGCTGAAAGCTTAGCCCGGAGTGAGGCCCGTCACAAAGCGCAAGGCCCACGCGGACAAGGGAGGAACGCCAGGAATGACGGCGAACATCAACGCGATGGGCAGAGGGTCAGCCTTCGTCATTTGTGAGCAAGCCTTGTTCTACCGTCGTGCCGTTCACCCCCAAGAACTTTTGAAACCGATGGCTGTGCTGTCCAACCGCCCGATCGCGGCTAAATTCTCGCTAGCAGTCGGGTTGTCGCCCTGGTGGCTTGTGCTGTGCTGGCCGGCGCAGCGTTTGGTCTTAGGACCGACCACTACGCCGTGCGCGAGTTGCAGAACGCCTCCGAGAGAGCGCAGATCGCCAAGCGGTTGAACGGGCTCGTTTACGCCGTGGTGAGAGACAGCCGCGGCATCTCCACGTCGCCCTCTACCGACCGCGCGCGGCCATTCGCCCAGGGGATGCAGCGTTGTTTCGCCCAAATGGAAGCGGATCTAGGGCGCTGGCAGACCTTGTTGCCGGCCGAGCGGCGAGACTCGATCGCGCCTCTTTTGGTGGCCTCAGCGCGCGACGTCATCCGCTTGCGCACCGAACTGGCCCGTGTTGGGGCGGAGGAGAGCATCGAGGCGGCGAACCGCCTCGGCAAGAGAACCGCCGCAACCGTCAGGCCTTCAACGCCGCCTTGGACGCCGCCGCGCAGGCGACCGCGGCGGAGGTGGAGGCGGCTAGCCGCGCCGTGGAAGGTCTGGCCGGGCGACTCATCGGGTGGCTTGCCCTCGGCACCGTCGCTGGTCTGGTCGTGGCGTCGCTGCTCGCTTGGCTCACCGTCTCGCGCGGCTTCGTGTCTCCCCTTCGCGGCGTTACCACGGCTTTGCAATCCCTGGCGTGCGGACGGAGCGACATCTCGATACCGGGTGCGGAGCGGCGTGACGAGATCGGGCTGGTAGCACGCGCGGCAGAGAAGTTCCGGATCGCTCTCGAGGAGCGCGCGTTGCTGAAAACAGCGCGGCGGGCCGAAGCCGAGGCGAAGGAGAAACGCGCAATCGCCTTGGCCGAGGAGGTCCGCCGTTTCGAAGCGCCTTAGCGATGTGGTTCGACTGATCGGCGACATCGCCGGCCAAACCAACCTGTTGGCGCTCAACGCAACCATCGAGGCAGCGCGTGCCGCTGACGCGGGCAAGGGTTTGCGGTGGTCGCCTCCGCAGCGAAAAACCTGGCGACCCAGACGGCCAAGGCAACCAACGAGATCGGCGGACTGATCGCCGCCATCCAGAGCGAAACCGGGCGTGCGGTTGAGGCCATCCGCACCATTGGCAGCGTGATCGATGAGGTCAGTCGCCTTGCCTCCGCCATCGCCGGCGCGGTTGAGGAACAAGGGGCGACGACGCGCTAGATCGCACGGAACGTGCTGGAAACAGCGAACGGGACGCGTGAGGTGTCCAGCCGTGTGGCAGGCCTTGCCCGCATGGGCGGGGCGGCCGCTGGCCGGACGGAGGAGGTGGCCACCGCCTCGGCCGCCGTCGCCACCTCTGCCGAGGGACTGAAGCGCGAGATCGAACGGTTTCTCGCCAAGATGCAGGCGGCGTGACGGGTGTTCGGGCTTGACGGCAGCCACCTGGCAGCTGGCGGCCCAGGAAGGGGACAAAGCCGCTTCGCATCAGCCCGAGACCAACCCAGCCACAGGCGTGGGCGGGCGCTGGTGCGGCGCGCAGCCACACCTCACCTGTGGCGGCCACCCTCAGGTTACGTGGCCCGGCGCAGGCGTCCGAGCAGCCGGAACGGGTCTGGCAGCCGAGAGACAACGCCCGCGAGTTGCTTCTGTAGGCGGGGAATCAGCATGAGGGAATTGATCCTTCGATCGAGGAAGGCGCGCGTTCGCTCCGCCCCCGGGCTGTTGTCGCCGAGCCAAAACAAAAGCGTGGCACCGTACACCGCTGCAAGCGTTGCGCGCTTGGTGTACCAATTGAAGTCGGAAGATCGATCGCCAATGGCGCGCCAGACCGAATCAACCGTCCGCGCCGTGATCCGCGTCGTTGCAGCCGCGTTCACGGGCAAAGCGAGCACGGCGAGAGCGCGCCGAGCGGCCTCCTTGTGCGGCGAGATTTCCGCCAAACGCGCCATGACGGCCGCGGCCACCTTGTCGCGAACCCGCATGCTGCCAAGCGGCATCTCCCGAACGCGTTCGACCATGCGCCGGTCGACGAGGTCGCTCCAGACTTCGATCGCTTCGATTGGCCCACGCGGGAACAGGAGTGTGAGGTCGTCTGGTGCGAAGCCAGACCGGGCAAGGCCGGCGCGAAGCGCGCGCTCGGTCCAGCCATCCACAGCGACATGAGGCAACGCGGCTTCGACGGCGCGATCCCGCTCCTCGCTTCGTTCCAGCTGTCCCATTTGCTGTCCCTTGTCCTGCCCTCTGTCCTGCGCGCGTTGTCGCGTGGCTGTTAGCCATCCCGCCCGGCACCGCGCCGGGGGTAAATCGCGCTCTGCGCGGCGCGGGTAAGCTCCTCGGTGAAGCCGAACAGGGCGAAGTTGTCCATTCGCATCGGGTAAAGGATGCCATCGAGGTGGTCGACCTCATGCTGAACCACGCGGGCGTGGAAACCGCTCACCGTGCGCTCCACCGTCTCTCCCTGCAGCGTCTGTCCGCGATAACGGATTCGCACATAGCGCGGCACCGCGCCACGCAACCCGGGGATAGACAGACAACCCTCCCAGGCTGTCTCCAGCTCGGCCCCGAGCGGCTCGATCTCAGGGTTGATCACCACCTCCACCTCCGGTGCGGTCAGACGGTCGTCGGGATCGGCAGTGAGACGCTCAGCACGGCAGCGGAAGACGAACAGGCGGAGCGGCACGTGCACCTGCGGCGCGGCAAGTCCGGCAGCATCGGCATCGAGCAGGGTATCAATCATGTCGGCGACCAGGCGATGCACGGCCGGTGCGGTTGGGTCCGGCACAGGGTCTGCGCGGGCAAGCAGGATGGGGTGGCCCATGCGGGCGATCTTCAGGATGGCCATCGGACGCCCCGACACAGCAGCAGGTCAGTCAGCACGCTTTCGGCACATAGGGAGGTCGCGCGCTCTGCGCAAATGAGGGGTGATGATGGCGTGACCTTCCAGCGCTGGTCTTGCCGTGCTACCCGAACCATCTCCGTAGCCGGTCCGCCGGCTCGGCCTGTTTTTGCGTCCGCAGGTGACCCGGCTGGTCGGGAGGACGCGCAGACAAGAGATGGAGGTCAGCCCCACGTGCAGGTTCTGGTTCGTGATAACAACATTGATCAGGCGCTGAAGGCGCTCAAGAAAAAGATGCAGCGGGAGGGAATCTTCCGCGAGATGAAGCTCCGCCGCCATTACGAGAAGCCGTCCGAACGTCGGGCCCGCGAGAAGGCGGAGGCGGTGCGTCGGGCACGCAAACTTGAGCGCAAAAGGCTAGAGCGGGAAGGCTTCTGAATCCTTATGGTGCTGAAGGGCTCACTGGCCCCGGTGGGGTGACCGCCGTCTGGTGACTGTGGTCGCACGGGCTTGGCCTGTCTGTGAACGGCGAACGTCGGGGGTCGACCATCCGGACAAAGAGTTTCATTCTCCAGGGCGTCGTGACCACCGTCTGGCGCGTGTTCAGGTGGCTCTTGAGCCCCTGGCGGTGGTTCTTGCGGGCTGGATCGCAGCCGGCTGCTGCACTGGTCCCTCCCGCCGCCCATGCGCCGGCACCCGACCCGCAGCCCGCACGCCGACAGATGCCACGGGTTGGCAAGGCGGGGAGTGCAACGGATGAACAGGTCGAGGCGCTGATGGCCTTGCGCCTGGTGCCAGCCCCGCCATGCCGCGACCTGCACGACTACTCAACCGAAGAAGCGCAGCTTTTTCTGGATGCTGTGGATTACGCGCGCGCGGTTGTTAGCCAAGTGACCGGCGGGGAAGACGCACAGGCCCCGCCTGAAGTGCTGACCGACCTTCTGAACGAGCTGATGGCGGAAATCCTCTCCGACGAGGAGCTTCGCTCGGCTGCGCAGCGCTGGGTGCGCAAGGGTTCGCCGCGCCCGTTGCGGGAAAACTCCAGCTTTGCCAAAGCGCGCGTGGTGGTTCTTCGCTACTGGCAACCGGCCTGAGAGCTCTTTAGCCAAACCAGTTCGACCATACCGCCTTGCGGCAGCCACAAAATCGCGTTTTGGCGAAAGGCGCGGCCGATCCGCTGCGCCTGACGCAGCGAATCGAGCGCAATCAGCAGGCTTGGCTCGGCCGGCCAGTCCTCGCGGTCGCTACCTCCGGCACCCGGCAGTGCCGGCCACCCGCGTGCGGCAATCAGAGCGCGCAGCCGCGCCATCGCCTCGGCGTTCTCCCTGGTAGAGGCGAGTTTTCCGTACGGGTTGCAGGCCGTGATCAAGCCCGCGCCTGGTTTACCTTGGCTTGCGATCCAGGCTGCGACCCGCGGCGGGACTGGTTTCCCGACCCGCAGGGCCTGACTACCGTCGCCCAACTCCACCCTGTACCACGCCGTCTCGTAAGCCGAACGGAGGGTCTCGGCCGCGGCACTCATTCCGCCGTCTCCATCTGGTCCTGCCCTGCCACCGAGCGGGCGTTCAGCAGATCGCGCGCGGCCAGCATATGGGCAAGATACCAGCACGGCGGCTTCAACCCCGTCGCTGGGCACGCTGGGTTGGCAAGATAGGTCTGCGCCACCACGGCAGGGCTGCCCGTGAGCGGCAGCGCTTCGATGATCCCCGGCAGAGAGTGCCCCGGCACCCCCTCCGTCAGATCGAGTCGCGCTTCCTCCTCGTCCGTTAGCTTCTAGGGGATGGCTTCTGCCTTCGATGCGTGATCCGCGACCAGGGTTGCGTAGCCTGTTCCGTTATTTCGCTTTGCGAAAGCAAGCCGGGAAATCGCGCAGGCGAACCGCAAAACGCGCCGCAACCCGCGCCTGATCCGCCCCTGTTCGAGCAGCCAGTCGGGCGAGATCCACGCCATTGGCACAGACAGCAAAGGAACACGAGCCTCGCAACACGACAAGCGGCGTTGCCTGCTCAGTCGTGTCGTCGCACGATAGGCCAGGGCTCACGAAAGGGAGAGGATCATGTCCGCGACCCGACTTGCGTTGATCGCTGCTGCAGCCGCCCTCGGCTTGGCGACCTCCGCTCCGGCCTCCGCCCAGACCTACGAGATGGTCGCCGGTGCCTTGGGCGGCGGCTGGTTCACCATGGCGACGGGGCTGTCCCAAATCCTGCAGGAGAACATCCCTGGTCTCACGATTAGGGTCGTTCCGGGCGGCGGGCTCGGCAACCCGACCCGGGTGCAAAACGGCGTATCCCAGATCGGCTTCGGGCTCGACTTCCTCGTCTCCTCTGCCATCAAGGGCGAAGAGCCCTATCGCGCGGTGCACGACAGGATCAGCCACATTGGGGTCGGTTGGAGCCCGACCGAACACCACATGCTTCGCCCTGCCAATGGTGGTCCGACCGATATGCGCGAGATCCTGACCATGCGGGGACTGCGCATCGGCGCACCACAGGGAACCTCCTCTGACACGCTGACCCTGACCTATATCCTGCGTTATTTTGGCACGAGCTTCGACAAGATCCGCGCCGAGGGCGGCCGCGTCGTGCAGGGGTCGTACAACGACCTTGCGGCTGCGTTCATGGACGGGCAGGTGGATTACGTGTACGTCGCGCTCGCCCGTCCGGCGGCGATGGTGAACGAAATCCAGCGCGGCCGTCGCCCGGCCACCCTCGTTGCCTTCCCGCAAGATGTGCGCGACCACCTGGTCAAAACCTACGGCTTTTCGCAAGGCGTCATCCCGGCCGGCACCTATCAACCGCCGATGCAGACCGGCGACGTTCCCGTCACTACCTTCGACACCGTGCTCGTCGTCGCCAATACCATCCCCGAAGAGACGATGTACCGCATAGTGAAGGTTCTGATCGAAAACCGTTCCCGCCTTGCCACGATTCATCCGTCGATGGCCGCTTTTAACCCCGCCATCGCCTGCAAGTATCCTGGCGCGCCTTTGCACCCAGGTGCCCGTCGCGCCTACGCGGAAGCAGGTTGCACGCCTTGAGCCTTTGCTCGCGCGGCAGGGTTCTGCTTTCCCCGGGTGCGTGACCTTGTCCCGCCCTGGCGCTGGCTGATCACCGCCTACGCGGCGCTGATCGGCTTTGTGCATCTCTGGCTCGGCGGAGCCGGATTGATGGAGAACATCGCGCGTCATTTCTTCGGCGCCGGTGTATGGACGCGCGACGTGTTCTTTATTCCCGAGCCGCTGGCGCTGCGCGGGTTTCACCTGGCTGCACTGCTGCCTCTCTGTTTCCTCTGCTTCCCGGCGCGCCGCCGTGCTGGTCTGCAAGCCAAGCCATCCTTGCCCGATCTCGCGCTCAGCCTGCTCGCTCTCTTGCCTAGCCTGTACATCCTCTCTGAGGCGGGATCGATCAATGCGCGGATGGAGTTTATCGAACCGCTGAGCCCGCGCGAGTTTTGGCTTGGTGTGCTTGCGATCGTGACCTTGCTCGAGGCGATTCGCCGTGCCGTGGCGCCTGCGTTTGCGGCTGTGGTTGCGGGGGCCTTGCTCTATATGCATGTCGGCCATCACTTACCGGGCGTTTTGCAGACGCGCCCGTTCTCAATCGCAATGATTGTGGAGACTGCATTTTTTGTGCCCATCGTCGGCGGCATTTACGGCCCGCTGACCGGGATCGTCGCCGGCACAATCGCGATGTTCATCCTGTTTGGTGCTTTTGTGCAGGCTTCTGGAACGGGGCGGCTGTTCTCGAATTTCGGTATGGCTATCGCCGGGCGCTATGCCGGTGGTCCTGCCAAGGTTGCTGTTATCACCTCGGGCCTCTTTGGCACGATGAGCGGGTCGACCGTGTCGAATGTCGCCGCCACGGGTGCGATCACCATTCCGATGATGAAACGCCTTGGCTACACGCCAGCCGTCGCAGGCGGCATAGAGGCCGCGGCCTCGACGGGTGGAGCGCTGATGCCCCCGGTGATGGGGGCGGCGGCCTTCGTGATGAGCGAGATCACGCAGATCGCCTATGGCGAGATCATCGTTGCCGCCTCACTCGGCGCTGTACTCTACTATTTCGCGCTGTTCGTTTCCGTGCACTTCGAGGCCAAACGCTGCGGCATTGCGGCGATGACGGCGGGCGAGATCCCGTCCTGGCGCGAGGTTGCCCACGATGCCCACCTCATCCTTCCCATCGTCGTGCTTGTCTGGCTGCTGGTTGCGCGATGGAGTGGCAATGCAGCCGCTTTCGCCGCCACCGTTTTGATGGTTGTCGTTGCTTCAGCGCGGCGACGCACGCGCATGGGGCTGGCCGCGATCGTCGCTGCCCTGGCGGAGGCCGCGCGCACCATGGCGGTGTTGGCGGCGGCGGTGGCTGGCGCTGGCATTGTTACCGCTGCCCTCACGGTCACCGGCCTTGCCGTCGCCTTCGGCGGCATTGTCAAGGGGCTTGCGGGCGGCTCGCTCGCGTTGCTGTGCGTGTTGCTGATGCTGACGGCGCTCGTGCTTGGCATGGGCGTGCCCACGACGCCCGCCTACATCATCACCGCCGCTCTGGGCAGCCCCGTCTTACGCGAGTTCGGCGTCGACCTTCTGCCCGCGCATCTCTTCATGTTCTATTTCGCCGTGCTGGCGGATGCGACACCGCCGGTGGCGGTCGCCTCCTTTGCCGCGGCCGCCATCGCGGGGGCCGATCCTTTGCTCACCGGGTTGCAGGCGTTGCGATTTGCGGCCGCTGGGTTCGTCGTCGGCTTCGCGTTCATCTACGATCCCGGTATTCTCTGGCGTGGCGGCGCGGTTGCGATTGCCATCGAGACGGCAACGCTTGTGCTCGCTTTAAGCCTGATGGCATCGGCATTCGCGGGTTTTCTGCGCGGTCCGCTCGGTCTGGCGGGGCGGGGTGTGGCACTTGCTGCCGGCGCGGCCGCGGCCTTTGGCCATGCGATGGCCGATCCTGTCCGACTTGGGCTCGCTGGTCTGTCATTCGCCGTGCTCTGGTTCGGACTTGGGGCCTCGCGGCAACCGCCTGCCACTGCTGCGTGAGCGGAATAAAACGACGTCAAAACAATCGACCGCCATTCGGCACCGCGAAGTCGGGGCGAATCAGGACGACGTGGCCGAATTCGTCAGGAAACCCGAGGACGAGGAATTGGCTTTTGAAACCGGCGATGCGCTTCGGCGGTAGGTTGACGAGGCCTGCCACTTGCCGTCCAATCAGCGCGTCGGGCCTATAGTGCTGCGTCAGTTGGGCCGAGGTCTGCAGCGTGCCCCGTTCCGGTCCGAAATCGACCCACAGCTTGATCGCCGGTTGGCGCGCCTGCGGGAACGGCTGTGCATCGACCACGGTGCCGACGCGAATGTCAATGCGCGCGAACTCCTCCCAGGCGATCACCGTCGCTTCGCGATCCTCCGACATCACTTGTCCCCTTCCTCGAACATTGGGTTTGTGGGGTGGGTTTCTCGTCATCATCTAGACCGAAAGCAACAGGCATGGCATCACCGAATGGCCGACTGAGCATGCCCTGGGGAGCGTTACTCGACCATGCCCGTCCCCTCATCCGAAACCCGGTTTCCGACGACACCGTCGTTTCGCCTCGATGGTAAGAGGGCCTTCGTCACCGGGGCCTCGCGCGGGCTTGGTCGGGCAATCGCCATCGCCTTCGCCGAGGCCGGAGCCGAAGTCGTTCTCGCCGCGCGTGCGCTGGAAGAGATGGAACGGACTGTCGCGCATCTCGCCTCGCGCGGGCTGCCCGCTGCGCGTGCGGTGCGCCTCGATGTGACGGATCGTGCCGCAGTGCGCCGCGTGGTCGCCGACTATGGGCCCTTCGACATCCTGCTCAACAACGCCGGCACCAATATTCGCGAGCCTTTTCTCGAGGTGAAAGATGATAGCGTCGATGCGCTGATCGATCTCAACATTCGCGCTGCGGTCACGGTCGCCCAGGCGGTTGCGCGCGGCATGGTGGAGGCGAACCGGCCAGGCGCGATCATCAACCTCTCTTCGGTGAACGGGCATGTGGCCGGCATCAACCGCTCGATCTACACCGCAAGCAAGCACGCGATCGAAGGGCTGACCAAGGCCATGGCGGCCGAACTTGGGCCGAAGGGAATCCGCGTCAATGCACTCTGCCCGACCTACATCGAGACCCCGTTGACTGCCCCCGTCCTAGCCGACCCCGAGTTCCGAGAGCGCGCGCTGCGCGCGATTCCGCTTGGCCGCTTGGGGGAGGTGGAAGACGTGATGGGGGCCGCCGTTTTCCTCGCCTCTCCGGCGGCAGCGCTCATCAATGGTGCCTCCTTGCTGATCGATGGTGGGATGACATGCTTATGAAGACCGTCGCGTAAAGGGAACAATCCGTTTCTGGGACCGGCGAGTTCGCGATGCCGATGCACGCTTTCCAGGGTGACATCACAGAGCTTGCCGTCGATGCCATCGTCAACGCGGCGAACGAGGCGCTGACACCGGGTGGAGGTGTGTGCGGGGCGATTCATCGCGCGGCGGGGCCCGAACTCTGGGAGGCCTGCCGGCTGCTTGCGCCTGTACCGACAGGCAGGGCGGTGCTGACGCCGGGGTTCCGATTGCGGGCACGCTTCGTCATCCACGCCGTAGGCCCGCGCTGGCAAGGGGGAGGGCAGGGGGAAGCCGCACATCTCGCATCCTGCTACCGCGAAAGCCTTGCCCGGCTGCGCGAGGTGGGCGGACGATCGATCGCCTTCCCCGCCATCTCCACCGGCATCTTCGGCTATCCGCCCGAGGAGGCGACCGCGGTCGCGGTAGGCACCGTGCGGAACGATCTCGGCGCGCACGGCGATGACCTCGTCGTCATCTTCGCCTGTTTCGACGACGCCATGTTGGCCCGCTACCGCCGCGCGCTTGGAGAGACCGGATGACCGACGCGGTTTTGTGCGACTTCTCGGCGGTCGATCTCAGGCGTCTCATCGGGCGGCGGGAGATCAGTCCAGTCGAACTCCTGGACGCGTGCCTTGCGCGCATCGAAGCCGCCAATCCGGCTCTCAACGCGATCGTCGCGATGGACGTCGACCGCGCGCGGACCGAGGCGAAGGCGGCGGAGGAGGCGGCACGCCGCGGCGATCGGCTTTGCCCGCTTTCAGGGCTTGTGATCGGGGTAAAGGATCTCGAGGAGACTTCCGGGCTGCGCACCACCTATGGCAGCCGGCAGTTTGAAAGCTTCGTGCCGGCCGAGGATTGCGGCATGGTCGCGCGCCTGCGCGCTGCGGGCGCGATCGTGCTCGCTAAGACCAACACGCCCGAATTCGGCGCTGGTGCCAACACCGTCAACCCCGTCTATGGGCCGACCGGCAATCCGTTCGACCCTGCGCTCTCTTGCGCCGGATCGTCTGGCGGGTCAGCTGTCGCGCTTGCCACTGGCATGCTGCCACTCGCCACCGGTTCCGATGTCGGGGGTAGCTTGCGCAATCCGGCCGCCTGGTGCGGCGTCGTTGGATTTCGCCCTACGCCTGGGCTTGTTCCGTCTGAAAAGCGCGGCTCTGGCTGGTCGCCCCTGCCGGTTTTGGGCCCGATGGCGCGCACCGTGCCCGATCTCGCGCTCCTCCTCTCCGCCATGGCGGCCGAAGACGCGCGCGATCCGCTCTCAGCCCCAGTTGATGCTTCCCGCTTCTTCCCGCTCCCCGAGTGCGATCTCGCCAGCCTCCGTGTGGCGGTGACAGAGGATTTCGGCTTTGCTCCGGTTTCGGCCGAGGTGCGTGGGCTGTTCCGAGATCGCATCGGCCGTCTCCGCCACCTGTTCGGCGAGCTGATCGAGGCAAGCCCCGACATGAGCGGAGCCGACGAAGCCTTCGCCGTTCTGCGCGCGGAAGGAATGCTGGCCCGCCACCTGTCCACCTACCGCACGCGGCCGCACATGCTGGGGCCGAACCTGATCGCCAACATCGAAGAGGGGCTCGGCTACAGCCTGGCCGACTATGCGCGTGCGCACGCGATGCAGACCGCGATCGCACGCCGGGTTCATGCGTTCTTCGCTCGCGTTGATCTCATCCTGTCGCCGGCGATGGCCTTGCAGCCCATGCCGTGGACGGTGCTCGCGCCGATGGAGATCGACGGGGTGGGGCTTCGGTCCTATTACCACTGGCTGGCGCTCGCCTACGGGGTGACGCTAGCCGCCCACCCGGCTCTTGTGCTGCCGTGCGGGGTGGATGCGCGCGGCCTTCCGTTTGGCCTCCAGCTGGTAGGGCGACGGCGCGGTGATGCGGCACTGCTGGCCGCTGCGGCTGCGCTTGAGCGTGCATGTGCTACCATCCCGGCATGCGGCAGGCCGCAGCCCGATGTCGCTGCCCTAGCCGCTATGCCGAAGATACATGACCGGCCAGGAGCCGACATGTTGGCCCATGTCGGGCGCGGCTGAGCCCGGTTGTCGCAAAGTATGACCGCTGCCTACACTCGCATGACGCCTGTCGGCCGGGGGGGAGAGGGACAATCATGCGTATGACGCGACGGAGCATTCTGGCTGCAACGGCAGCCCTACCGGGCTTGTGGCTCGCGCGCCCCGCTCTTGCTCAATCTGAAGTGGTCAAAATCGGGATGATCACCACTCTGTCCGGTCCTGGGGCAGCGTTAGGCGCTGATATTCGCGACGGGTTCAACCTCGCGGTGAAACATGGGGGTGGAAAGCTCGGCGGTGTGGCGGTCGAGGTTGTCGTCGCCGATGACGGACTTCGTCCCGAGAATGGGCGCGCCATTGCTGAACGCATGGTGCGGCGTGAGCGCGTGCAAGTGCTGACCGGAATTGTCTTCTCCAACGTGCTGCTGGCGGTTGCACCCGTCGTACTTCCGGTTGCCACCTACGTCAGCGCAAACGCAGGGCCAAGCCAACTCGCCGGTGAGGGCTGCCATCCCAACTACTTCAACGTCGCCTGGCAGAACGACAATTTGCATGAGGCGGTTGGCCAGTACCTGACGCAACGGAACGTACGGCGCGCTTTTATTTTGGCACCAAACTATCCTGCAGGGCGCGACGCGCTCACCGGCTTTAAGCGTTTCTACAAGGGCGAAGTGGTCGCGGAGACCTACACGCGGCTCGATCAGCTCGACTACGCGGCGGAACTCGCTACCATCCGCAACGCCTCGCCTGAGGCCGTCTACATCTTCCTGCCGGGCGGTTTGGGCATCAACTTCATCAAACAGTACGCGGCGGCCGGCCTGCGCGGTCGCCTTCCGCTCTACGGCCCCGGCTTTTCCTTCGATCAGGACGTGTTGGCGGCCGTCGGCGAGGATGCGCTCGGCTGCTTCAACTCTTCGCAGTGGGCACTTGATCTGCCCAACTCGGCCAACCTGACCTTTGTCGAGACCTTCGAACGCGAGTATGGGCGATTGCCGAGCCTTTATGCGAGCCAGGGTTTCGATGCGGCCAACCTGATTGGTTCCGCCCTTGCAGCCACACGCGGCGATGTGTCCGACCGCGCGGCCTTCGCCGCTGCGCTGAAGCGGGCCGACTTCGCTTCCGTGCGCGGCGCATTCCGGTTCGGAAACAACAACCATCCGATCCAAACGATCTACATGCGCGAGGTCGTGCGCGACGCGAAAGGGCGCATCGTCAATCGCACGATCGGAGTCGCCTTCCAAGATCACCAGGACGCCTATGCTGCGCAATGCCGACTGGGCTAAGGCGGAACCGACAGCACACACTCCACCGTTTCCGAATCTGGCTTTTCCTCTCACCCAACGGCGCGCCGTTCCGCAGCTGCCCAATGTATCCCACCCTTCTGCTGGAACAGACTCTGAATGGGTTCACGCTCGGCGTGATGCTGTTTCTTCTCGCCGCGGGCCTGACGCTGATCTTTGGCGTCATGGACGTGATCAACCTCGCGCACGGCTCACTCTACATGGCTGGTGCTTTCGCCTCAGCTGCAATCACGGCACGAACGGGATCCTTCGCTGCCGGCCTGCTTGCTGGGGTTGTGGTCGGCGCGGCCTTCGCCCTCCTGCTCGAACTGGCCTTAATCCGTCGGCTGTATACACGGGCGCATCTTGACCAGGTGCTCGCCACCTTCGCCGTGATTCTGATCGCCAATGAAACGGTGAAGATCTTGTTCGGGCCGCAACCGATCTTCGCCGCACCCCCGCGCAGTCTCTCTGGTAGCGTCGAACTCCTGCCCGGCGTGCTCTACCCGGCCTACCGCCTCGCCATCATCGCCGCTGGGCTTCTTGCTGCTCTGTTCCTATGGTGGCTGATCGGGCGAACGCGCCTAGGTATGTTGATCCGCGCCGGCACCACCCATCGCCAGATGGTTCAGGCGCTTGGGGTAAATATCAAGGCTCTGTTCGCCATCGTCTTTGCAATCGGCGGCGCGCTTGCAGGGCTTGCTGGCGCGATGGCTGCCCCCATCCTCGCCGTTCAGGTCGGCATGGGCGAACAGATCCTGATCCTTGCCTTCGTGGTCGTCGTCATCGGCGGGCTTGGCTCCGTGCGTGGGGCATTCCTCGCTGCCCTTCTGGTTGGGCTCACCGATACGATGTCGCGCGCCCTTCTGCCATGGCTGATGCGCGACCTCTTGCCGCCCGCGGCGGCCGACCAGGTGGCAGCGAATCTCAGTTCGGTTGCGGTCTATCTGCTGATGGCGGTGGTGCTTGCGCTGCGTCCCCGCGGGCTGTTCCCCGCCCATGGCTGAGGCTGCGGCACCGGCGCCGCGCGTGCGGCCGGACGGCATCCTCGCTCTAGGCGGGGTTTGCCTTCTCGCCGTCGCCCCGCCCGTGCTCGAAGCGCTGCAGGCCGACTATCTTTTGCCCACGCTCACGCGCATGCTCGCCTATGGGCTCGCTGCCGCTGCGCTTGATCTGGTGCTTGGCTATGGCGGCCTTGTCAGTTTCGGGCATAGCGCATTCCTCGGCACCGGCGCCTACGTGGCAGCTGCCCTACTTCATCACGCAAACCGCGGCACGCCTGTGGTCGCGTGGCCGTTCGTCGTCTCCGGCACAAGCGAGGCCTTGATCATCCTTCCCGCCGCGGCGGCTGTGGCCGGCATTCTCGCCATCTTGATTGGCGCCATCTCGCTGCGCACACGCGGTGTGCATTTTATCATGATCACGCTCGCCTTTGCGCAGATGGTGTATTTTTTGGTGCTCGCCGTGCCGGAATATGGCGGAACGGACGGGCTGATGCTGCCTGGGCCATGGCGTGTGGGCGGGTTTCCCGTGCAAAGTGATGCGCCGCGCTATTGGTTCGCGTTCGTGCTTGTGCTGCTGTTTATGCTGGTTGCGCAGCGGGCCATTCAGGCCCGCTACGGGCTTGCGCTGCGCGGGGCACGCCAGAACGAACGGCGGCTTTTGGCGCTCGGCTATCCTGTTTTTGCCATCCGGCTGCTCGCCTTCACCCTGTCGGGTGCCTGCACGGGTGTGGCTGGAGCCCTGCTCGCCGACGTCGCGATGTTCGTCTCCCCGGATCTCCTCTCCTGGCAACGATCGGGAGAGCTCATCATTATGGTGGTGTTGGGAGGGCAGGGGACGCTGATTGGCCCTCTGATCGGAGCCTTTGTCTTGCTCGCGCTCGAGGAGGAATTATCCGCGGTAACAGAGCACTGGATGCTGGTGTTGGGGCCGATCCTCCTTCTCTGTGTGCTCCTCTTCCGCCGCGGCATCTGGGGAATGGTGAGCCGTGCTGCATACTCTGGCTGAACCGCTGCTGGCGGTGCGGGGCCTGACGCGACGCTTCGGCTCGCTGGTCGCGGTGTCCGAGGTGTCGCTCGATCTGCTTGCTGGTGAATGTCATGCAGTGATCGGCCCGAATGGTGCGGGCAAGAGCACGCTGATGGGCATGATCGCCGGCGAGATCGTGCCCGATGCCGGCACGGTGCTGCTGGGCGGCGAGGATATTGGCCGGCTTAGCGTTGCGGCGCGGGCGCGGCGTGGGGTGGGACGAACCTTCCAAATCACGGAGCTCTGCTCTGAGTTCTCCGTGCGCCAAAACGTTCTGCTTGCGGTGCAGACCCGCTTCGCGAGCCCTTTCCATTTCCTCCGCCGCGCCGACCGTTTGTCGCGCCTTGCCGCCCATGTCGATGCTGCGCTCGTTGCAGCAGGGTTGATCGATCGCGCCGAGCATCCCGCCGCCATCCTAAGCCACGGCGAGCAGCGGCAGCTCGAGCTTGCTGTTGTTCTCGCCTGCCGTCCGCGCGTTCTCCTGCTCGACGAGCCGGCTGCCGGGCTTGGGCTGAGCGAGACAGAGGAGCTGGCGAACCGTCTCGCCGCTCTCAAGGGGCGGATCGCCATGCTGCTGGTCGAGCACGACATGGACACGGTGTTCCGTCTCGCCGACCGAATCACCGTTCTGGCCGAGGGGCGCGTGATCGCCTCCGGGTCGGCGGAGGATATCCGCGCTGACCGCGCTGTCCGCGAAGCATATCTCGGCGAGATGGTCGATGCTTGAGCTCGAGGGCGTGTCGGCGCGTTACGGTGCAACCCCCGCTTTGTTCGATGTTTCGCTCCGCGTCGGCGAGGGGGAGGTTGTCGCGCTTGCCGGGCGCAACGGCATGGGCAAAACCACCACCATCCGTGCCATTCTCGGGCTGGTTGAACGATCCGGCACCATCCGCTTTGCGGGCGAGATGATCGCGCAGGCGGCGCCGCATCGCATCGCCCGGCTTGGTATCGGCCTTGTGCCAGAGGGGCGGCTTGTGTTCCCCACCCTCACCGTGCGCGAGAACCTGATCGCTACCGCGCGGCCGGGGGCCTGGACGGTCGAGGCTGTCTTCGCGCTCTTTCCGCGCCTGGCGGAGCGCCAACGCCAATCGGCGCGAACCCTCTCGGGCGGTGAGCAGCAGATGCTTGCGATCGGGCGGGCGCTGTTGACCAATCCGCGCCTGTTGATCCTGGATGAGGCAACCGAGGGGCTCGCGCCAAGGGTGCGCGCCGAGATTTGGTCGGTGCTCGCGCAGCTGAAATCGCAAGGTCTCTCGATCCTCGTCGTCGACAAGGACGTCGCGGCGCTTGCGGCCCTGGCGGATCGCTTCGTCGTGCTGCAGAAGGGCCGCGTGGCTTGGGTTGGCGACGGCGCTTCCCTGGTTGCCAACGCCAAGCTTTTGCACGGCATGCTCGGCGTCTGAAGGGGAGGCAACGAGCCGGCTGATGATGACGGGTTGGCTTGAGCGCCAATACGCCACGGTCGCTGCTGTGCCCGACTATCCGGCGATCGAAGCTGGTTGGGCCGAGCGCATGGTGCAGGCGCTTGCGTTGCACCCGCCCACTGTCGTGTCCTATGGCGAAGGAGAACGGCGCGCGATCGACCTCTACCGGCCCGAGACCGTGTCTGATCCTCCTCTGCTTATCTGGATTCATGGCGGCTACTGGCAGCGCCGGCATCGACGCGAGTTTGCCTGGGTCGCGACACCGTGGCTGGCGCGCGGCGTGGCGGTAGCGATGCCCGGCTATCCGCTCTGCCCTGAGGTGACTCTCTCTGCCCTGGTGGATGATGTGCGGTCTGCCGTCGCCCTGCTTTGGCGCGAGGCTTCGGCTTTGGGCCTGGCGCGGCGTTGGCTGGTCGGGGGGCATTCCGCCGGCGGGCATCTCGCCGCGATGTTGGCGGCGACAGATTGGGCCGAGCGCGGGGTTGCCGATCTCCGCTTCCGCGCCGTGCTGCCCTCCTCGGGCCTCTTCGATCTCGCCCCTTTGCTCGGCACCACGCACAACCGGGCGTTGGGGCTTGATCTCGCTGACGCCACTCGTCTGTCGCCCATCCTGCTTGCCCCGCCCGAGGGAACGCGGCTGTTGGCAGCGGTGGGTGGGGCGGAGAGCGGGGAGTTCCGACGCCAGTCGCGGGAGTTTGCCGCCGTTTGGGCGGAACGCGGGGCGGCTGCCGCTTCGCTCGAATTGCCGGGCCGCAACCACTTCACCGTGCAGGACGCCTGGGCTGAGGCCGACGGACCGCTGCTGGCGATCGGGCTCGGGCTCCTCATCAGCGGGTCTTAAACGACGGGCGGGGAGGCCGCCGGCCTCCCCGCCGCGCGCTAGCTTTGGGGTGCCCGGCCGGCATTCAGGTGTCTCGTCTCAGTGCCGGCGGCGCCGTGCAAGGCCGAGGCCGGCGAGGCCGAGGCCGAGCAGGGCGAGCGAAGCGGGCTCGGGCACTGGGCGCGGGCCGGCGCCAAGATTCGCTTGGCTGTCACCCATCACATAGGCGTAGCGGATTGTCGCGCTCTGGCCGGCCGCGAGATCGCCGATTCTCCAGGCCATCTGCAGGCCGAAGTCGTCATTGTCGGTGCTCGGGAAGATGGGGCCGTAGCCAAGGAGCACGTTGTACGGGTCGTCGATAACGCAGCAGTAGTTGGCGATGCCGGTGTTCGATGGATAGTCCGAAGTCAGGTTCAGCAGGCCAATGGTGAGGCCAGTCCGCGGCCCGGCGGCCGAAACGAGATTTTCCGGCGCGAAGATGGTGTTGCCGCGCGTGTTTCGCGTGTTGAACACGCGGAAGGTGTTAAAGTCCGGGTCGGGATCGAGGTGCCGGCCGAAGGCGAGACCTTCGAGGTCCTGCAAGGCGGTGATGGTCGTGGTGATGTTGACGCGCTCATCGTTGTCGTTGAAGGGGTAGTCGTGCCGGATCTCGAGCACTCCAGCGATGCGGCCGACCCAACTTGCGGAATGGTCGAAGCCGGCGACGGTCCCTGTGGTGACGGTGCCGGTGCCGAAATGGTCGGCGCCGCTGAACCAGACGTGGTTGTTATTGTTCCGTACGAACCCCGTCTGTACGCTGTTGACGGCAAACCCCTCACTCGGGTTTCCCGGCGTTAGGTAATCGTTCACGCCGAAGGTTCTAGTTCCGGTCGGGTCATGCTGGATGCCCGGCGGTATGTTGCCGCCGCTGCCGAGCGTGCGGAGGTTGTTGACGCCCACTCGGACGAAGTTGCCGGTGAGGCTCACAGCCGAGGCCCACGCCGTCATGGCCCCCGCCGTCATGCCCAGGGTCAGGGCCCCGGCCAGAAGAAGCACTCTTATCAGCTCCCTCCTTTGCTCGTTTCGCCCATGCGTATGATCGGCCACGCCGATCGCGCATACGACAGCTTAGCAAATGCCATGCCATGAATGCAACGTATTGATTTTAAAGCATATTTTGGTGACAAATCTGTCACATGCGCAAAGTGTAAAATTTTCCGACACGACTCCCTCCGCGCCTCGGAAGCGGCTTGGCGGGCTGAGGCCCGTACGGTGTTGTGGTGTAAGGTATTGCGACAGCCGCAGTCCGGCCGGGGGGCGGGAATGCACGCGAGCCGCCCACCGGACCATCCCGGTTGGCAAC
>CALLUO010000011.1 GCA_938010425.1 uncultured Elioraea sp.
AGGGTGACGCGTTATGTCGATGCTGAGTTTCGAGAAGAAGTACCGGGTGCGCGGCGGAACCCTGATCGGGGGCGACCTGTTCGACTTCTGGGTGGGGCCGTTCTACGTCGGGTTCTTCGGTGTCACCACGCTGTTCTTCACTGTGCTCGGCACGGCGCTGATCCTGTACGGCGCTGCGCTACAGGGCACGTTCAACGTGTGGACGATCAACATCGCTCCGCCTGACCTGAAGTACGGCCTTGGCTTCGCGCCGCTGAAAGAGGGCGGGCTATGGCAGCTGATCACCATCTGCGCGATCGGCGCCTTCGTCTCCTGGGCACTGAGGCAGGTCGAGATCAGCCGTAAGCTCGGCATGGGCTACCACATCCCGATCGCCTACGGGGTGGCCGTGTTTGCCTATCTCACGCTGGTGGTGTTCCGCCCGCTTCTAATGGGGGCTTGGGGGCATGGTTTCCCCTACGGAATCTTCAGTCATCTCGATTGGGTATCGAACGTCGGCTACCAGTACCTCCATTTCCACTACAACCCAGCGCACATGCTGGCGATCACATTCTTCTTCACCACCACACTCGCGCTCAGCCTACATGGCGGGCTGATCCTCTCCGCGCTCAATCCGCCGAAGGGCGAGCCGGTGAAGAGCCCCGACCATGAGAACACCTTCTTCCGCGACCTGATCGGCTATTCGATCGGCGCGCTCGGCATTCATCGCCTCGGCTTGTTTCTTGCGCTGTCGGCGGGGTTCTGGAGTGCCGTGTGCATCATCATCTCGGGTCCGTTCTGGACGCGCGGTTGGCCCGAGTGGTGGAGCTGGTGGCTCAATCTTCCGATCTGGAAGTGACGGCGAGAGGAGCACTCGACATGCCGTTGGAGTACCAAAACATCTTCACCCGAGTGCAGGTGCATGGGCCGGCGCCCAACCCGGGCGTGCCCTTGCCTGCGGGCGATGAGGCCCGCCTCGGCAAGGGCACCTTCGTCCACCTCTTCGGCCGTTTCGGAGAAGCCCAACTGGGGCCGATCTATCTTGGCCGATTGGGCCTGCTCTCCATTGTCTGCGGGCTGATCGCGATCGTCATCATCGGGCTCAACATGTGGGCCTCGGTGAACTGGGATCCGATCCAGTTCGTCCGTCAGTTCTTCTGGCTTGCCCTCGAACCGCCCCCTCCGCACTACGGGCTTCGCATTCCGCCGCTGCAGGATGGCGGGTGGTGGCTGATGGCAGGCTTTTTCCTCACCGCCTCTATCCTGTTGTGGTGGCTGCGCACCTACCGCAGGGCTCGCGCCTTGGGCATGGGAACGCATGTCGCTTGGGCGTTTGCGAGCGCAATCTGGCTCTACCTCGTGTTGGGCTTCATTCGCCCTGTCATGATGGGCTCATGGGGCGAAGCGGTGCCGTTCGGCATCTTTCCCCACCTCGATTGGACGGCGGCTTTTTCGATCCGCTACGGCAACCTCTTCTACAATCCGTTCCACGCCCTCTCGATCGTCTTCCTCTATGGCTCGACACTCTTGTTCGCGATGCACGGCGCCACCGTGCTCGCGGTGTCGCGCTATGGCGGCGAACGCGAGCTTGACCAGACGATCGATCGCGGCACGGCTTATGAGCGTGCGGCGCTGTTTTGGCGCTGGTGCATGGGCTTCAATGCGACCTCGGAGTCCATCCATCGCTGGGCGTGGTGGTTCGCCGTGCTCACCCCGCTCACCGGTGGCATCGGCATCCTGCTCACCGGCACGGTGGTAGACAACTGGTACCTCTGGGCGGTGAAGCACGGGTTTGCGCCGATGTACGATCCCGTTGTGCCTGGCGGGGTCGTCGACCCACTCCTTACGGCCGGGAGATAGGCCAATGAGCAAGAAAAAGGATTTCGACCTCGTCTCGACGGTCGGCTGGACGGCGACCGCAGTGCTCGGGGTGGCGGCAGCGTTCTATCTCGCCTCCACCTTCGAGCGCCCGCCCGTCACCGCGATCCAGTGGGGCAATCGCGGCACCGCGATGGAGCTCGTCTACAATCCGCGCACTGTGGCGCGCGAGCTGCCACGGCACGCCGTCCCTGCGAAGGAGGAGGAGGTCGACAAGTCGGGAATTCCGTCGCGCGAGGCTTACCAGAATGTGCAGGTGCTGGGCGATCTCGACTCGGCCGAGTTCCTGCGGCTGATGAACGCAATCACCGCGTGGGTGTCGCCGCAGCAGGGCTGCACCTACTGCCACAACCCCGAAAACATGGCCGAGGATTCCGTCTACACCAAAATCGTCACGCGCAAGATGTTGCAGATGACGCGCGTGATCAACGAGTCCTGGCAAGCGCATGTCGGCCAGACCGGTGTGACCTGCTGGACCTGCCATCGCGGCCAGCCGGTGCCGGCCTATGTTTGGGCGATGGAATCCCCGGAGGCGGGTCGGCGCACGCGGGGGCTGATGAGCAGCGCGGCGGGTCAGAATACCGTCTCTACCGCAGCAGGGCTCTCCTCGTTGCCGACCGATCCCTTCACGCCATTCTTGCTCGAGGACAAGCAAATCCGGGTGACCACGACTTGGACCCCAATGTCGGTTGGCGACAACCGGATGTCGATCAAGCAGACAGAGTGGACCTACGCTCTCATGTTCCACTTTTCGGCGGCGACGGGGGCGAACTGCACCTTCTGCCACAACTCGCAGAATTTCGGGAAATGGGAGGGGTCGACGCCACAACGAGTCACCGCTTGGCATGGCATCGCGATGACGCGAGCGATCAACAACGACTGGATCGTTCCGCTAACACCGCTTTGGCAAGAGAATCCAAAAGGTCCGCCAGAAGCCGGAGCGGCGGCCTCTCTCGCGCGGCTTGGGCCCATGGGCGACGCGGTAAAGGTCAACTGCATGACCTGTCACCAAGGAGCGCACAAGCCGCTGCTGGGTGCGCGCATGCTCGCCGATTATCCGGAACTCAACGCAGTCAGCCTTTCGCTCATTCCGCTGCGGGCTGCGATGCGCTGATCGACTGACGTCCGCTGCGCTCGCTTGGGGGGCCTTTCGCCCCCCTTTTCTCGAGCCGCGCGGTTCCCGCAGCCGAAGCCATAGATCCACGAGATGGGCAAGTCCGGCCACAGCGAGGGCGGAGCCGATCAGCACACCGCCGGAATCCGCCAGGGCAGCACGCAGTGCTAGGAGAAGGGCAGCGCCAGAGACAAGGACCGGCACCAGGCGCCATCGACGTTGCCAAAGGAGAAGGATCATCTCGAGGGCGACCAGTGTAAGGATCGCATCGATCAGATTCGGGTTGGTGAAGATCTCGTTCATACCCGTCGTCGCTACTCTATGCTGCAACCATGGTGCCCGACCAAGGCGCTGGGTTGATGAGGGGGAGTGGATGGTCTAGGCAGCCTGTGCGCCGGGTCGAACGGGAGGGTTCTCGCCGCCATGAACTCCTTCGAGCTGAATAAGATCGCCGCAGCAGTGCTGACGGCTTTGTTCGTCTTCCTGATGAGCGGGTTTATCGGCGAACTCCTTGTGCATCCGAAGCAGCTTGAGCGGAGTGTGCTCGCGATCGACACCTCGCGGCGCGAGGCGCCGGCGCAGGCGTCGGGGCCGGCTGTGCCGATAATCGAGCCGATCACGCCTTTGCTCGCTGCGGCCAATGTGGAAAACGGAGCGGCGATTGCGCGTCGGCAGTGCGCCGCTTGCCATTCCTTCGACCAAGGTGGACGGCATGGGGTCGGGCCCAACCTCTGGGGCATCGTCGGTGCCGATCACGCGCACGCGGAAGGGTTCAATTATTCGCAAGCGCTGTTGGCCCTGCGCGGCACGCCCTGGAGCTTCGAGGACTTGAACCGCTTTATCGCAGCCCCGCGTGCCTATGCGCCCGGCACGCGGATGGCATTCAACGGCTTGGCTTCCACGCAGCAGAGGGCCGATCTGATCGCCTACCTTCGTTCGCTCGATACCGATCCAAAACCCCTTCCTTGAGAGCGCTCCTCAGGCGCCGCTGAGCTTGGCCAGAACCTCCCGCCACGACGTCTCGCGCGCCCCCGCTGCACGACGCGCTTCCGCTAGAGCGGCTTCGATCGCGATCAGATCAAGCGTCTCTGCCAGGGCAGCTTCACGCAGGGCGGTCTCTTTTGCTTCCCAGGCGAGGGTCGCCCGCTCGTAGGCGGACAGCGCTTGGGCGAGCGCGTCGCCGGCTTTGGGGTCGAGCTTGGCAAGCCGGTCTCGCCAATCAGGCGGAAGCAGGGCAAGGCGTTCGCTGCCCAACGCCTCGATCCGTGACGCAAGGGCGGCGGCGGGTGGCAGGAGCGGCCCCGCTTCGTCTTCGGCGAAACCCATTAGGCGCAGAACGCGCCTGCGCGACGACAGTGCTCCGCCTTCATTCTCTGCGGCGCGGGCAGCGAGGTTGGGCAGAGCCTCGGCGAGCGGCGGGTGGCGGGCCGCGAGTTCTGCGGCCGCTTCCGCCATCTCCGGTTCGGCGGCGAGGCGCCAGAGCAAAAGGGCGGCCTCGGTCCACAGCGCGGCCTCGCGGCAGGCGTGCGCGAGGTCGAGCAGGGAGGGGGCACGCGCGTGCTTGCGGCACAGGGCGGCGGCGCGCGCCGGGGCGGCCTCCTCCAGCGCGGCGAAGGCGCGGCGGCGAATGGCAGCGTCCAAGTCAAGCCTCCGCTCGGCCGGCGCGACATCGGCCTCGACGCGGGCGGCGGCGCGGGCGAACAAGGCGAGACCGTCCTCCTCCGCGAGGAGGGCCAGAAGTCGCTCGCCGAAAGCCGCCGCAGGCTCGCCGCTGTCAGACGGGAAACGCTGCGGGTCGAACGCAGCGAGCGCCTCGGCCAAGCGACGACGCAGCACCGCACCGCGATCGCCGAGGCCGAGCAGAGCCAGCAGGCCGACGGGGGTAAGCCCCCGTGGCGGGGGGCAGAAAATTCTTTCGGCACCGAGCCTATCTCCATATGCCATGCCTCCGACCATGGCACACAACAATATGTCAATATGTCGTGCTACCGCAACGAGGGCGTGGGTGGTTAGGCATCGGCTATGGCGGCGCGAACGGCGGCGATAATCCGGTCTTGGGTCTGCGCATCAAGATAGGGGTGAAAGGGGATCGAGAACACCTCACCGCAGAGGCGCTCGGACACCGGCACGCCTCCCTCGACGATTGGATAATGCGCGTAGGCGCGCTGCCGGTTCAGCGGCTTCGGGTAATAAATGGCGGTGGGAATGCCCGCAGCGCGCAGCCGGTTCAGTATCGCGTCTCGATTCCGCCCAGGCACGCGCAGCGTGTACTGCGCCCAAACCGAGCGGTTCCCCGGCGCCACGTGCGGCACGATGGCAACGTCGGCGAGACCGGCATGGTATCGGGCAGCGATGCGGTCGCGTGCGGCGCACTCAGCATCGAACACAGCGAGCTTCGCCAGCAGCACGGCAGCCTGGATCGTGTCTAGTCGACCGTTCATCCCGATGCGCACATTTTCGTACTTGTCCTCGTGGTGTTGGCCGTGCACGCGCAGCGACAGGAGTGTTTCTAACGTCTCGCGGTCGTGGCAAAAGACCGCGCCTCCGTCGCCGTAGCAGCCTAAAGGTTTGGCGGGAAAGAAGCTGGTCGCTGCCATATCACCGGTCGCGGCCACTTGCTGGCCCTGCCAGGTCGCGCCGAAGGCTTGTGCGCAATCCACCAGAACCTTGAGCCCCTCGGCGGACGCAAGCGGCAAGATGGCGGCATAATCGGCCGCCTGGCCGAATAGGTCGACCGGAATCACCGCACGCGGGATGAGGCCAAGCCGGCGGGCGGTGGCGATGCCGCGCGCGAGGCTTTTGGGGTCCATGGTGAACGTGTCCTCGCGCACGTCGACGAACACCGGCGTGGCGCCGAGCCAGGCCACCACCTCGGCAGTCGCGGCAAAGGTGAAGGCCGGCACCAACACGGCATCGCCGGGTTTGATCTGCCATGCCATCAGGGCGAGGGCGAGCGCATCGGTGCCGTTCGCACAGGTGACCACGTAGGGCACGCCCGTGCGGCGGGCGAGCGCGGCCTCGAGCTCGCCCACTTCGGGGCCGAGGATATAGCGGCCGGAGCGGACCACGCGCAGCACCGCTTCTTCGAGCGCTGGGCCAAGGGCGCGGCGCTGGGCGTCGAGGTCGATGAACGGGATCGGGGCGGGCGGAGAGCCCTCGGGCATCGCAGTGGTGCTCCGGTTGCGCGGCGGCGTGAGTGCTTTCTCTCCCTATACGACCCCCTGGTGGCTGGAACGAGGCGGCTTCGCCCGGGTCCTGCCGTGTTTAGGGCGCGGGGCGAACAGTTCCCGGCCCGAAGCGCACACGATCGCCCACGCCGAGCCCAGCGGCATCGCGCAGCACCACTGCGACCAGGTTTCCGGCGTCATCGCGCAGCAGAACCTCCGCCGCCAACCCGCCGAGCGGGCGGATGATCGCGACCCAGCCGGTGCGCTCCGCGAAAGCCGGATCCCCGCTGGCTGTCTCTGTCGGGGCCGGTGATGGGGCGGGCGTGGCGCAGGCGGCGAGAAGGAGAAAGGCGAGGGGGACAGGGGGGAGCATGGTGGGGAAGGCTCGGCTGGGTGTGGCGATGCTGCCACCCTGACGACGGAAATGCGACCTTCAACCGTTGAGGCGCAAACCCTAGTTGCCGGTTTCGCCATGATTTCTTAAGAGGTTGGCGATCACTCCTCGCTTGCGGCTTGAAGCAAGCCCGCCAAGCCGTGAAGTTCTCACTCTGTTCTGGAGGATCGCCACGGATGCGCAACCAACACGGCTCGGCGTTACGGTGGGCGAGGGGTGCGGGCTGGCGCCTTGCCGGCCTCTTGGCTCTTTTGCTCGCTGCCGCGTGCGCCTCGCCGCACCCGCCTGCGCGCATCTCGCATCATCCGATGCGCAGCTACGAACCGCCAGGTCCGCCACACGACCCTTGGGGCCCGTACATCAGCGAGGCGGCCGAACGCTTTGACGTGCCAGAAGTGTGGATTCGAGAGGTGATGCGGGTTGAGTCGGGCGGTCGGTGGGATGCGATCTCTCCCGCCGGCGCGATGGGGCTGATGCAGGTGATGCCGGCGACATACGAGAGCTTGCGCGTCTCGCACGGACTTGGCGACGACCCGTTTCACCCCCGCGACAACATCCTCGCCGGCGCCGCCTATTTGCGCGAAATGTACGACCGCTTCGGCAAGCCGGGCATGCTCGCTGCCTACAATGCAGGCCCTGGCACGTTCGAACGCTATCTGAACGGTCAGCGCAATCTGCCGGACGAGACGCGCCGCTACGTCGCCGCCATCGCGCCGCGCATTCGGCACGCGAGCCCGCGCAACCCTGCCCCGCCCGAGGTGTACCGAATCGCTGCCATCCCCGAAACCATTCCGCCCGGGCCCCGCCGCCCTCAGCGTCAACCGACCCAGCTCGCCTGGTCCGCACCGACGCCGCCCGCGCCGCCTGCGCGCGCACCCGCTCCGGTGACGGCTCCGGTGCGCGAACCAGTGCTGGCGCAGGCCGCAGCGCGCCCGCCGAGCCCGCCCGCAACCATTCTCGCCGCAGCACCGGCTCCGCCGCCCGCCTCGGGTGGCTTTCGGCTTGTCTCTCAGGCGGTTGCTGCCCCTGCCGGAGCGGCCGCCCGTCCCGCAACCCTGCGAGGGGGGTGGGCGATCCAGGTGGGGGCGTTCCAGCGCGAGCCGCTGGCGCGCGCTGCGATCGAGGATGCGCGCCGCGCTGCACCCGACCTCCTCGTCGCGGCGCGGCCAGTGACGGCGAGCGTGCGCACCTCCTCCGGTACCTTGGTGCGCGCCCGCCTCGCCGGACTGTCGCAAGACGCCGCCATCGCCGCCTGCCGTACGCTCACCCGCCGCGGGCAGAACTGCGTCGCCCTCGCCCCCGACGCGCAAGGCTGACCTGCGCGCGCCGTCACCCTGTTGCCGAGCCCCCGGCGCCGGGCCATCCTCGCCAAGGAGGCGGGAGACGAAAGGCAGCGCATGACAACGGAACCGAACCCAGGGCCCGAGGCCCAGTTCCGCGCTTTCCTGGCGGAAGGCCGGCTGATGCTGCAGAGGAGCCGCCTGACGGGCCGCTACGTATTTTTCCCCCGCATCGCTGTCCCAGGAAGCGGTGAACGCGACCTGGAGTGGGTTGAGGCTTCAGGCTTCGGCACAGTGTATGCAACCACCGTCACTCGTCAGCGCCCGAACCCGGACGGCTCCTCGGCTGACTACAACATCGCTCTGATCGATCTCGATGAAGGCGTGCGGATGATGAGCCGCGTCGAGGGTATTCCCCCCGCCGAGGTGCGGATCGGCATGCGGGTAAAGGCGCGCATCGCGACCATCGACGGTGCGGCCCAGGTGGTGTTCGACCCAGCCTAAGCGGTCGTTCCGTCGTAATACCGTTCTTAAACTGTGTGACGTCGCGAAAAGGGCAGATATGGCACGCGCGTTGAGGGGCAAGGTGGCGGTGGTTGGCATCGGCACCGCGGGCTTGGGCGAAGCACCCGGCCGCTCCGCGATCGAACTGCTCGCCGAGGCCGCACTCGCTGCCCTCGACGACGCCGGTCTTACCCTCGCCGAGGTCGATGGGCTGTTCACCGCCACCTCGGTGCATGCCTTTCCCACCCTGTCGGTCGGCGAGTATCTCGGCATTCGCCCGCGCTTTTTCGACGGCACAAATGTCGGCGGATCTTCGTTCGAGGCCCATCTGCTGCACGCGGCGATCGCCCTCGAAGCCGGCTTCTGCGACGTTGCCCTGATCGCCTACGGATCGAACCAGCGCACTGCGGGCGGCAAGTTCGTCTCGTTCTCGGAACCCTATCCGTGGGAGGCGCCGTATAAGCCGCGCGTGCCGCTAACCGCCTACGCGCTCGCCGCCTCGCGCCATATGCACCTTTACGGCACCACGCGCGAGATGCTGGCTGAGGTGGCGGTCGCCGCACGCGCCTGGGCCAACCTCAACCCACAGGCCTTCGCCAAGGGTCCGCTCACGGTCGAGGAGGTTCTCGCCTCGCGCATGGTGTCTGACCCGCTCAGCGTGCTCGATTGCTGCCTCGTGACGGACGGGGCAGCGGCTTGCGTGCTGACTCGGGCAGATCGGGCGAAGGATTTGCGCAAGCCGCCCGTCTATTACCTCGGTGCGGCGGGAGCGCAGTGGCATCGCGCGATCAGTGCCATGCCCGATCTGACCATCACCGCCGCCGCCGAATCAGGCCCGCGTGCGCTCGCTCATGCCGGGGTGTCGATCAGCGAGGTAAACCTCGCCATGCTCTACGACGCCTTTACCATCAACACGATCCTCTTCCTCGAGGATCTGGGCTTCTGCCCGAAAGGGGAGGGCGGGCGGTTTGTGCAGGGTGGCACCATCGCGCCGGGCGGCAAGTTGGCGGTCAACACGAATGGCGGCGGCCTCTCCTGCGTGCACCCCGGCATGTATGGCCTGTTTCTCATCGTCGAGGCGGTGACGCAACTGCGCGGCGAGGCGGGTGAAAGACAGATACGGCCATGCGATGTCGCGCTTGTGCACGGCAATGGCGGCACCCTCTCCTCTCAAGTGACGGCAGTCCTCGGTTCGGCACGAACCCTGTGAGCGCAGCTGCGCAGCCGATCGTGGCCATGGCTTCCGCGAACAGGCACAACGCGCAGCGTCACCCCGGTCCAATCTCGCCCCTCAGCTGCGCGCGTGGTCGCGAGAGCGTCATGGACCCGTCTCGATCCATCGCCTATCGTTCAACGGTACGGGCGGGCAACAGGATCCTCGAGGGGGCGGGCAGAGACGCGTGTATGGGGTTTGAAGTGATCCAGAGACAGAGCCCTCGCAGCCATCCCTCTTTGCTCGCCAGGCTTTGCGCGCGGCTGAGGCGGGCTAAAGGGGCCAACGCCAGCCTTTTCCTCATCGCTTGCGCATGAGCCTTGCTGAGACGCCACCCGTCCTCATCGCCCGCGAGGGGCCGGTCGCCATCCTCACCCTCAACCAGCCAGCAAAACGCAACGCTCTGACGATGGCGATGCGGGCGATGCTGGCCGACGCGCTCGAGGAGATGGAAGGCGATGCTGAGGTGCGCGCGGTTGTGCTGACGGGGGCAGGCGGGCATTTCTGTTCTGGCGGTGATCTCAGCGCGATGGACATTGCCTCGCTTGCGGCTGGGCGCGAGCGCATGCGCCGCAGCCATCGCCTGATCCGCGCCATGATCGAAGCGCGCGTGCCGATTGTGTGCGCGATCGAGGGGTGGTGCGCGGGGGCGGGGATTTCGCTTGCTTGCGCCTCGGATCATGTCGTCGCCGCGGGTGATGCTTTGTTCCGAGCCACTTTCGGCCAGGTCGGCTTGGTCCCCGATCTTGGGCTTTTGCATACCTTACCGCGGCGGGTGGGCGAGGGTAGGGCGCGGGAAATCCTGCTGTTCGGAGAGACGATCGATGCCGCGCGGGCGCATGAGATGGGCCTTGTTGATCGTCTTGCGCCGCCTGGCCGCGCGTTAGAAGAGGCGAAGGCGCGCGCGCTTTTGCTGGCCGCCAAGGCACCCCTTTCGCTTGCCCTGACCAAGGCCGCTTTGGCCGTGGGCTTGGCCGAAGCGCTTGCGCGTGAACGCGATCTGCAAGCGGCCCTCTTCCTCAGCGCCGACCATGCCGAAGGCAAGCGCGCCTTTTTCGACAAGCGCGCGCCAGAATTCCGGGGAGAGTAGAGATGAGCGAACTGTGGCGGCTGTCGGCGCTGGCTCAGGCGAAGCTTATCCGCACGCGTGCCGCCTCTGCTGTCGAGGTGATGAAGTCGTTCTTAGGCCGCCTCGACGCGGTTAACCCACGGGTGAATGCGGTGGTGGAGATTCGCCCAGAGGAAGCGCTTGCCCTCGCCGAAGCGGCAGATCGTATGGTTGCGTCGGGCGAGGAGGTCGGGCCGCTGCACGGCGTGCCGGTGACGATCAAGGTCAACGTTGACCAGCAAGGCTATGCGACGACCAACGGCGTCGTCGCCTATCGCGACCTGATTGCCCCAGCCGACTCGGCGGTGGTGGTGAACCTTCGCCGTGCTGGCGCGATCCCGGCAGGGCGCACCAACACGCCGTGCTATTCATATCGCTTCTTCACCGACAACGCTCTGTATGGCCGCACCCTAAACCCATGGAACCCTGCCCTCACCCCTGGTGGTTCCTCAGGCGGCGCATCAGCAGCTCTTGCGTGCGGAATCGGATCGATCGCACATGGCAACGATATTGGCGGCTCTATCCGCTACCCGGCCTATGCGTGCGCTGTCGCGGGCATTCGCCCCTCGTTAGGCCGTGTGCCGGCCTACAACCCGTCGGCGGGTGCGACCGAGCGACCGCTCGCGATGCAGCTTTTTTCCGTGCAGGGGCCGCTTGCCCGAAACGTCGCCGATTTGCGCGCTGCTCTTCTTGCTATGATGGCGCCTGGGCATCCCGATCCGTGGCATGCTCCGGTTTCGTTCGAGGGGCCGCCCGCGCCACGGCCGCGCCCGGTCGCGCTCGCCCTGCTTGGCGCCCACCCGCCGGTCGCAGAGGCTCTGCGTCGCGCTGCCCAGTATCTTTCGGAAGCGGGGTGTGTGGTCGAGGAGGTCGAGCCGCCGCACTGGGAGGAGGCCGCTTCCCTCTGGCGCAGCGTGCTGATGGCGGACTCCATGCGCTTCATGACGCCGGCGATCGAAGCGAACGGCGATGAGGCACTAAAGAGGTCCTGGCGCGGCTGGTGCGCCAACGTACCGGTGCCTAAGGAAGAGGTGTTCCATACCGGCCTTGCCCGGCGCACCGCGATCCTGCGCGATTGGCAGCGCTTCTTCTCACACTATTGCGCGCTGCTGTGTCCCGTAAGCCGTGAGGCCCCCTTTCCGATCGATCTCGACCAAACGGAGGAAGGCCAGAGGCGAATCCTGTACGCGCAGGAGACGCTATACGTCTTCAACTTCCTCGGCCTGCCTGGGGCTGTGTTGCCCACCGACGTCGTACACCAAGGCCTTCGCCTTGGCGTGCAAATCGTGGCCGATCGCTTCCGCGAGGATCTCTGCCTTGAGTTGGCGGAGATCATTGAGGCGAGGGCGGGCGAGGCAGGACTGACCGATCCGGCTTCGGCATGATGCGGGTTGCCAACGACATGGAGAGCGAAGCGTGATCTCTATCTGCCGACTGACCCTGACGCTCGTCGCCTCTGCATCAGTCCTGGTCGCCACGCCTGCCGCGGCAGAGGAACAGCGCATCATTTCCAGCCCGAACGCGCCTGCCGCCATGGGCCCCTATAGCCAAGCGGTGCAGACCGGCAACATTCTCTGGCTCGCTGGTCAGATCGCGATCGACCCGACGGCCAACCAGGTGCGCCACGGCACCACTGAGAAGGAAACGAAGCAAGCGCCCGATAACCTCAAAGCCGCGGTCGAAGCCGCCGGCATGACCATGGCCAACATCGTCTCGGTCACCGTTTTCCTGAAGGATCTCGACGAATTCCCCCGCATCAACGCCGACTATGCCACCTATTTCCCGATCAAGCCGCCCGCGCGGGCCGCCGTGCAAGCAGCACGCCTGCCACGCGACGCGCGGATCGAGATCGCCGCAGTTGCGGTGTGCTAAGCCGCCGGCGCGCCTAATCGTCCAACTGTCGCTGTCGCGCGTGCAGAATTGGATCATCGCTTGGCCGCCGGCGCGCGGAGCGAACGGCATCGTCGTCGCGCAAGCCAGGCTTAGGGCGGAGGTCGGAGCCGAGATGCTGGCGGCTGGCGGCACGGCAGCGGATGCCGCCGTTACGGCGGCCTTCACGCTTGCCGCGGTCGAGCCGTGGAACTCCGGCCTGGGCAGCATCGGCTTCGGCCTAGTGCATCCCGGCGGCGAACCGCGCGCCCATGTGGTGGACTTCGGGCCTGTTTCCTCTGCGCGGCTCGATCCTGTTGCCTTCCCCATCGTTGCGGGACCGTCGCAGAATGTGTTTGCCTGGCCGAACGTTACCGATGAGCGCCATGTGCATGGGCCGCGCTCCTTCGTCGTGCCGTCGGCGGTGGCTGGCTATGCCGAATTCCATCGGGGCTGGGGGCGCCTGCCATGGAAGCAGGTGCTCGCGCCTGCCATCGGTGAAGCGCGTGCGGGGTTGGCCGCGGACTGGTTCGTTGGGCTGAAGATCGCCTCAGCCGAAGCCGACCTGCGCCGCGTCGATCAGGCGTCGCGAATCTATCTGCCCGGTGGGTTGGTGCCCGCGCCACCCTCTGTTGGCCCGCAAAAACGCCTCACGCTCGGGCGGCTTGCCGATATGCTCGAACATCTTGCCAACCCCGGTGCCGCGGACTTTTACCACGGCGAGCTTGCGCGCGCGATCATGGCCGACGTCGGCGCGATCGGCGGCGTGCTGGATGACAAGGACCTCTCTCGCTGTTCGGTCCGTGTGATGGCGCCAAGCCTGCACCCGTGGCGCGACGCAGTGGTGCAGGGCGCGCGCCGGCCTGCCAAAGCCTCCACTTTGCCGCACGTGCTCGAGGCACTCGCGCCGAAACGGTTTACGAAACCCGATGAGGGGTTCTTCCTCGCCCTCGCCGAGGCGCTGCAAACCGCCTACCGCGAACGACTGGCCTACCTTGGCGACCAGACGGCTGACCCTCGCGCAGCCGAGGCATGTATGAGCCATCTCACCGCAGTCGACGCCGACGGCACCATGGTCTCGCTCACCTCGACCTTGCTCTCCTCGTTCGGCAGCCGGGTTGTTCTGCCCACGACGGGGATCTTGATGAACGCCGCCGCCCATCACCCGCGCATCGACGTCTCCGGCGAGACGGTTGTGGCGATGGCCCCACGCCTCGATCCCGCCTTTCTCGCTGCCCTTCGGTTGCGCTTCGCCGCAAAGGACGGTGAGCACACGGTGCTTCCCGTCATCACCGCCAGCCCAAATTTTGTTCTGCGCGAAACGGATGGAACGTGCACCGCCATCTCCGACATCAGGACGCGCGCAAGCGCGGCCACCGCAGCAGGCTGAGCACAGCATGAGCGACATCGCTACCTTTTCCGCCACCGCCCTCGCGCGCGCCTACGCCCGGCGCGATCTCTCGCCGGTCGAGGTGGCGGAGGCCGTTCTCTCTCGCATCGCGCGGCTCGAGCCGAGTGTGAACGCGATGGTGCTGGTCGATGCGGATGGCGCGCTGCGCGCGGCGCGGGAGAGCGAGAATCGCTGGGTTGCGGGCCGCCCGCTCTCTCCGCTCGATGGCGTGCCGGCAACCGTGAAGGACCTGATCGATCTCGCGGGCTTTCCGACCCGCCGCGGCAGCCGGATCACCGACGTTCGTCCCGTGCCACATGACGCGCCCTCGGTTGCTGCCTTGAAGGCGGCAGGCTGCATCATCGTTGGCAAAACAACAACGACGGAGTTTGGCTGGAAGTCGCCTGGTGATAGTCCTCTCAGCGGAACGACCCGCAACCCCTGGGACTTGCGCCGAACGGCAGGCGGCTCCTCCTCTGGTGCCGGGGCGGCGGCTGCCGCGGGCTACGGGCCGTTGCATATTGGCACCGATGCCGGTGGCTCGATCCGCATTCCCGCTGCTTGGTGCGGTATTGTCGGCGTCAAGCCCACGTTTGGGCGGGTGCCGCAATGGCCGCTCGGTGCCTTCGCGCAATTTGCGGTGGCAGGGCCGATGACCCGTACGGTGACCGATGCTGCCCTTATGCTCACCGCGATGAGCCGCCATGACTGGCGCGATCCCTTCGCCTTGCCCGACCCCCCGCCGGGTTGGCTTGGCAAAGTCGATGCGCCAATTGATGGGCTTCGCGTGGCCCTCGTGCGCCGGCTCGGCTTCGACCCGCCTGTCGAGGCAAGCCAGTGGGCCGCGGTGGAGCGCGCGGCTGAGGTGGTCGGCGAAGCCGGCGCGATCGTCGAGGAGGCGGACCCGGCGATCCCAGATGCTCGCGCGGTGTTCGTGCAGGTCTGGGCCAATGCGCTCGCTCGCTTGGTGGCCACCCTTTCTCCACAGCAGCGGCAGCTGCTTGATCCTGGCCTTGTTGGCCTTGCGGAACGCGCCCCGCCGATGAGTGCCAGCGACTACCTTTCCGTCCAGGCGGCGGCGAACGAGATCGCGCACGGGCTCGCCTCCTTCCTCAGACGATATGACGCTCTTCTCTGCCCCGCGGTTCCGGCACCCGCTCCGTTCGCCGATCAGCCGCTCGATCAGCCGGAGGAGGATCTTTGGCAACGCTGGGCGCCCTGGACCTTCGCCTTCAACCTCTCGCGCCAACCTGCTGTGGCTGTGCCGGTGGGGCGAGATGAGGAGGGTTTACCAACCACGGTGCAGGTTGTTGCGCCACAATACGAGGATGCCCGCGCGCTCAGGGTCGCCTACGCGATCGAGGCGGCCTTCGCACCGACCACGCTCGCGCCCCTCTAAGGCCATGGCGAGGCCTGCCATCGGCATCATGGCCAAAGCGCCACTGCCGGGTCTGGCCAAAACGCGATTGGCTGCAGACGTCGGTTCGGCGATGGCAGCACGGCTTGCGGAAGCCATGCTCGCCGACACCGCTGAGCTGGTGCGCGAGCTCGATGCGGAGGGGTACGTGATTGTCACGCCGCCGGAGCATTGTGCCTCTGTGTCGTCGCTGGTCGGCCTGCCTGCACTGCCGCAGAGCGAGGGGGATTTGGGATGCCGCATGGCGGCGGCAGTTGAAACCCTGTTCGCTCGCGGCCACACGCCGGTGGTGTTGATCGGCACTGACACGCCGCATCTCCCGCCGTCTCACCTGCGGGAGATGCTCGCCCTCATGACAAACGAACCGGACACAGCGGTGATCGGCCCTGCCGAAGACGGCGGCTATTGGGCGATTTCGCTCGCGCGTCCCGCTCCCGCACTGTTCGCGGGCATCCCGTGGAGCAGCGCTGACGTGCTGACGGCGACACGGCTTGCCGCGATGCGCGCGGGTGTTGCTCTCCGCGAAGGCCCAATCTGCTTCGATATCGACACCATTGATGATCTTTCTCGGCTCCGCGCGCGCGTGGCTGCGACGTCGGATCTGGCACCACGCACACTCGCCGTTGCCGCGTTGATTGGGGCCAGTGGCGGGGCTAGGCTTGCTGCAGGCAAAACTCAGCGAGGGGAGGACACTGGATCATGACCATTCGCCGTCGCACGTTTTTTGTCGCCACCGTCGCTGCCCTCGCGTCCACGCAGGCCCTTGCCCCGCGCCCTACCCGTGCGCAGCAGCGCTTTGAGAGCATCTTCATGTTCATCCCCGCCGGGCCAGGCGGGGGGTGGGACTCGACGGGGCGTGCGATTGAGCAGGCGGCGCGTGCGGCTGGCCTGGTCGGCAGTTTTCAGTTCGAAAATGTCGGCGGCGCCGGCGGCATGGTTGGACTTCCGCGCTTTGTTAACCAGCGCCGCGGCCAAGCCAATGCGCTTATTGTTGGCGGCTCTGTCATGGTCGGGGCCGGGATCACCAACAAAAGCCCGATCACCATCCGCGACGTGGTGCCGATCGCGCGGCTGACTGAGGAGGCGGGCGTGGTGGTAGTTCCGCCGAACAGCCCGCACCGCGACTGGGCCTCGCTTGCCGCTGCCTTGCGCGCCAACCCGGGATCCGTTTCGGTCGGCGGCGGTTCGGCCGGCGGCACGGACCATATCGCGCTTGGGCTAATTTTGAAGGCCCTAGGGCGCAACCCGCGCGAGGCATCCTATGTCGCCTTCGCCGGGGGTGGGCCGGCCCAGGCGGCGATCCTCGGCGGGCAGGTCGGCGCCGGTATTAGCGGCTACTCGGAATTTGCCGAACAGATCAAGGCGGGGCGCATGCGCGCTTTGGCGACGACCGGCGCAGAGCGTATTCCAGGCACCGACATCCCCACCTTGAAGGAGCTCGGTTTGAACGTGACGGCGGCGAACTGGCGCGGCGTGTTCGCCGCTCCCGGCATCACGCCTGCCCAGCGCCAGGCTTTGATCGATCTCGTCACCGCTGTGCACGCGACCCCGCAGTGGAAGGAGATCCTCGCTCAGCGGGCCTGGACCGACGCCTTCCTCGCGGGTGATGCCTTCGCCGCCTTTCTGAGCGAAGACATCGCGAAGACGGAGACCGTGTTGAAGGATCTGGGCCTGGCCTAATCCTTCCCTTTTGTTGATCGCTGCAGCGTGCGTGCCCACCCACGTCGCGACGAGCTTGCCTTCGCCCTTTTGCTCGTCGCTTTCGCCCTGCTGTCGCTTTGGCAGACTCTTGCCATCCCGGTCTCGCCAATTTACGCGCGCGTTGGGCCCACCGTGTTTCCCTGGGTCGCCTCGGTCGGGCTCCTTGTGTTTTCGCTGGTGCTGCTTTGGCAGGCCTGGCGCGGCGGATTTCCCGGAGTGGATCGGCAGAAGGCGGTGGATTGGCGAAGCCTCGGCTGGGTCGGCGCGGGGCTTGCCGCGAACGCGGTGCTGATCACCACCTTGGGCTTCGTTTTTGCCGCTGTTGCCCTCTTCGCCTGCACCGCGCGGGGGTTCGGAAGCCGGCGCCCCGTTCGCGACGCGCTGATCGGCTTGGGTGTCGGCCTTGCCGCCTTCCTGGGTTTCGCCCGGCTTTTGGGCGTGAACATGGGAGCCGGCATCCTGGAAGGGCTGCTGTAGCCAGATGGAGACGCTTGCCTTGCTTGCCGGGGGCTTCGCGACGGCACTCTCGGCCCAAAACCTCCTGTTCGCTTTCGCCGGCTGTTTTCTTGGCACAGCAGTGGGCGTTCTGCCGGGCATCGGGCCGGCGCTCACCGTTGCTCTCCTTCTCCCCATCACCTTTAAGGTTCCGGCGGCCTCCGCCTTTATTCTGTTCGCCGGGGTGTATTACGGAGCGATGTATGGTGGCTCGACCACCTCTATTCTGCTAAACACGCCGGGCGAAAGTGCCACCATCATCACTGCGCTCGAGGGGTTCCAGATGGCGAAGCAGGGCCGGGCGGGACCTGCGCTCGCCACGGCCGCGATCGGAAGTTTTGTTGCCGGAACGATTGCCACGGTTGCACTGACCTTTTTTGCCCCCATCGTTGTCGAGCTCGCGCTAAAGCTCGGGCCGGCGGAATATTTCTCGCTGATGGTGATCGCCTTCGTCGCGGTCTCTGCCGTGCTCGGCTCTTCTGCGGTCCGGGGGCTCACAATGCTCTTCCTCGGGCTCGTGTTCGGCATCGTCGGGGTCGATCTGCAGACCGGCCAGCCGCGCTTCACCTTCGGCTTGATCGAGTTGCTCGATGGCATTGAGGTGACGATCGTTGCGGTCGGGCTGTTTGCAGTGGCCGAGACGCTGCATCTCGCCTCGCGCCATCGCTACGGCGAGGACCAGCTTTTGCCTCTCTCCGGCTCGCTTTGGCTCACGCGCGAGGATTTCTCCCGCTCCTGGAAAGCGTGGCTGAGGGGCGCTCTGATCGGCTTCCCCTTCGGCGCCATTCCAGCGGGAGGTGCCGAGCTACCGACATTTTTTTCGTATTACATCGAACGCAAGCTCGCTGGCCGGCCGGAGGAGTTTGGCCGCGGCGCGATCGAGGGGGTGGCGGGGCCAGAGGCCGCCAACAACGCCTCCGCTGCCGGGGTATTGATGCCGATGCTCACCTTGGGCCTGCCCACCTCGGTGACGGCGGCAATTATGCTGTCCGCCTTCCAGTCCTATGGCATCCAGCCAGGGCCGCTCCTGTTCCAAACCCAGGGCGATTTGGTGTGGAGCATGATCGCAAGCCTCTACATCGGCAATGCGATGCTCTTGGTGCTGAACTTGCCGCTGATCGGCCTCTGGGTGCGCGTGTTGCGCATTCCCCGCCCGCAGCTTTACGGCGGCATCCTGGTGTTTGCCACCATCGGAGCCTATGGGGTGGCGAATTCCGTCATCGACCTTGCAGTGATGTATGCGGTCGGCCTCATGGGGATGCTGATGAAACGTTACGATTTTCCGGTTGCCCCCGTCGTTCTTGGCATGATTCTTGGGCCCTTGGCTGAGCAATCTTTCCGCCAGGCGATGACAATCAGCCAGGGCGATGTGACGACGTTCGTCACGCGGCCGATTTCGGCGACTTTTCTCGCCCTTGCGGCCGCCCTCGTGCTTGCTCCGCCGGTCCTGCGCGCCTACGCCGTCTCTCGTGCCCGCGCCTGATCCTCGCCACGATCAGCTGGCAGGCGTGCGACGATGCGCACACGACGCTTGTTCTACCTTTGGCTGGTCCTCTTCCTTGCGGCGATCCCGCTCGTCCTCCTCGCGCGCGCCCTCGCCGAGGGCGGGTGGACGATGGCGGAGGCCGCCATTCTCGCGCTCGCTGCACTGATCGCGCCGTGGGCGGCGAACCTCGGCGCCTCGGCCCTTATCGGGTTCGCGGTGCTGATGCGAAAGCAGGACCCTCTGCGCATAGTTTGGCCTGAGATGGTGTTGGACAAGACGGCGCCGATCACGATCCACACCGCGCTCGTGCTCTGCATCCGAAACGAGGATACCGCGGCGGTGCTCGCCCGTCAGCGCCCCCTTTTGCAGGAACTCGCGGCAGCAGGCTTGGCTCGGCAGTTCGCGCTTGTCGTGCTGTCTGATACGCAGGACGCGACGCACGCCGAGGAGGAGGAGCGCGCGGTCGCGTCGTTCCGTGCGGGCCTGCCCGAGGGCATGCGGCTTCTGTATCGCCGGCGCGCGCACAACGAGGGCTTCAAGGCCGGCAACGTGATGGAGTTCGTGCGCCACCGCGCGGCAGGATTCGAGGCGATGGTCGTGCTCGACGCGGACTCCGCCATGACCGCTGACTGCGTGCTGAGGCTGGTGCGATTGATGCAAGCCAACCCGCGCGTGGCTTTGATCCAGACCCTCATCGTCGCAAGGCCTGCGCTGTCGCCTTTTCCGCGCCTTTTTCAGTTCGGCATGCGGCATGGCATGCGCGCCTACGCCGCCGGCATGGCCTGGTGGCAGGGTCCTGACGGGCCCTATTGGGGGCACAACGCGATCATCCGCATCGCGCCGTTCCGCGATCACGCCGCGCTGCCGACACTTCCTTCGGGGCGGCAGATCCTCAGCCACGACCAAGTCGAAGCCGCGCTTTTGCGCGGTGCCGGTTGGGAGGTTTGGCTCGATCCGCTCGAACAGGGGTCCTATGAAGCCAACCCGCCCACTTTGCTCGACTTCCTCGCGCGCGATTTGCGATGGATGGCGGGCAATCTGCAGTACTTCGCGCTTCTCCGCCTGCCGCTCTTTCGCCTGATGGGGCGGGTGCAGCTCGTGCTCGCGACTCTCTTGTTCCTGTTTTCGCCCATTGTCTGCGCCATCGCCGCGCTTGCGCTGGTCAACGCGCACGACTCTGCTCCCGCTGCCGCGGTGTCGCCTTTGCCCGGCATCGCTGCGACGATTCTGTTCGCCACTCTCTTCTTCGCCCCCAAACTCCTCGGCGCGCTGGAGGTCGCGTTGAAACCGCTTGCCTTGCGCGCCTGGGGAGGGGGGATGCGCTTTGCGCTTTCGGTCGCGGTCGAGTTTGTCTTCTACCTGTTGCTGTTGCCGATCTCGGTGATCAACCAGACGGCAGCGATGGGTGGGATGGTGTTGGGCAAGCGCATTGGCTGGGCACCGCAGGCGCGGGAAGACCGGGCGGTGCCGCTGGTCGATGCTGTGCGCGCTCTCTGGTGGCACTCGGCGATTGGCCTTGCGGCTCTCCTGGGCTTTGCGTTGGCCTCGCCTTTGGCTTTCCTCTGGGCCCTGCCGCTTTTCCTTGGCGCTGTGCTGGCTGTGCCGTTCTGCGTGGCAACGGCTGACCCTCGGCTGGGCCTAATCCTCGTGCGACGCAGAATATGCGCCATTCCTGAGGAGTTGGATCCTGCCTCGCCCTTTCCGTTGCTTGTTCAGCGATAAAGCGGGCGCCCCGTGCGGGCGGTATAGATGTCGCCGGAATTCGCTTCCGCGGGCAGATCCTGGAGCCAGGCGCGCAACGTTGCGCAATTGACCGGACGTGGAAAGACGAAAGCGAGGCTCTCTCCGAGGGAGGCATTGAAGCGCGCGTAGCCCAGAGCGACGAGACGGTCGATCGCGCGGAAAGCGACGGGGCGGGCCATGGTGGTGAACTCAACGGAGAGGGCGGGCGGTGGATGGTGCAGCCCGGCGAGGGCGGCATCCTCGAAGCCCTCCACGTCGATCTTGATAAAGTCTGGACGGCCATACCGGATGGCGAGCGCGGCAAGGGTGGTGCCGCGCACGCTCGTTTGCCGCGTCCAGGCTTGGCCTTCCCAGCCTGGGGCGCCGTCCGCCGCGTCGAGGAACTCGACCGAGGCTGTGGTGACGGTCGGATTCGCTTCATTCAGATGGAGAATGAGCCGCCCCGGAGACGGAGCAATCGCCGCCTCCACCACTGTCACAGCCGGATCGCGCACGAAGCGGGCCCGTAGGTAGCGGGCGAGTGCGGGTTGCGGTTCGACTGCCACGACGCGCGCGCCAAGGCGGCGGAACGCTTCTGTGCGATCGCCGACATGGGCGCCAAGGTCGAAGGCGAGTTCGCCCGGGCGAAGGAAGCGCGCGTACCAGCGCAGGAGGGCGGCGCGGCGCCAGGAGCTGCCGCGGTAGAGCGCGACGGAACGGGCGATGGCGGCGGGTGAGACCATCGTTCAGACGAACAGGAGCGCGGCACCGTTGGCATGGTCGGGCGGCAGAAGGAAACCCTGCCCGGTCTCTCGCCCCGCGCCGGCGGCGAGACACCGAATCGCCACCCCTTCATCCTCCGTCCGTAGCACCGCGCCGGCGATCCATGGCAAGGTGGGCGCGGAAACTCCAGGAAAGGGCTCGCTGCCCACCACCCGGACGCGGCCGCGTGGGAGCGCGATTTGTCCATCGCGCGCTGGCACGCCAGTAAGACGTTCGAGCCGCGCAAGCGTTGCGCTTGGCTCGGCGACCGCGAACACCACCTCCTCGAGCGCGACGACGCGGTTGGCGTGGGAGAGGAGATCGCGTCGCCACAGGAGCTGCGGCGTGAGATGGCGGATCAGCTGCAGCTTGCCCTCCGGAGCGTCCGGCAAGGGGAGCCTGGCGAAGCGGGCGTTCTCAACCCTGCCGTCGATCGCGATCGGCCTTTCGAGCCAGGCAACACCTTCGATCGCGATACCGGCGGCGCGAAGTCGAGCGAGTTCCGCCTGCTCATCGTCGATGCCGAAGGCGACGATGTGCAGCCCCTCGTAGCGGGCGAGCATGCGGGCAAGGGTGGTGGAGGGGTGGTCGGGGTCGATCTGCGCGATCAGTTCGAGGTAGCCCTCGCGAAACATCGCGCAGCGATTGCCGGTTCCCGTCGGTTCGGGCGTGCCGAGGGGGCCGGGAGCGTAGTGGGTGGCGCGCGGCGTCAGTGTGAACCCCAACCGTTCGTAGAGGGAGGCCGTGACATCGAGGTCGCGGCAGGCGAGGCCGATGTGGTCGAGCGAGGTCGCGCTCATTGCGGAATCGTCATGTATTTCGCGGTCTTCCAGGCTGCTGGTTCCGCCGCCGCCGCCGCGTACCAGGCGCGCAGCAAGGGGTGGTCGAGCACGGCCCGCATGTAGGCCTCGCTGTCCTCGGCGAGCTCCGGGCGCCAGGTGGCGAAGCGCGTCACCACCGGCGCGTAGAATGCATCCGCCAGAGTGAAGCGTTCGCCAAGCAAATATGGCCCGCCGTTGGCGAAGCGCGCGCGCGTTGTGCGCCAAATCGTTTCGATACGCGCAATGTCGGCAAGCGCCGCGGGCGTGCGCTGCCGGCCGGCCGCCTGTTGTGCGAAGCCCGCGTCAAGGTTCATCCACATCGCTGATCGCAGCCCGTGAAAACCTGCGTGCATCTCGGCCACGATCGCCCGCGCGTGTGCCCGTGCCCGTAGCTCCGACGGCCACAGCCCAGGTGCCAATTCCGCGCAGAGTTCGGCGATGGCGAGACTGTCCCATACCAGTGCGCCGCGATAGGCGAGACAGGGAACCTTCCCGGACGGGGACACCTCCGCAATGCGCGCCGCCGTGTCTGGCTGATCGAGCGGGATCACGACCTCATCCACCGCAAGCCCGGCGAGCCGCACGGCGAGCCATCCGCGCAGCGACCAGGAGGAGAAGGTGCGGGTGCCGATCCACAGCGTGCCGTCCGCCATGCAGGCCATCTCCTTCAGAACGCACGGACCATGCCACGGAGGCCTGGCCGCTGCCACCCGCCTCGCCCTTGTCGCGAAAGGGCACGAGTGGCACGGTGCGGCCGGAACCCGGAGGTCATGCCATGACCGTCTCCTTCCGCCCGAACGATCTTTCCGCCTTCTGGATGCCCTTTACCGCCAACCGCGCCTTCAAGGCGAACCCGCGCCTGCTCGCGCGGGCCGAGGGCATGGTCTACTACACGCCGGAGGGACGCGAAATCCTCGACGGCACGGCAGGGCTCTGGTGCGTCAACGCAGGGCACGGTCGGCGGGAGATCGCGGAGGCGATCAAACGCCAAGCGGATGCGATGGATTTCGCGCCTACTTTCCAGATGGGCCACCCGATTGCCTTTGAGGCGGCCAACGCTCTCGCTGCCTTCCTGCCTGATCATGTGCCGCACGTGTTCTGGACCAACTCGGGCAGCGAGGCGGCGGACACAGCGCTGAAGATCGCGCTTGCCTACCATCGCGCGCGCGGGGAAGGTCAGCGCGTGCGCCTGATCGGACGCGAACGCGGTTACCACGGCTCAGGCTTCGGCGGGATGAGCGTGGGCGGGATCGTCGCCAACCGACGCCAGTTCGGGGCGCAGCTCCCCTTCGTCGATCACCTGCCGCACACGCATCTGCCGCAGGTAAATCGTTTCGCGCGCGGCGAACCTGAGCACGGCGCGCATCTTGCCGACGCGCTCGAGGATCTCGTCCGGCTGCACGGCGACACCATCGCTGCTGTTATCGTCGAGCCGGTCGCAGGCTCGACGGGGGTCCTCGTACCTCCGCGCGGTTACCTGCAGAGACTGCGCGAGCTGTGCACGAGGCACGGCATTCTGCTGATCTTTGATGAGGTGATAACCGGCTTCTCGCGGCTTGGTGCTCCCTTTGCGGCGGATCGGTTCGGTGTGCGGCCGGACATTCTCACCATGGCCAAGGGCCTGACCAACGCTGCGGTACCGATGGGAGCGGTGGCAGTGACGGCCGAGATTCACGACACCATCGTGCACGGGGCACCTGCTGGCATCGAGCTCTTCCACGGCTATACCTATTCGGGCCACCCTCTGGCGTGCGCAGCGGCGATCGCAGCGATCACCATCCACCGCGAGGAGGATCTCGCCGGACGTGCGCGCGACCTTGAGCCCTATTGGCGCGCACGCGTGCACGAGCTCGACACCGCTCCGGGTGTCGTCGATGTGCGCGACATCGGCATCATAGCGGGGATCGAGCTCGCCCCGCGTGAGGGCAGGCCAGGCGAGCGGGGGGCTGCGGTGCTGCAGCGCTGCTTCGAGGGGGGCTTGCTCGTTCGTGTCACCGGCGATACGATTGCGCTCTCTCCACCGCTTATTATCGAACGCCCGCAGATCGACCGCATGGTCGAGACACTGGATCGCGCCATTCGGGCGGAGCCGGCCTGACGCGGTCGGAGATGATTCGGATGAAGGGGCTCACGATGCTCCTCTCCCGCCTTTGGCGATGGCGCGTGGGCCTGGCCGCCGGGCTGGTCGCGTTGATCGCGATCGCTTTAGCCGCCTCATTCGTCCGCGAACGATCGCTCGAGCCGCTGATTCTGCGCGCGATGGACCACGCACCGCGCATCGCGGCAGGCCTGTCGCTGGCGCATGAGCGGTTGACCCTATCCGCCCTCGAGGTCCTAGCAGGCGCTGCCAAGCGGTCACGGCTGGCGGACGATCTCAGCGCCTTCCACGAGGCCATCGCGCGCCTTGAGCGGGAGGACGAGCGCGCGTTGTTCAATGATTTGCCGGGGTTCGCCGCGACGATCGATCAGCTGCGCACCTTCCGCGCCGAAACTCAAGCCTTAGAGGTGGCCCTGCGGTTGGGCGAGGAGGGCGCTTCGCCGGAGGTATTGTCCGCCCTCGTGGCGCAGCTTGCGCCACTGCGTGATCCCGTGTCTGACCTGGTTGACAGCGCGGTTGCCTGGCAACGGCTGGAGATCGTCCAGCGTACGCGCGCGCTGCGCCAAGCTGACCGCATGGTCATCGCCTGCTTGGCGCTCGCCGGTCTGCTCGGCGGCCTGCTCCTTCTCGTCCTTCGTGCAGGGCCGGGGGTGGGCCATGCCGGCGCAGCCGCGGCGGTCGGGCAGCCGTCTGCCGGCGGGATCGATCCTCTTCTGGTCGCGCAGGCGGGGCGCGACCTCGCCGCGAGCTTGCACCGCACCCTCGGCCGGCTTGGCCTACTCGTCGGGGCGGACGGTGCGGCAGCCGAGCCCCTGCGGGCGAGCCGAGAGAGTGCTGAGACAGCCCTCGCGACAGCAGAACTTCTCGCCGAGGCTGCTCTTCTCCAGTCGGGGGAGTGCGCGGTGCAGCAAATCCCGTTCGATCCGCACCGGCTGTTGCGGCAGGCGCTCAGCGAGCGGGGGGCCCCTCTGGTGCCAGTGCACAGGGAGGAGGGCATGCCACGGCTTTGGCGTGGCGACCCTGCCCGCCTCGCGGCACTGGTGCGTGCTTTGCTCCGCGCTTCCGCTTTGGCAGGGTCCGCGCCGCAGCGCGTTCTGCTCGCGGCTGAGCCGGACGGTCTTGCGGTAACAATCGGCGAGGGGGGAGAGGCGCTGTTCGAGCCGCTCGACCCTGGCGAGGTCGTGCCGGGGGCGGGTGCGGCGGCACTGATGGTGCACGCCCTCGGCGGGCGATTGCTGCGCGTTCGCCCAACCGCCGGACGGGCGGAGCAGATCAAGCTCCTGCTGCCTTTCTTCCCAGCAGAGGGTGAGGAGGACGTCTCCTCCGCCCGTTCAGGCTTGCGCGTGCTGGCCGTCGACGACGTCCCAGCGAACCGGGAGCTTCTGGCCGTTTTGCTTGAGCGCCACGGGCATTGCTGCGAAACCGCGGCCGATGCCGAAACAGCACTGGCCCGTCTCGCCGGTGGCGGCATCGACGTCGTGCTGATGGACGTGCACATGCCGGGTGTTGACGGGGTCGCGGCTGTCCGGCTGATCCGCTCCCTGCCGCCGCCCGCTGGCAGGGTGCCCATCGTCGCCGTCACGGCTCAGTCTGCGGCTTGGGAAAGGGACTCACTCCTCGCCGCTGGTATGGCCGACGTGATCGAGAAGCCTATTTCGACGGCGGAACTCCTCGCGGCTTTGAGCCGGGTGGCAGGTGGCGAGGCAACCGCTGTGCAACGGTCACCCGCGCCCGTGATCGATCATGTCGCTGTCGCCCTCTTGCGCTCCACGTTATCGGTCGAGGGGTTTGAGTCTGTGGTCGCCGAGGCCGATGCGGAGGCTGAAGCGGCGTTAACAGAGGCGGAAGCGGCGGCAGCGACTCAGGACCTGGCGCGTCTCGACGCCGCACTGGGCCGCCTGTCCGCCGCGCTTGAGCCCTTCGGTGCGGCGCGGTTGGCCGAGGCCGTAGCGAGCGTGCGTCGTGGCGACCAGGACCTGGCGGTACTCCGCCGCGTGGTGATGGAGACCCTGCGTGCCCTGGGCCGCTGCCGTTCCGTGCCCGCTGCGGGAGCGCTCGCTGCGCGGACGTGATCGGCCCTTCCTCCTTCCACCCCCCGCGTGGGACACGCTGGGGCTGAGCTCAGCGTGCTGGCGCTCTTCTGCAACGTCGGCGCAGTCATCAGGTTTGCCGTTCTAGAAGACGCGCCACAGAATGACCTGGTCGTAGGCAGGCTGCCGTTTGGCGCTTGGGCGTGAGCCGGCTAGAACCCGGGCTACGCGTACTCGGCTCGTCGATCGGAACACCCTATCATGATCGCTACCGCACGACCTTTAGTCCCCGTCACCGTGTTGACTGGCTTTCTCGGTGCCGGGAAGACTACCTTGCTCAACCGCATCCTTTCTGAAACCCACGGCAAGCGCATCGCTGTCGTCGTCAACGAGTTTGGCGAACTCGGTGTCGACAACGACCTCGTCATCGGCTCAGACGAGGAAGTGTTCGAGATGAACAACGGCTGCATCTGCTGTTCTGTGCGCGGCGACCTGATCCGCATCATCGGGGGGCTGATGAAGCGGCGAGACCGGTTTGAACGCATCGTTGTCGAAACGACTGGTCTGGCAGACCCAGCCCCGGTGGCGCAGACTTTCTTCGTCGATGAGGACGTGCGCAGCTCTGCAAAGCTCGACGCGATCATCACTGTGGTCGACGCCAAGCATTTTCTCGCCCGCCTCGCAGACGCGCCAGAGGCCGAGAAGCAGGTCGCGTTCGGCGATGTGATTGTGGTGAACAAGACTGATCTCGTTTCGGCTGAGCAATTGGCAGAGGTCGAGCGTCGCATCCGCGCCATCAACCCTGCGGCTGAGCTGCATCGGGCGGAACGATCGCGCGTGCCGCTCGAGGTGGTGCTTGATCGCAACGCCTTCTCGCTTGCACGCGTCCTCGAACGGATGCCCAATTTCCTCGCCGACGAGGCGGACGCGCATGAGCACGATGCGGGCGTGACCTCCGTTTCGGTCGCGATTCGCGGCGAGGTCGACCCTGGTCGTTTCGAGGGCTGGATCACCGACCTTCTCGCACGCAAGGGGCCTGATCTGTTGCGAAGCAAGGGCATTCTCGCGTTTCCCGGCGAACCGCGTCGCTTCGCTTTTCAAGCGGTGCACATGATTACGGATGGCGATTTCATCACCCCGTGGGGCGAGGACGAGGAGCGGACGTCGCGCATGGTGTTCATCGGTCGCAATCTCAGCCGGCCTGAGCTTCGTCGCGGCTTTGAGGCCTGCCGGGCGTGAGTGCTGGCGAGACGACGCCGGAGAACAGAGACACGGCGGAGGCGACCTCTCCCGAGGACACTCTTCTGCGCGAACGGGGGCGCTCGT